>QJWJ01000363.1 GCA_003235365.1 Deltaproteobacteria bacterium
GCGCGCCCGGAAGGATTCGAACCTTCGACCTTCGGCTCCGGAGGCCGACGCTCTATCCAGCTGAGCTACGGGCGCGTTTCCCGTCCGATTCCGAGCGGGGGGGTGTTCTAGTTCGCCGGGGGCCAAATGACAATGCGAATTGCCGGTCGTTGTGACCGGGCCGGCGAGTCACGGCGCGTTGCTGTGCGTGGTCCGAATCGGGCGGGCGACGCCGCAGTCGATTCGCGATTCTGGCGGAAGCATCCGGCGCCGAGCCGCCAGGGCGGCACGACCCAATTGCGCCCGCGCAGAGGCACCGACTCGCAACGGGCATCGCCTGGATGGCGCTCGAAAAGTTTACGGTCGTGTCGCGCTTCAGCCCTCTTGGGAGGCCCGACGGAGGGCATCGCGGTCCTACGGCCAACTCACATCGGGTTCGAGACCGCGATGCGAACGTGAAACACCACGCGATGTGGTTCATCGCGACCTTCGTCGATCAGGCGTACGCCTCTGGCGTCAATATGTCGAGGAGCCATCCGGCGAGCTTGGCGTTGTCGTACTGGAACTGGACCCCCGCTCGATAGCCATCGTCCACCTTGTCGAGCCAGACAACCTTAGCCGGCAACTTGAGTGGGTCCCACAGATCGGGCGCGTTGACCTCCAAGCGAATCGGTATGCCCGGTTCCAGCGGCGTCGCGACTTGTAGGCAGGCCCCCGCCAGGCTGAGGTTGACCAAGCGGACAGGCTCCGCTGGTTCTCCAAGCACCGAGACAGTTGCGGGCAGATGCACGACGCGACGCTCAAACGCCCGAAACGAACCTGTGGCCATGTCAGTTGAACGTATCACGGTTTCTACCACCGCCCCCAAACACCCGCGGATTGGGTCCCGAAACGGTTTTTGGGGTGGGAATCCGCATGCCTACCGGGCTACCATCCGTGCGGGCTGCCACTCGTGTAAGCCTAGGTCGCACCATTCTCGCTGCCTCACGATCCGCAGATCGCACTATGAGCAAGGAAAGCCGCAGAGACCCCCGCGCCAAGATCCTCAGCATGACGGTGCGCTACAAGAGCGCCACCGTCGCGGAGTTCGTGGAGAATCACTCCTACGACGTCAGCCGCGGGGGCCTCTTCATCCGCACGCCCTCACCGTTCCCCACCGGTACGTTGATCAAGTTCGAGGTCCGCATCGGCGAAGAGCAACAGGTGATGACTGGAGTCGGTCGTGTCACCTGGCGGCGCGAGAAGGATCGAGGTCAAGAGCGACCTTCCGGCATGGGCGTCAAGTTCATCAAGATCGACGATGAATCGGTCTCGATGATCGAACGGCTCGTCGCGACTCGTTCCAAGCCGCCCGGCTCGTTCGAAGAGGGGGCCGCGGAGCAGGGGTTGACCGTCTCGGAACCGCCGCCAAATGTCGTCGGTAGTCAAGACGACCGCTCGAGCAGCCGCCCACCGCCAGCAAGCGACATGCTCAGCCAGTCTACCGAATTGCTCAAACATGCGATGGGCAGCCTGCGGCCATCCGAAGCAAACGAAGACGACGAGCGCGTCACGCTCCCAACCGGCAGTCAGCATTTGTCCGCAGCTCGCACGGCTGTCGTTCCGGCCGCACCTCGCGACTCGGCGGCGCCCGCCGCGTCGGATGGCGAAAACAGCAAAGCAGCAAGCGCGCGACCACACGACGGCGCAACAGACGGTTCGAATGCGGACGCCGCAGGCCCAGCCGCAACAGACGATTCGCCGACGCCAACTGAAGAAGAGGGGTCGACGGCGACAGCGAGTGGAGATCAACAAGAAGCCGGGGCCTCGTCGTCCGTTCCCGCAAGGGAAGCGACGACGGCCAACGACGACGGCGGGCAGGCTGGGGGAGGCGAACACGACGACGCCAGCGACGATCAGCAGGACGACGGCGACGACGACGTAGAGGAGATGGAAGTCGTGGATGATGCCGCGACGAGTGATCGTACCGGGAGCGGTCCCACCTCCAAGCGCAAGGGCAAAGGCAAACGCAAGAACGAGAAGAAAAAGAAGAAGAAGTTCCGCTACGCAAGCATTCCTGCGCCCCGCCAGTCGTCGCGCCCCGCAGCTGCGCCCAAGCCGCCACCGGAAGAACAGGCACCGATCTCGCAACTAGTGACCACGCCTCCGGTCAAACGCGCCGCGAGCCAAGCGCCCAAGGGCGGCTCGCGCACGGTCTGGCTGGTGTTGCTCGTGGCGGCCTTGGCACTGGGTCTGTTCTGGCTCAACCGCGCGGAGAAGAAGCCGAAGCCCTCGACGCCGAACGTCACTGCCGAAACGCAACCGGTCCAGCCAAAGACTCAGATTGCACCCTCAGACCCCGCACCGCCCGCACGCGCGACGGCCGCGACCACACCACCCGTAGAGCCGACTCCAGCACCCACGGATACCTCCGATGCGACGCCTGAGCTGAGCCCAGCAACGACCGCTGACCCAAAACCGGAACCTCCCAAGCCCGTAGCAAAACCACCAACGGCCAAGTGGCACCCCAAGCCCAAGCCCATGGCTCCGAGCGCCCCGCCGCCGGTGGAGTCCGCGGCGCCAGCTCCGGCGCCCACAGCGTTTCCAGCACCAGCGACAAGCGCGCCCAAGACGGCACCAGCGCCCAAAAACACAGCCCCGGCGACCAGCCCGTCACCCAAACCTCCGGCACCCGCCGCGTCGAGCACGCCCGCACCGGCCACAACCCCCAAGCCGGTTCCTGCCCCCGCACCCAAGCCGATAGCGCCGACGCAACCGGTTGCACCGCCCGCCGCACCAGTCCCACCCAAGGCCGCGCCAGTTGCCCCCAGACCCCCCGCGACGTCGACGCCTGCTAGCCCATAGCAAACCCGTCAACCGCGAAGCCGCCGCAAGGTAACTCCCGCAGGGGTCGTGAGAGCGATTTGCCAAGCCCGCACCCCACTGGTCCCCAACTGGGGCTTGGGGGAATTGATCACCCGTTCTCGGGGGCAAAGCGCCAAGTGAGCGTTCGCGAATCGCGAACTCTCATTCGATGTAGCAAAGAGCGGAGTCGAGAAAACGACTGCAACGGGGCGGTCTTCGGGCCTCACCCCAACGGGGGGCCTGAAAAACGGCCCGACGATTCGTGCTCACCTGTGCTCACGCATTCAGCGGAACGAGGCGAACGCTGCTTGCCGCACATCCGTTTCGCAGGGAGTTCGCGACTGGGGTAACCCCCGTTACAACCCAACGGATCAATCCTCACGCCTCGTCTCACCGTGGGCACGACCCTCCAAGAGGCTGAATTCAATAAACAAACGGGCATGCGCGTTCTCGCACTTCCCCGACCGTGTGGCGTCGACCAAAACATCACACGATGAACGTCAACTTGCTGATCGACAGCATCGTCCGTCAAACGACCGTGCTCATCGCGCAACTGGCGACCGCCGGTGGTGGCCGACCATCTCTCGCGCACACGGCGAACCAAGTGTTCATCAGCCTCGTTCGCGAACTGAAGGAACAAGGTGTCGGCAACAAGGTGATCGCCGACATGTTTGGGATGGCATTGCGCACCTACCACGACCGAGTGCGACGGTTGGAGGAGAGCAGTACGTACGCTGGTCGCTCCCTGTGGGAGGCGGTGCTCGAGTTCATCCAAGAACGCGGAACCGTACTGCAGAACGACGTGCAACAGCGCTTCCGAAACGACGACCACCTGACAGTTCGCGGCGTATTGAACGACCTGGTGGACAGCGGCTTGGTGTTCCGCACGGGGCGAGGCACGCGCACGACGCTGCGAGCTGCATCACCCGAAGAAGTGCAACTACCAGAGAAAGACGATGATGGCGAAGGACTCGCGAACCTGCTCTGGGTCGCCGTCAATCGCGTCGGACCCGCGACCGCGGAGCAGATCAAACAAGTAGTCCCAGCAGAAGCCGACGACATCGAGAAAGCGCTCACGCGGCTGGTGGCTGAAGGCAAGGTGACGAGGACCGAGACTGGCGACCTGCGCCATTACTCGTGCGACGGCTGCTTGATTCTTCCCGGCGCGAGTCACGGCTGGGAGGCATCGGTGTTCGATCACTTTCAAGCCATCGTCACCGCCATTTCCACCAAGCTGCAGCTCGCCAAGCGAGCCGACCTGCGCGAGGTCGTCGGGGGCAGCACATACAACTTCTGGATCTGGGACGGTCACCCCATGCACGCAGAGGTGATGGGCTTTTTGGGTAGGGTTCGGGAGCAAGCGGTCGACATGCGGCAGCGGCTCGACGCCCACAATCAGCAACACGCACCGCCCAAAGAAACGATGACCCGAGTGATCGCCTACGTCGGTCAGACACTACTCGAACCAGCATTGAGCCAGGGCGAGCTCGAATGACGCGACAGAGCAATTGCGGCAACCGGATCAGGAACAGGGAAACAGAGGACACATGCAAACGAAGTGGGTAGGATGGCTGGGCGCGCCCCAAGCGCGGACTTGGGCGTGGATCGCAAAGGGCCTGTTCGGCGCTGCCTTGGTGGTCGCATGCGGAGGCCGCGCGGAGTCGAACGGCGGCACCAGCAGCGAAACCAACTGGCTCGCGCGCTGCGCGTCAGACTCCGACTGTGACGAAGGCAGTTGCCTGTGTGGCGCCTGCACCGTCAGCTGCCAGTCCGACAACGACTGCAGCGACGTCAGCAGCGACGCAGAGTGCTTGAGCGTGGCATCTCTCGGTTGCAGCGATACCAAGCCCAAGGCGATTTGCGGCGAAGAGGATACGCCGTTCGAGTCGACTGCGATCGACGGGGGAACGCAGAAGGGACGCCCTTCCACTGACGGCACGGACGCAGCAGTCGACAAAGAGGAAACGACCGACGACGAAGCCGCGCCTTCGTCCGACGAAGACTCGACGACTGATGACCCACCTGGCCGTGAAGTGATGGGTACACCCGAGCAGGATGCCGGCGCGAAGCCAGGCATCGATCGAGAACCGCAGATCATGGTCCCTGGCGAGGCCACCGAAGACTCGGCGAACTCGATGCTCGACCTGCTGCTCGTCGTCGACAACTCACGAAACATGGCCGACAAGCAGCAAGTCTTCGCCGAGGCGGTACCCCAGCTCGTGAACCGTCTTACGAGCACCGGCTTCGTCACCGTCAACGTGGGCGTGATCACGACTAGCCTCGGTGGCTACGGCGCGGCCAGCGACTGCAGTGACACGGGACAGACCAATGGCGAGCAGAACGTCGACATGGCCCATCTGCTCGGGCGTCCAGCGCGTGCAGGGATTGCGGATTTCCTCAGTTGGAACAACGGCTCCGGCAACGAGCAATCGGTCAGCAGTGCCTTCGCAGATCAGGTAACGGGAGCGGGTGAATATGGGTGCGGTTGGGAGGCAAGCCTCGAAGCCTGGTATCGGTTCTTGATCGAGCCATACCCGTACACCAAGATCGTTCGCCGCCCGTGCAACGCCGCAGATACCAACAACCTGTGTTCGGGGCCAGAAACGGATCCCGAAGGCAACCAGTTGGTGGACAAGATCCTCCTCAATCAACGAGAACAGTTCCTTCGGCCCGGCTCGACGGTTGCCGTGGTCATGCTCACTGACGAAAACGATTGCTCGTTCGTCGCAAATGGACAGAGCTGGCGCTTGGCGCAAACAGTGAACGATGACGGCGGGTTCAACGTCGCGTTTCGGGCCGCCAGCGCCTGTAGTGACCCAGCCTATGGCCCCAACCACGAATGCTGCGTCTCGTGCGGACTAGCTACTGCACCCAATGGCTGCCCAACGGCCATCAACGAGAACGGCGACGCCGTATCTGCGGGCTGTGAGAGCGAACGACGCTACGCATCGGATGGAACACAAGACCATCCGAACCTGCGCTGCTTTCATCAGAAGGAGCGATTTGGTGTCGATCACCTGTACCCGGTGGAACGCTACGTCAATGCTCTGCGCTACTCGAAGCTGTGCCCCTTTGCGCCGGATCTCGATCCGCGAGACGATGCCTCATGCCCCGACGGTGCTGGTGTGGTGAACAATCCGCTGTACGACACCCGGGAGGTCGACGGGATGCCACTCGGTCCGCGACGTACCGGGGGCAACGTGTTCGTCACGGGGTTGGTCGGCGTTCCCTGGCAAGACGTCGCCATCTCGGCCGATCCCGCCGACCCCCTGGTGCTGCGATCGGCAGATCCGAGCGCTCCGGCCGATGAGCGACTGACATGGGATTGGCTGATCGGCATTGACCCACTTTCCAGCACACCAACCCCGACAGATCCGCTGATGGTCGAGAGCATCACTCCCCGCCAAGGCGTCAACCCGGCAACCGGTGAAGCGACCGCGCCATCGACGTCAGGGTTCGGGGCCAACAGCATCAACGGCCACGAATGGGTCACGAACAACGAGGACCTGCAGTACGCCTGTACCGCGGCGCTGACGCAGCCCAGAGAATGCCCCTCTCCCGAGGAGTACCGAGCCCTGGCTGACGCGGGGCAGGAGCCCCCGAGTTGCGAATGCACCGACTACGGCGATGACGCGCGCGCCAATCCACTGTGCCAAGCACCCAACGGAGAGTACGGCGCGCAGCAGCAGCGCTTCAAAGCGTACCCAAGCATTCGCCAATTGCAGGTGATGAGCACCTGGGGGCCCAATGCAGTCGTGGGGTCCATCTGCACCAAGGACGAGGCAGATCCCGACTCTGAGGACTACGGCTATCGTCCATTCGTCAACGCTCTCGCGGAACGACTGATGAGCGCACGGCAGTAGCGTGCGCACCGCGCTGGACTGCTCAGCTGGTTCCAATCGTCGGCACGCTGCTCCAGCCGCGCTCGAACCGTTCGACCAGCAGATCGATCATGGCCCGCAGCGCCGAAGAGACGTGGCGGGCTTCAGGGTACACGAGGAGCGGCTGCAGAGGCGGCGGAGCAAACGGCTCGAGTGCTTCGCACAGCTGTTTGCCTTTCACCGCGCTCCTTGCTGCGCTGACTGGAAGTCTGGCTACGCCGAGCCCGGCGATCGCCAACGCTCGCAGCACTTGGAAGCTGTTCACCGACAGATAGGGCGTGATGTGTACATTCTTGGATCTCCGCCCCTCGACGAACGACCAGGTCGCTGGCGCCCGAGAGCTGGTCATCACCAAACAAGCATGGCCGCTCAGTTCACCGGGAACCTGCGGTCGCCCACGGCGTTTGAAGTACTGAGGGCTGGCGAATACGCCCATCTCTTGCCCTGAACCGAGCTTGCGAACAATCAAGCGAGAGTCGCTCAACGGCCCAATCCGCAACGCCAAATCGTAGCCCTCTTCAATCAGGTTCACGTGTCGGTCAGTCAAGTCCACTTGAACCCGCACATCGGGATAGCGGGCACCGTAAATCGCGAGCACGTCACCGAACAGCCCCTGCCCGAGCTCGACCGGCGCGGTCAGCCGCAACTGTCCGGTGGGATGCGCTTGCAAGCGAGCCACCAACGCCTCCGCGTCACGCAGTGACGCGATCGCCGGCGCGACTTCGCGTTGAAAGCTGGCGCCGATGTCCGTGAGTTTCACGCTGCGCGTCGTCCGCGCGAGAAGTTGCACTTGCAGGTGACCTTCGAGCGCCGCGACCCGTTGGCTCAACGCAGACTTGGAAATGCCCAACTCGCGCGCGGCGCCTCGGAACCCGCCGTGTTCGACGACCGCTAGAAACGCCAGGACGTCGTTCGGATCGGCGTGTCGCATTGTCCTCATTTGAGGACAGTATGTCCGTTTTCAAACTATTGTCCACATCAGTCAGGCGCGCCAAGTTCTCCGACGACCCCGTTACCAAGGAGTGGTCCAATGAACCTGTTCTCGAACTATCGCCTGGGTGAGCTCGAGCTGCCCAACCGGATCGTCATGGCTCCAATGACACGCAGCCGCGCCATCGGCGGCATCCCCAACGACCTCATGCGCGACTACTACGCGCAGCGCGCCGAAGCCGGTCTGCTCATCACCGAAGGCATCGCCCCCTCGCCCAATGGGCTCGGCTACGCACGCATCCCGGGCCTGTTCTCGAAAGAGCAAGTCGCCGGGTGGCGGGGCGTCACCCAGGCCGTCCACGACGCAGGCGGACGCATTTTCGCGCAGCTGATGCACACGGGACGCATCGCTCATCCAGCAAATTTGCCTCCCGACGCAAGAGTACTGGCCCCCAGCGCGGTCGCGGCAGGCGGGCAGATGTACACCGACGACGCGGGCCTTCAGCCAATGCCAAGACCAACCGCGATGACGGAAGCACAAGTCGAATCGACGCGCCGCGAGTTTGTCATCGCGGCGCGCCATGCCATCGACGCAGGCTTCGACGGCGTCGAGCTGCACGCAGCTAACGGCTACCTGCTGGAACAGTTCCTTCACCCTCACACGAACCGACGCACGGACGGCTACGGGGGAAGCACCGACGCGCGAACGCGTTTCGTTGCCGAGGTCGCCCAGCAAGTCGCCGAGGAAATCGGTTCGACGCGTGTCGGCGTGCGGTTGTCACCGTTCAACACGTTCAACGATCTCCCCGAACATGACGCCGTCGTCGAGCAATACGACAGTGTCGCCCGCGCGCTGCGGGGGGTATTGTACCTGCACGTCATAGACAACGCGAATGAGCAGTACCATCGGGCGTTGGCCGCAATTCGTGATCAGTTCGACGGTACCCTGATCCGCAACGGGGGCTACGACCCAGAACGTGCCACCTCGACACTCGCCAACGGCAGCGCTGACTTGATCTCGTTCGGCAGACCGTTCATCGCCAACCCGGACTTCGTGCAACGCCTGACTCGGGGTGTGCCGCTCGCCACCCCCGATCCATCGACGTTCTACACGCCGGGACCGGCGGGCTACCTCGACTACGCCCCCGCCCCGCTCTGAATCAGCTCACCGCCATCGCGCACAATGAGCACTGCTTCCCACTGTTCGAAACCAAACAGGATCGGCGTGGACTTGGGTCATGCAGCATTCGAATCGAGACGCGGCCAACCAAGGTGGCACGCGTCTCGACTCCGCACGGCGGGGAACGAATCGACCCGGTAAGGTCTCACTGATCGGTGATGACGATACCGACCACTTCTTCGTCGTACTGCTGTGCCGTATCGTACGTCCCGCGGAACCAGAGCAGAACCATGTTGTGCTCATCCCACAGCGGCACGATCGGACGGACGTTGTCGACGTTCGAGCCCTGGGTCACGGGCACCCAACTGAACGTCGCACCTTCGTCACAAGTCGTTCCCATGAAGATCTCGTGGTGGCCGAGATCGGTCGAGTCGTCGCGCGGATCAATGGTCGTAGAAATGAAGATCACCCGAGGATCGTTCGGGTGCAGAGCGCCCAACCCGGTGTAGTCCTCTTCGTCGTAGTAGAGGTTCGGTCCGGTGTGGCCGAGGTAAGTGTTCTTCCACGACGCGCCGTCGAAACGCGCGTATCCGAAACGGTGGTCCGCGCGGATGTCCGACTGAGCCGCGTTGCGCCCGGTGAAGATCGCCGCGACGGTGCCGCCATCGTAGCTCATCAGATCTGCGTTCCACATGTGGTTCAGTGTCACGTCGCCCAGGTTCGATCCGGTGCTGAACACCGTCGTGAACTCGGGAATGTCCGGGGCATTGCCGTCCGTGATGTCGTCATCGACGACATTGTCCATCGAGTCGTAAGATTTGCCACCCTTGACGTAACCGTGGAACAGGTTGTTGTCTTGGTCGCGCGGGTGTGCCTCGGTCGCGAAGAAGTCGATTCGATCGACGTTGTTGCCCCAGTACTTGTAGTATCCGGCGACGTAGCCGGCGCCGGGGGTCGACGTCAGGCGTCCGCCATAATTCCACGTCGCACCATTGTCGTTCGAGATCAGGAAGTTGGGGCTGGTATCGATCGATCGAACGAAATTGTAGATGGTCTCCGGGCCTTCGGCAGTCATCGCCCACAGATTGTTGTACGTGACCGACCGCTGATTGCCGTTGAACGTCCAGGGGCAGCCGCGCGGTGCCCAATCGAACGTCTGCGACGGCGCCCAAGAGCCGTTGTCGTAGTTGCTGAAGTAGCTGTTGCAGTTCTGGTTGTGGCCCGCCCAGAACGCCAGGTAGCCGCCGCCCGGCTTGACGAGAAAGGCGGCCGTGTTGTGATCGTCCGGGTCGAGATCACCCAGTGCATGCACGGGGGAGCTCATCCCCGTGTCGACGTCGTAGATCACCGCGTCGACGTTGCCATTGCGGTTACCGCCGTTGGCGTCGGACCCCACGATGATCTTGCGATTGACCGGATCGACCACCGCGCGCTCGTCGGAGTACCAGGTCCAGGCACCGTCGTCGTTGAACACCGTGACGGGCTTTGAAGTCCAGTCCTCGGTCGGGGCGGGACAGGTCGTAAACCCACCACCAACATCCGTTCCGCCGGCTCCGCCTGCGCCACCGGCTCCGCCTACGCCACCGGCGCTCACCGAACCCCCGCTGCCCATCGGTCCCGTACCACCGGCTCCGCCTGCGGCCGGCATCGGATTGGAGGGCGATGGCGCGCCACCGGCGCCGGGATCCGGCCCCACCGTCGACCCCGTTGGTCCGGGCTGAGAACCTTCGGGGGTTGGCGCGACCGTCCCGGTCGGGCCAACGGGCA
The DNA here is from genome assembly GCA_003235365.1 of Deltaproteobacteria bacterium. Lineage (GTDB taxonomy): Bacteria > Myxococcota_A > Polyangia > Polyangiales > Polyangiaceae > SZUA-265. The sequence continues at coordinate 10,522 of QJWJ01000363.1, forward strand.
TCGTCTGCGAGGGCTGCGCCGTCGGAAGCGGCGACGTCTGGCTAGGGCCAGTCGCTGACGGATCCGTCGGGCTGCTCGGCGCGGGAACCGTGTCAGATGGACCTGGGGTCGTCACTGCCTGCGCGCCGCTGCCGTTCGACTCAATACAGCCGCAAACCGAGGCGCCGAGGCCGGTGCTGAGCAGAACCAACGGGAACAGGCGCCCCGCCTTGGTGCCGTGGCCAGCTGCCGCCCCCGCCGAAGTCAGCCAATGCCCAAGTTTGCGTTGAATTCTCATATCTTCAGACTCCTGCAGCAGCACTTCCCAAATTCGAACGGTATGTGCCTAGCCACATGCGTGGATGCCACCATCGGATCCAAACCGATCCCACGAACTCCCGGAATCCGTGCGCATGAGCCCGGGGGTCGACTGCCCGTCTGCTGACTACCCGCAACGAGACGATTAGTCCACGACGTGGGCGCGATTCCGCGACGCGCGGGCGCGATCTGGCGGACGCGCTCCCATTCGCTGAGCTCACCAAAATGCACGACCGCTGTGGCTTGTTGGAGCACGCTAGAAACCACACACGCTGTACGGCACTCGCGACGGCCACCGCTCACGCATCGCGTAGCAACGACTCCCATTCGGCGTGACGCGCCGGCCGGCAACTGCACGCCCCCGTTCGAGACGCGAGTGACCGCAGGGCTCAACGTCTCGACCACAATCCAGTTCCCATCTCGAGGGTCCTCAGCTTGGAGCGCGAGTAGCTGCATTGAATACGACGCGGCAACGCCCGTCGCGACAGTCACACAAACGTGCGGGCTTCAGCGCGTCGTGCTCATTGACCGACCCATGGGTTAACGCCAGGGCCGCACCGACAACGGAAGCGGAACACCGTTCCGCTCGCGAGTTTCGCGCTCGAACCCGCGGTTCGGCCACGTACCGGGTACTCATCGAGGGAGGCAGTACGGAAGATGCTCGCATGGGGAACGCGGTCCCTCGCCAGCGCGGAACGACGTTCCACTCGTTGGCACGTCCGAACTGCGCCGGCCGAGGGTCGGCTCAGCCCTGGAGATCCCAATGTGTAACGCCCATACAGTCGACGTCGATACCGGCGAGCAGTTTGCCCAAGTGATGCTCAGCGCCCTCAACGGGGGTTCGCTCGCCGTGATGATCTCAATCGGTCATCAAACGGGCTTGTTCGAAGCGCTGGCCGAGGTGCAGCACGCGACCAGCCACGAACTGGCCGCACGCGCCGGCTTGAACGAACGCTATGTGCGCGAATGGCTCGGCGCGCTCGTGTGCGCGCGCGTCGTCGAAGTCGACGCGACCTCCACCCAGTACAGCCTTCCGCCAGCCCACCGCCCGTTCCTGACCAAGCAAGGTGGTTCGGACAACATGGCAGGGTTCACCCAGTACGTTGCCATGTTCGGTCGGGTCGAACAGGGCATCTTGAATTGCTTTCGACGAGGCGGCGGACTCGACTACGACGCTTTCGAACGCTTTCACGACATCATGGCCGAAGACAGCGGCCAAAGCGTGTTGACGTCACTTTTCGACCACATCTTGCCTTTGGCAGACGGGCTCGTCGATCGCCTGCAAGCAGGCATCGACGTGCTCGACCTGGGCTGCGGTCGAGGTCTTGCCTTGTTGGAGATGGCGGAACGTTACCCTCGAAGTCGCTTCACGGGCTACGACTTGTGCGAGGCCCCCATCGCCGAGGCAACCGAAGCAGCACGACAGAAGGCATTGTCAAACGTGCGCTTCGAACAGCTCGATGCCGAAAAGCTCGCGCTCGCCGATAGCTTCGATTTCATCGCAACGTTCGACGCGATCCACGACCAGGCCCGACCTGACGTCGTCCTGCGCAACATCCACACAGCTTTGCGCCCTAACGGTTGCTACCTGATGCAAGACATCGACGCGTCGAGCCACGTGCGCGACAACATCGAACACCCGCTCGGCACGTTCCTGTACACCATCTCGACGATGCACTGCATGACCGTTTCGCTCGCGCGAGGAGGCCTCGGGTTGGGCACGATGTGGGGGCGCCAACAGGCACTGAAGATGCTGCACGCCGCGGGTTTCAGTCGCATCACCGAGCACGTGCTGCCGCACGATCAACAGAATCGATACTACGTCCTGAACAAGTGACCGCCCATCAACCCACAAGGATCAACTCATGCACGACAACTCCCGGACCCGTCGACACGCCTCGTTCCTCTTCGCAGTCTTCCTCGTCAGCGTCGGCTGCGAAGAAGCAAAGACCCCCGAGCAAATGGAGGACGTGCTCGACCAGAATGACGCCGTGAGCCCGAAGCTCGAGTTCGACGTCTCGGAAAACATGAACCGGTTCAGCTTTGCACCAGAACCCGTGTTCGACGACGGGCTGCCGGCCTACGGCAACCCGTTCATTACCCAAGGCTACATCTATCCAGCCGGCTATCTCGACGAGCACGACGGTACCAACGCCAAGGGCGAACCACCAGCACCCAAAGAGGTTCTCGGCGAATGGACCTGTCGCGGCTACATGGTGGGTGACGGCGCTCACACGGAGAGCGGGGCCATGGTCGTGACCACCCAGTTCTGGAACTTCTACGACAAACCGGGCTACGGCCCCGAGAAGGAGAGTCGTGGAAGCCTCGTCAACGAAGGCTTCGAGAGCGCGGAAGTCGACGTGCCCTGGCTTCGACCGGTCACTGGCGGCGCTGGCGAGTTCGCTGGCGCGCGCGGAGAAGCCACGCAACGCTTCCTCGGCCTCAACGCGAGTGAGGGCTTCAATCTGCGCGTCAAATTCGACGTCGACGACTGAAAGTCGCCCCGTACCCCTGACCTACGCTCACCGTTCCCTCCTACGAACGGTGAGCATCGCCCCAGACTCACGTGCCAAGGCCATTCATTGGAAGCCTTGGCACGTTGCTGGTGACGATCCAGTTCAATCCTGAGTGTTCAGCCAGGAGGCGCAACGCTGTCGCGCACACCGTTGGGCGGCGAGCTGGTGGGCGGCGCGTCCTCGGCGGGCTTGTTCCACAACCCGCCATTCCCCTCGGGACGGGGGAATCCGAATCCACCGCCGCTATTGGGGCGTTCGCTACCTTCACCACTCGATGCACTGGGCTCATCGCCGACATCGAGCATGCATTCGCCAAACGTCACTTCGAGCTTGCCGCGTTCAGCGGACAGCTTGACCTCGAGCGAGCTCGCTTTGATGATCGTGTTGGACTTGACCGCGCCGGCCAGGTAGACGTCCCCGGCTTCGATGTCACCTGACAGCGTGCCCTCGGACTTCAACTTGTCGACCTTGATCGTTCCGAGCACAGCACCGGAGCTGGTCACGGTAAGCTCGGGCGCGGCGAACTCGCCGTCGATGGTTCCATTCACAACGACTGGACACGTCGACTTGAGCGTCCCGGTGAGCTCCGTCCCCTCTTCGACGAGCGTCTTTTTGGCAGTGGTGTCGTTCATCTGTTCATTCCTCGTTTGATGTTCCTGGATTGTCTAGGTGCAGGCGGAGCCGACACCCCTTCGAGAAGGCAAAGCGCGTGCGATTTCTGGGTTGGGTCAGTTTCGTTGCGACGGCTCCCGAATCGGTCACGACGAGTTCACTCGGTCCGTCGAGCCCCACCTCGTCGGCGTTTAGGAAGCGACCATCGATCCTCACGCGGCCGCCTCGCACCTTGCATGATTCCATCGTGCCCTGAGGGCCCAACGTCAGCTGGGCTCCTCTACCGAGACGCAGCACACAACTGACGAGATGCCCTTCGACGAGGACCTCCACTGATTCCTCGAAGGTCAGGTCGGCGTACTTGACCACGTCACCCGGGCCGATGCAGCGTTTGAGCTTTGGCGGGATCGAAGCCGGTCGAAACAGCTCTTCGCGAAAGTCGATCAGCGATGACCGGATGCCGTTTGCGCCGCGGCTCGCGTCGACCCAGTCGCCGCGCACGCCGTCCGGCCATTTCAAACCGAAGTTCAGCCCGAAGACTTTCGCACCACTGATGTCGGCGTCGTCGAGCCGTGCCCCTGAACACAGCACGCGACGAATGTCAGCGCCATTGAGCGCCGCACCGTCGAGCACCGCATCGGTCAAGTCTGCCTCGACCATGGATGCGTTGACGAGCCTGACCTTGCCCGCCTTGCAGGCCCGCATGTCTGCTTCGTCCAGAACCGCATCCTCGAAATCGGCTTCTGAAAGGATCGCCTCGACGAAGTAGGCGCGTGCTGCGCGGATCCCCTTGGCAACGACCGCGTCGAGGCGGCTGTGGCTCAGATCCGCTTGACTCAGATTGGCTCCGGCCAGCTTCGCCAACGTCAAGTTTGCGGAGTCGAGCTGTGCGTAGATCAAGCGAGCACCGGTGAGATCGGCTTGCTGCAGATCAGCACCTTCGAGATTGGCACGCGTCAAGTCTGCACGACGAATGTCCGCGCCTTGTAGGTTTGCGCCGTCGAGATCCGCCTTGGCCAGTTTCGCGTCGCTCAGGTTCGCGTCTTTGAGATAGGCCTCGCGCATGAACGCGCCAGACAGGTCGGCACCCGAAAGGTTCGCCCCCATGAGCTTGGCGCCGCGCAAGTCAGCCCGCTCGAGTTTTGCGCCTTTGAGATCGGCACCTTCCAGATCCAAACCGGCGAGTTCGGCACGAGTCAGGTCCAAGCCTTGTCGAGCCCGAGTCTCGAGCAGTGAACGGGTCATCTTCTCCATACGTCAACTCCGTCGTTTCATCGACTTTCGCTGGCTATCCACTTTCGCAGCGTGTCGACCTTGCTGCGAACGCACAGGGGCTCCAATTCGTTCAACATCGGCGCGCAGCCCAGCTGCGCCAACGTCAATGCAATGTCGTGCACACGATCGGCTCGTTGGCGCCGCGCGTCACGCTTGCGCTTGGGATCGTCAGCGTCGCACGCCGCCGAGAAATCGCTATCGAGCTGTTGCAGGTTCTCGACGAGGGGCAGCAACGCCTCCGACAGGTCGGCGCCCGCCAGCTCACACAGCTTCTCACCGCGCGTCGCGAGAAACTCGCGCACCACGTCAGCGACGCGCACCGCGGCACCGGTTTCGATGCCGGTGCGCGACGCGAGCGCAGCTGGGTCCACCCCATCGAACATCGAGAAGCTGACGAAGCCGTGACTGTGCAGGCGCTCGACGCACAGGGGAGCAATCGCAGCACTCCTGAGCAGCGCATCGAGCACGAATCGCTCGTTTCGCGCCAACCGCTGCTCATCGAGCAGATCACCGTCGCTTTGGTCACGAACGCGCCCACAATGCACGAGCAGTTCTTCGTGCGTGGCGGCGCTGATCGTCGAACCGAGACGCGGCACGCGCCCCAAAGCCGAGGACAGCTCGCCCAACGCGACTGCGAGTTCATCGCGTCCAAGGGCGTTGGCTTGGTCTCGCAGCGCGTCCACCCGCGACGGCAAAGTGCGCGCCCAACGAGCCGTCGCGTTTCCCCATTGAAGATCGAGCCGGAACACCTCCACTGCACGGATATGCCCGGGATCGAGTTGCGTGGGCGTCGGCGGGGTGATGCCTGTCGACTGCTGCGGGGCCTCCTTCGGCGCGGCTTGTCGAGTTTTCGCCTCGACGGGTTTCGGCTGAGCTGGCGGCGGTTGCGGCGGGACCGGCGACTTCGTCGCAACGACGACCTTGGGTCCCCGACGAGAAGAAGGCGGAGTCACTGTTGACCCCGCGTCGCCGGTCGAACCGCCGTTGCTATCGCCGCCGTTTGCCGGCGGGGCAACTCCGGGGTGCGTGCGCGTGCGTTGACGTCGAATGGCATCAGACAGCTTCATCGACGACGCTGGCCGAGACGCCTTGCGGCTCGGGGGGGCCTTCTTCGGCTCCACAGCCTTCAGGTCCTTCTTGCCCGAACTCTTTGCCTCTCGCTGGGTGGACTCGGCCTCGACCTTTGGCTCCACCTTCGGCTCGACCTTGGATACCGCGGCACGACTAGCCGAACTGGATGCCTGTGGATAACTCTCGACGGAAGGCGTTTCGGCGACCTTGCTGGCGGGTGTGGCTTCGACCGCGGCGTCGTCACCCCGAGTCGCATCAGCCACGACAACCGGAGCGTCCACGTCGGCAACCGCAGGCTCCGCATTGCGACGTTCGCCCTCTTCTTCAGCTTGTTTCTCGCGCGGCTCAGCTTCGGTTGGTTCAGGTTCCGAAGTCTGCTGCGCGGCCTCTGTATCGAGCTTGCCCTTCTCGTCTTCCGTTCCCGCGGTGCCGTCCTGCTGCGCGGGCGAATCTTCTTTGTCTCCGCCAAACAGTTTCGAGAAAATGCCCATGGTGTACTCGAGCGAAAGCGCGGAAGCTCTTCGTCCCGCCTCGCGCCTGCACGCCCCACAACGGACCGTGATCGAGAAACTTGAGCAGCCCACGACAGGATATCCATCGAGCCGACGCATCGGACGAAGTACACATCGCAGGCAACACGATCACAGATCTGTAGAAGTGAAAGATCTCGCGCGGTCTCGACGTTCAACAGGCAAACGGCAGCGCGTGCACGCCACGTCGTGAGACGGTGGTAACTCGAACGTTCGACCTGTCGAGACACCGACAGTGAAACGCGCGAATGTATCGGGAGTCGGTTCACCGAATACGGTTCGGCGCAGCGACGACACTGCCCACGCATCCTCACCGCAACGCACTGGGGTGGGTTCTACCCGGGGCAACGCAACACTCCAGCGTGTTGACGCGAGTTTGCGTACCGAACGGAAACGTCGATCTTCGACCGTTCACGTGACAACGGGGATCGAATGTGACCCGGCGTGCGACACGACCCAACGACCACCCTGATGCGTTCGCGACCTCGTGCGGGATAGCCGCGATTGAACGCGTCAACCCAAACCGCAACTCAGAGACGACCCGGCCCTGGGTAATGCCCCAACAGACGCTGGTCGATGAACGCGCACACCGCTTCCAACGTGCGGCAGGTTTGGACTTGGCTCGGCAGGTTCTCTGCCTCGCGGTGGTCGGTAACGAACGCGACGATTGGCTTTCCGTAGCGCACCGCCAACGATGCTTCGCTCGCCGTGCCCTGTCCGCCCGGCAATGCGACGATCACGGAAGAAGACAACACGTTGATGTGATTGCGCGACCCCACCTCGGTGCCGCTCGCACCGGTGAGCGGCAAATGCGTGAAGATGGGTACTTCAACCCACTGATTCGGATAGCCTGCGCGGGCGCGCGACGACCCGGGCTCACAAGGCACCACACCGAGTACCAGCCCTTGTCGGTCGGGAGTCTCGAAGAACGCCTTGCTCACCGACGCCATCACACCTCGTCCTGCCCCGGTCAGCAGGTGCACCCCGCGCTTGGCGAGCCAACGACCGAGAGGGACGGCACGCTCCGCATGCTCGTCCATCCCCGACCCCATCACCCCGACTATGGGCAGACGACCCTTGCCAAACACTCGCCGAGCATTGCACGACCCCACTCACCGAATCCAGCAATTGCGCCGGGAGGCGATAGTGAAAGTGGTAGCAGACCGCGGCTCGACAAACCCGCGTTTCCCCCCGAGTCCGCCTCGGTGCTCCCGGTTCCCCCCACGCGCTGAGCTTCGCTCGAAACGAGCCGTTGCGCTACCTTGGCGCCCACATCCCGCCGCGCCGCCGCCTCGGCCCGCTCCTCGCCGATGCCGGAAGCGGTCAGGCGCTCTGAGAAACGTTGCAGCGTGCGCCCCGTCCACAGCTCGACGAACTGTACGTTCGCCCGCGCCTCGAACCAAACTCGCTCTTGCCCCATTTGGCTCGCGAATTCGCTGTCCGATTCAACGAGCAGCAAGTAGTCGAAGGCCCCTCGAAGACCGTCGGCGATCGCCGCGGCGAGCTTTGCGTCGATCGCGTGACGTCCACGGACCTGGCCGTCCCAGGGCGGGGGCAGCGGGGCAACCGCTGACCCCCAACGTCGTCGCAGCTCAGCGACCACGGCGTCCTGGACCGTCGCGGTCGACGAGCTGGCCCCACGAGCTCGTTCGGTGGACACCAGTGCGGTGCGCGCGTGCTGCAACGGACGGGCGGCAACCCGCAGTGGCTCGGCGTTCCACGAGCGCCCCGCGGGCCCGAGCAACGCGTCGACGTCGAAGCTCACCGAAAGTGCCGAACCTCGACCGGGGTGTTCGAAAGTCACCTCCCCGTCGTCACTGCTGACCAAGCCGACGCGGTGTCCATCGGCGAACCCCTCAATCGCGACCGGCGCGCCCGCGACGGGCAACAACCCCACGTCAGAGGACTCGAAGACTCGCACGTGTGCCTTGCGCAAGGGCTTGCCGGAGGCGTCAGTCGGTACCCCCTCCACGTAGAGCGGCTGGAGGACAGCACGCTGGGCGAGACCTGCAACCCGCAAACGGAACGGCTCGGGTTCGAACGGAATGCACTGCTGGCCGAGCAATTCCGTCCGTCGCGCACAAGCGACGATCCCGCGCTCTTGATTGGCGAGCTCCTCGAGCAGCTCGGCCCAAGCCGGGGGCCGACGTCCCGCCAGCGGCATCGTCTCGAACCGCTCCAGCAACGCGGCTGCGGCGTCTGCATCCAGCCGAACGTGAACGGTGCGCTTGGCACTGTCGAACGAGGTGGCGCCATCGGGCAACCGCACTGCACCGAACTGGACGAAAGCCGCCCACTCGGAACCCACGAGCCATTCCAGCGCGGCGCGGAAGGCAACCGGCTCCGGCGCTTGGTTGGTAGCGACCGCCACGTCCGATTCGAACAGCGCCGGCTTCGCGGCGGCGTCAGTCACCGGCGCCGCGCTCGTGGAGGTCGCCGTGACGCGCGGCGCGACTGGATCTTGCGCCGGTGTCCCCCCACACCCCAGCAGAGCCAATGCACATGCCCACGGGACCACGAGACCCCTCATGGCGCCCCCGCCTGCTGGGCCAGAGACGCCCACTGTACGCCTTTGTCCTGCACCAGCTTCTGCAGGTTTGATAGTCCCTGTTTCAGCGCCACCTCGGGAGCAATCCCCGCCTGACCGAGGTTTGCGGGCGGATCACCCAATTGCGGCTGCAGCGCCACTTCGAACAGAAAGTCCTGCAGAACGGCGCGCATGACGGAATCAAAACGCCCCGCTGTCCCCCCTGCGCTTCGCTGAGAGATGCGCGAGAGCAACGGTGTGATGTCGCGCCCGTACTCGTCGAGGCGATCCGCCGAACGCGCAAGCCGCGCGTAGACCGCAAGCGCCGACCCCACTTGCACCAAGTAGTGATCAACTTGCTCGGAGAGATCGCCGTCCAGGTTCTCCGCGTCGCGACCCAGACGCAGAACCTCGGGCACTCGATTGGCGGCATCGACGAGGATCCAACGCAACATCGGCTGCGCCACGTCGCAGGTCTTGTCCATCGACTCGTTCGCGGCGATGGTCGCGACAGAGCGCACGGCGGCCCGCACCAAGTGCCCGCGATACGCAGCATCGTCCAGCCGTCTCGCCGCTGCGTTCACCCCTTCCGCTCGATAAACGCTCGCCAAGCTGGGATCGAAGCTCTCGCGAACCACCCCAGTGAGAAACTCGGGATCGGCGTTGGCCAGCAGAGCGCCGGTCATCAAGCGCGCATTGCGATCGCCCTGCGTCATCGACCGCGCCACGACATCGTAGACTTGGATCTCCGAGAACTTGTTCTGATTCTCGATGATCTGGTTCTGCTGCACGACCAGCCAAACCTGCACCGCAGGGATCGCTGCGCCAAGCAAACCGACGAAGAAGAGGAACATGCGGCGACGCACCGCGAACCGCACGCACGACTCCAAAAACACACGCGCATCGGCGAGGATTTGATCGCGGCTCGGCCAGCTCTCCCTTGGACCGTCGAAGTCCCCGAGCGTCTCCAACAACTTGCCGAAGGATCGCGCCACCTTCTCGCGATCGAAGATCGGGATCAACAGCCGAAATCCACCACGCATGAGCGTCGCTCGCGCTTTGCTCGCATTGTCAGCGCGCGCTTTGATCTCGTTCAGCTCGGCGCGAAGCGTTTCGTTTTCGCGTTCCAGCTGCTCGATGCGAGCGTCGGACGGGTGCTGCACGTCCGGTTTCTAGCAACTGGTCCTCAGACCGCCAAGTACCCATCCAAAGAACGCGGATTTGGCCGTCTCAAGAACCACCGAGTCGAATGCGACGGCGACTGAGCTCGTCGGTAGACAGCCCACCCAACGCGCGTGCGCGCCCAATCAGAAACCGCGCCAATGCACCGCGCATTTCGGAGTCGGGACGCAGGTCGTGCCGCGAGTAGGGAAACAACACACGGCGCGTCGCCAACTCGGTGGTTCCCAATGTCGCGCCGCGTGAGAGGAACACCTGAGAGGTCGGGACGACGATGCGCGCCTTGCCCCCATCCGCACGCGGCACTTGCCAAACCGCCACGACGTGATTCCACACTGGCCAGTGCAACGCGGCAAAGCCAGTGATCCCCAGATCGCGCGAAAGCAACGCAAACAGCGCGGACAACTCATCGCACTCGGCGATCGCACTCGGCCCGACCCCGCCGTCAGACTGGTCTTTGAACCCCTCGAGCTCGCCCGCACGCTGCTCCCACTGCTTCCAAATCTGATCGGACCACGGCATCTGATCGGTGATGCCCCAACGCAAATCCCACAGCCCGCCGTCGCGAGTTGCCTCGAAGACCAAGCGCACCCGGCTGAAACTCTCGAGTGGCAATTCAGCGTCGCTCAGTGCATGTTGCTCCAACAGCGCGGCATGCGCATCGCGAACGTTGGGATGAGTTGCGAGGCCGTCAGCGGTGGCCCGTAACGCCGCGATGAATTCGTCGTAGCGAACGGTCTGTCGCCCTTCGAAGCCGGTCCTGACGACGTCAGTGCTCGCGCCCGATCCACCGCTGGGCTCGGGCGCACGCCGTTCGGCGGTTGCGCCCTGCGACCCGTCCCCTGCCGCGACGATGGCAGGCGACAGGCCAACACCACTCCCAGCCAGTAAGACCGCCACCCACATCGACCAACGACAAACCAGGGTCACGCCCGGTAGGTACGTTCGAAGCGCCCGGAAGTTCCTCATGACGAGCAGCGGCGGGGGCGCCCACCACTCCCGCGGTGGCACAACCCGCTGTATTCTTGCGGTATACGGATTCTCCCCCAAATGGCGTCGGCATCTTGCTCGTGCGGTCCGGGGGTGCGACTTGTTGAGCATGGCTGGATTGCTCCTCTGTCGAGAGTGCTTTCGACACTTTCGCGTCGACGAAACCGCTTGTCCCTTCTGCCGCGCCGAACCCGAATCGCGCGTGCTGCGACGTCGCGTGCTGCCCACGGGTTCGTCCCGCAGCGCCGTGTTCACCGCGAAGGCTGTCATGGTGCTATCGGCAACGGCTTTCGTCGGCTGCGATAGTGGCAATCCAAGTCAGACAGCAACCGCGGGCAACACCGACGATGGCACGGCGCAACCCTCCACCGACGGGGGGAAGCACGACGACAAACCAAACGAAGGCACCCGTTCGAGCGACCCGAGTTCGAATCCAGGATCGCCAAGCGGCGGCGGAAACCCCGACGCCAGTTCACCCCAAGGGCCCAGACCCACCCCGGGCCCGTCGAACGGTGACGGCGCGGGCGGCGCACAAACGAGTGACGGCGCGGGAGGGGTGAATACCAGTCCTTCAGCAACCGGTGGTGCTGGCGGCGCGTTGCCCTCCGGCCCGGGCACTCCCACACCCAACTCGGGTCCACTCGTTGCGGGCATGGCGTGCCCTGGATTCGACGAAGCAGGGCTGGATACCTGTTCGAACCAAGCGGATTGTCCCGGAGGCACGGTGTGCTCGATGAGTCCGGTTTACGAGACCGCCGACCGCCCGCCCTGGCCCGAACCCGAGTGCAACCCGGTGCCGACGTGCGATGCCGCCACCTGCGACGGCCAGTGCACCTTCACCGAAACCGACTGTGGAACCGTGGGGCAGTGCATTCCGAACTGCACCGACACCAACTGCACCGGGGTCAACCATTGCGTCGACAACACGTGCGTTCGCAAACCGTGCGATCTCGAAGGAGCCGCCGACTGCAGTCCCAACTACACCTGCGACCCAACCCACCCCGACGCCAACCAGTTGGGCTGCCGGGTGTGGATGTGTGACGAAGCGGGAGCACCCGCGTGCCAAGATCAGTTCACTTGCGACCCAACGATCGCCAACGCCGACTTTCGAGGGTGTCGACGTCTGTTGTGCGACGAGCCGGGCGGCGCGCCGTGCTCAGAATTCTGGGGCTGCCAACCCGACGCGGAGAACGCCAACTACTTGGGCTGTGTCGTTCTCTCTTGCGACGAGCCGGGAGGCCCCGAGTGCGACGAAGGCTACGCTTGCCGCCCCGATGCTCGATACATTCTCCAAGGCGCGGGCAAGCAAGGTTGTTCACAGCTGACCTGCGACGAGCCGGGCGGCCCCACTTGCGGCCCAGAGCAGACCTGCGATCCGAACGACAAGTATGCCGGATCGAGTGGTTGCAAGCTTACGTCTTGCGCCGAGGGATGGAACTGCAACGCCAAGGATTGCGCCGTCGACAAGATCGGGGCAGGCGCGGATCCGCATGGCTGCATGGCTCGAGCGTGTACCGTACACGACGACTGTGCGTGCGGCTACTGCGTGAACGGCACCTGTGAACCGACGCTGGGCCTTTGCTACGTTCCGGAGATCCTCGCCACTCCTTACGGTTGTGTGTGGCCGGACGACGAATTCGTCTGATTGTCGGCGACGACACCAATGTGGGTCGCCTCCTCTCCCACCTGGAGACCGGCGGCGACATCTCATTGGAGCCCGGGTGGTTGGTTGTTGGGCTTGGGGTACGACGGTGAGCGTCATCAGTCGCCCCTCACCCGGTCACCCGCAGCGCGTCGCGCAACTCGGTCACGGCCGTGAACGAGATCCGAACAATCGGCACGAACAGCGACCTAGTCCCATACGATTCTGGTTCGACCCGTCCCACGTTGCTTCACCGTGATGCCGAAACGGCAACTGCTCGCCAGGGTCGCGGTAAGATTCAGACGGGTCTCGGCGTCATGTGAAGTCATCCCGCACGCTGGCCGTAGCTTGATATCCCGATGACCCAGAACGCGGATCTCGAGGCGCAACTCGAGGTACTTACAGCCGACAATGCCCGGCTACGGGAAGAGCTCACCAACTCTACTGAACCAGACTTGCTCGACATCCTCGCTCGCGACCCCGCGTTCCTCGAAGCGTTCGCAGAGGGAGTCGTCATCGAGAACGAGAACGGTACGGTTCTGGCAAGCAATCGCGCTGCAGAACAGATCCTCGGGCTGACACTCGAGGAAATGATCAGCGGCACGTGGATCGAGCGGTGGCAAGGCGTTCGAGAAGACGGCACGCCGTACCCACCCGATGAGCACCCAAGCAAGACTACCCTGACGACGGGTAACGCCTTCCGGGGCGCGATCATGGGCATCCGCAAGGTGAGTGGCAAACTCGCCTGGGTCTCGATGGGGACCCGGCTCATCACGCGGCGCGACGGAACGCGAGCCGTCGCCACGACGTACACCGACATCACGACCCAACGCGAGATCTCGGCGCGACTCGAAGAAAGCGAGAACCGACTCCAGTCGACGTTGGCCGCAGGGCGTATCGGCGTTTGGGAGTGGGACATCGCCAGTGGCCGGATCTCCTGGACGACGCCAACCTACACCCTGTTTGACGTCGACCCCAGCGCCCCGGTCACCTACGACCTCTATCAGCAGCGACTCCACGCCGACGACCGCGCGAGCGTCATGACGGCGATCGAATCCGCGCTCGAAGACGCTACTGCGACCTACGCGGTCGAACACCGAGTGGTCCGTCGAAATGGCGACGTGCGCTGGGTGCGCGGCACGGGGCAGGTCCTTCGAGCTGGCAACGGCGAACCGAGAAAGATGCTCGGCGCGACATGGGACGTCACCGATCAACGCCTCCAGCAAGAGCGCCGCCTGCAAAGCCAACGCATGGAAGCCATCGGACAGCTCGCCGGAGGCATCGCGCACGATTTCAACAACGTACTGACGGCCGTTCTCGGAGCTCTCGAAGAAGCCCGCTTCGCCGCCAACGCAGACGAGACGCTGAACGAAGCCCTGAGCACGATCGATGCCGGAGCCAGCCATGCGGTGGCCCTCACACGCCAGTTACTCGCGTTCGCTAGAAAACAGGTGCTGTCCCCCAAGCATATCCACCTCGATGACCTGGTCGACGCCACGACAGAGTTGTTACGTCACGTCCTGAGCGCGAGCATCGAGCTGAAGGTTCACACCAACTGCTCCCCTTGGACGGCTCACATCGACCCGACTCAGCTGCAGCAAGTGTTGGTGAACCTCGCGGTCAACGCGCGCGATGCCATGCCAAACGGCGGAACGTTGACGATCCGTGCGACGAAGCACGTGCGCGGTTCTGCATCCATTCCCCCAGAATGTGCCCCCGGCGATTGGCTCAACATCGAAGTCGAGGACGACGGCTGCGGCATTCCCGAAGACGTCGCGGGGCGGATCTTCGAGCCGTTCTTCTCCACCAAGCCTACCGGTACGGGTCTCGGCCTGGCGACGAGCTTCGGGATCGTCGAGCAAAGCGGAGGACTGATCGAATGCAGATCGAAAACGGAAGAGGGCACGAGGTTCGCCATCTGGCTTCCCCGCTCCAGCGCTCCGGGCGCCACGGTCACGAAACGCCCGTCAGCAACTCATGATGTGACCAACGCCACGATTCTCGTCGTCGAAGACCAAACCCCCGTGCTGGAAGTCGTACGACGCACGCTGACTCGCGCTGGGTTCGAGGTCATCGCGTTTCGCAGGCCCGAGGACGCAATCAAAGAGCTCGAACGGCGTCGCGGGCAATTCGACCTGTTGTTGAGTGACGTCGTCATGCCTGAAATGAGCGGGCCACAGCTCGCCAACATCGTTCGCCACCACGCACCCGGCATGAACGTGCTGTTCATGTCGGGCTATTCGGGCGAGCACCTGATGCAAGAACTCCATGCGCTCGAAGGCGCTGGCTTCATCAAGAAGCCATTTCGCCCCCACGACCTGATCGACAAGATCAAGAGCTTACTCGCCCGGATTTCTCACGATTGCAGGACTGAATGCGCAGGCACGACGTAACCCTCAGGTTCCGTTTGCACCATCCGGTTCATCCTCGGGTTTTACGGTCGTGTCTTTGAGGTCGAAGCTCGGCTTGCGCTCTGGGTCGCACGCGGGGGGAGGACCGAAACCGTCGGCGGAGAACGTGTACTCGAGAGCGCCCTGTCCGTCCTCCTTGGTCTTCGCCACGATTCGAACCTCGTGAGAACCTTTGCGAGCAGGGGTGCAGTAGGACAGCAGATAGAAGCGGTTCATGTGCGATTCGATCCGTTGCGCGACCTTGTCGAACGCATCGTTGACCTTCGCCTTGTCTTCGGCAAGTTCGGTCCCGTCGCGACCCACCTCCTCCAGGTTTGCCTGCTCCATCTCGGCGCCGAGTCCAATCGCGAACAGATCGAAGTGTTCGTAGTCTGGCTTGTTCATTTCCTCGAGCATCTCGTCACGGGTCACGCGGGCAGCGCGATCCGTGCCGTCGGAGAAAACGACGAGAGTTCCAAACTTCAACGGCCGCGGGTCCTTTTCGAGAGCCGCCTTCAGTGTCTGCAAACCGGACACGACAGCCCCATGCAAATTCGTGCTCGGATCCTTCGGCTGGTACTTGCGTAAGCCGTCCAACCCGCCTTGTACCGTCCCCTTGGCCTCGGTGAAAGGCACGACGGAATGCAACTTCTCTTCCCCGTCGAACGCGTACACCCCGACCTTCTGCGACTTGCCGACGCGATCGGAGAAGGTCTGCGCCGCATCAATCAGCGCATCACTTTGCCCCGACTCCGTCACGGAACCGGATACGTCGAGCAAGAGCATGGTGTACATGACTGCTGCAACTTCCGGATTCTGGATGACTTGCTTGCTCTCGAACTTGGAAACGAGCTGGGAGTCCTCGTAGATCTCGAAGTCCGACGCGGAAAGGCCGCCAATCGGCTCCTTGCCCTTCTCGACGGTGAAGAATACCCACACGTTGTTCGGCTTGGCCTGAGCGGAATTGATGCGGCTCACCTTCAACGACGAACAGCTGCTCAGTAACAGCACACCCACCCACATCGACCAACGCAGAAATCGTGAAGTCATGGCGGCGATCATAGCGGCCATCTGTGCGAAAGGGTTGCGCCCTTTCGTTCGATTGGTGAAAAGCCACATCGAACTGACCGGGCGATTGTGCCCTGGTCGTCAAACGATGTAGGTTCGGGTAGTCGTGACCACTTGTGACGGCTCGCAGCTGTCGGGCGGTCCAACGCCAGTCATGCACCGCGTCGCTACTTCCTCTGGGGCTTTTTCTCCGCAGCTTGACGACGCTTGATCGCCGCGATGGCCTTTTCGATCTCTTTGGATTTGGCCAGACAGGCGTTGCAGGGCTTGGCTTCTTTCGCTGAACAACCTTCGCCTTTGGCAAACGACTCGAGTTGTTCTGCAGCACGGAGATCGCCCACGTGCTCGGCACGCTTGACCAAGGCCTTGCGGATCTTGCAGGTTTTCGCCCGGAACAAAGCCGCGGCGATGCTTGCCTGGGCCGACGAAGCGCGTTCGAAGCCCTTGGTGTCCAACCACCGTGTAGCGGCGTCGGCCACGTCGCGTCGGCCAGACTTCGAGACCGCCAAATCGTAGAGGATGTCTGCGCCCGACGCCTTCATTGGTCCTTGCAGCAGCTCGAGCGTCGCATCCTTGGCGTTCGAGTTCTGGACTGCACGGCGCAGCAGTTCGGCCAAGTGTTCATCCGTCGCCAGCTCCGGAGATCGGCGCAACGCGGTTGCGGCCGAGGTGGCCACATCGCTCCACTTCTTGTTCTGCCCGGCAAAACGCGCGGCCGCGAGGTGGGCGCGACCATCGTCGGGAAAGCGTTTGACCAAGGCATCAACGGCCAGCGCTCCGGCTTTCAGCGCCTCCTCGACGTGCTCGTCGGTCAACGTCGTCGGCTGCGGCGGCTGCTGCGGCTCCGACGCTTCAGCGACTGCCGGCGGCGCATCCGCAGGCACCTCGCTCGACGGCTCGGCTGTCGCCGTGGAGGCCGTCGGCACGCTCGCTTCGTCTACTGCTGCTTCGTCAGCGATGCTGCGGTACAACCCCACCGCGGCAACGAGAAGCAACACCAACGCCAAGCCAACACCCACAATCTCCCAGTCGGGCATCTTGCCAAAGGGGGCGCGCACGAGTGTGGTGAGCCGCGTCGACAACGGCACGTCGGGCGTCGATTCCCGACGAGAGGCCGCGGGAGGCGCCGGCTCCGTCGAGGCGAACGATGGCAATCGCGCCCGAGAACTGCGCGGCGCGTCTGGCGAACTGCCGCGGGCCGCGCCGGGGACAGACTCACCCAACAGAAGTTCGTCGATGCGTTCGGTGAGCAGCTGCGCCGACTGAACACGCTTGCCACTCTCGTTCCTGAGCAAGTCCCGCACCAGCTCTTCAACCGGAGCGGGCACGTCGATTCCGGGGGAGCGCGTGGCTATGGCTTCAATCCCGCCGGAAAGCTGCTGACCCAGGATCCCGAAGTCGTGGTCGTTGCGGAACGGACGAACGCCAGCCAGCATTTCATAGAGGATCACGCCCAGAGAGTAGAGGTCGGCGCGACCGTCGACCGCTTGCCCCAAGGCCTGTTCTGGCGCCATGTAATCGGGCGTGCCAAACACCATTCCCGCCTTGGTCACCAGAGCTCCCTCGCCGGGTTCCAGCGGCCGGGTCTCCGCGATGTCGACGGGAACCTTCGCCACGCCGAAGTCCAACACCTTGACGACGTCTTGGGCGTCGTCGCGATTGACGAGCATGACGTTCTCAGGCTTCAGGTCGCGGTGGACGATCTCGAGGGCGTGGGCGGCGGTGAGCGCTTCGCTGATCTGCCTGGCAATGAGCAGTGCCCGTTGGTACGGGATGGGCCCCTTTTTGATCTCCGAACGCAGGTTGCGACCTTCGACGAACTCCAGAACCAGGTAGACCGAACCGTCGTCGAGCTTGCCGAAGTCCGTGGCGGTCGCCACGTTGGGGTGGGCAATGTGAGCCGCAGCCATGGCCTCGCGCTCGAAACGCGCCATCACCTCGGGCACCTTGGTCAGTTCCGGGCGCAGGATCTTGATCGCCACCCGCTTGCGCATGTGGACGTGTTGACCGACGAATACGCGCCCCATGGCCCCCTCGTCCAGCAGGCGCTCGACCTTGTAGCGCTCGCCGATCATCGCCCCGACCAACGACCGAGTCCCGGAGCCGGGTTTGGTGAGCAAAGGAGCCATGTGAGGACGTGGAGCGGGAACCGGGGTGCGTGCTATAGGGTGCGGAGTGTTGTTGGCAAGCTTTCCAGTTGGCCCACTCGGATGCAACTGCTCAGTCGTGGCAGACGAACAATCCCAGTTGGCCATCGTCGTCGATCCGGGCGGGGATTTCGAAAAGATCCGTGAGCTGCTGGACGAGCACGGCCTCACCGTCTCGGCTATCGTCCACACCCACACGCATATCGATCATGTCGGAGCGACCGCGCCATTGCAGGAACACACCGGCGCGGAAGCCCACATTCACGAGGCAGACCGATTTCTGTACGACATGCTGCCCGTGCAGTCGGCGTTGCTCGGCGTGCCACTGCCACGCAAGTGTGGCGTGCTCGGCACGCTGAACGACGGCTTTTCGCTACACGCCGGCTCGATTGAACTCGGCGTGCTGCACACGCCGGGACACACGCCGGGTAGTGTCAGCTTCTACACCGAAGGGCCCGACGGCCGCTTCGTCTTCACCGGTGACACGCTCTTCCAGCGCGGAATCGGCCGAACCGACTTGTGGGGTGGGGATAGCTCCGCAATCGGACGCTCCCTCAAAGAACGACTGATGACCCTCGACGACGAAACGTTGGTGATCCCCGGGCACGGCCCGACCACGAGTATCGGTGACGAGCGCCAGCTCAACCCCTTCTTGCGGCGCTTGCGCTGATCTCGCGCAACCGCCCAACGCCGAGCACAGCAAGCCGCTCGGCACAAAAAGGAACCGGGCCCCGTCGTGGAGCCCGGTTCTACGAATTTCAAAGGCGCGGACGATCCGCGACCCCTGCTGATCTCACTTCGCCTTGAGGGCGTGCTTGATCATCTTCTCGAATTGCGGGTACGGCTGAGCACCGCTCAGGAAGTAGCCGTTGATGGTAAACGCGGGGGTTCCGCGGACACCAGCCTTCTTGGCGACTTCGACGTCTGCCTCGACGTGCTTCTGGTGCGTGTGCTCGTCGAGCGCCTTCTTGAAGCGCGCCATGTCGACGCCCTGGGCCTGAGCGTACTTCTCGAGGTCCTCACGCTTCAGCGCCTTCTGATTGGCGAACAGGGTGTGGTGGTACTTCCAGAAGCCATCGGCCCCTTGCTGCACGAACACCTCTTGAGCGGCTTCAGCCGCCAGCGGCGCGTCCTTGTGGAAAGGCAGTGGCATGTTACGCCACACGACCTGAACCTGATCGCCGTACTCCTTGAGCACCTGATCGATCGTGGGGTTCACTCGGCTGCAGTAGGGGCACTGGAAGTCGCTGAACTCTTGGATCACGATCTTGGCGTTCTTGGGACCCTTGGTCGGGTTGGCGTTGGTCGGCGCAGCAACGTTGCGCTTCTCCGGCTCCGGCGGCCCCTTGGCAGTCTTCATCAGCTCGTCGTAGACCTTGGCGCGGGGCACACCCTTCTTGACCAGAGCTTCGGCGACCTTCATCTGCTCTTTGATCAGCGCGTCGAACTTCTCGAACGGCTGAGCGCCGCTCAAACGGCGACCGTTGACGAAGAAGTGGGGGGTCCCACGCGCGTTGAGATCGGAAGCGAGCTCCATGCTGGCCTCGATGACGTCGTTGTACTTGCCCTCGATGGCAGCCTTGATCTCCGCGTCGCTCAGGCCGACTTCCTTACCGATCTTGCTGAAGTTGTCGGTCAGAGCCTTCTGATTCGCGAACAGCGCCTCGTGTGCCTTCCAGAACGCGTCGTCGCCGCCCTTGACGTAGGCAGCGCGCGCGAGGTTGGCGGCGGGCTTGGCGTCCTTGTGGAACGGCAATGCGTTGTCCTTCCAAACGACGCGAACGTCTTTGGGGTAGGTTTCGAGGATCTTCTTGATCGTCGGCTCGACGCGGCTGCAGAAGGGGCACTGGTAGTCGGACCACTCGACGATCGTGATCAGCGCATCGGACGGACCCTTGACGGGGTCGTCTTTGAGCACTGGCACCTTCCAAACCGTGGTGTCTTCTTGCTGCGCCTTGGCGGCGTCCTTCTTGTCTGCCGCGGGTGCAGCCTTGAAGTTCTCTTTCGTGAGCTGGAGGCTGACCTGATTCTTCGCGGTGCCCTTCTTGATCAGCGCGTCGGCCTTCTTGACCTGCTCGTCGATGACCTGCTTGAAACGGTCGAACGGCTGTGCACCCGCCAGAGTTACGCCGTTGATGCGGAAAGCCGGGGTGCCGGTGGCGCCTATCTTGCGGTTGCCCTCGAGGTCATCCTTGACCTTCTTTGCGGTCTCGGGCTTCTTCAGCTCGGCCTTGAACTTCGCGACGTCGACACCAGCCTCGCCGGCCCATTTCTCGAAGTTCGCAGGGGTCAGATCCTTCTGATTGGCAAATGCCAGGTCGTGGAACTTCCAAAAGGCATCACTGCCGCCCAACGCCATGACGGCAACGGAAGCTTCGTGGGCAGGTGTTGCCTGCTTGTGAAAGGGTAGCGGATTGTGCTTCCAGACGATGCGGACCTTGTCCGGACCGTAGGTGTCCTTGATCTGCTTGATGGTGGGGCCCACGCGCGAGCAGAACGGACACTGAAAGTCACTGATCTCGACGATCGTGACCGGGGCGTCCTTGTTGCCCCACTGCGGATCCGAATCCGAGATCGGAATCGGACTCGAAGACTCGTCGACCTCGGCAGCCGATGCCTTCTCTTCGGAACCGGCCTTGTCGGGACCGATGTTGGGTCCTTGGGCGCGGTCGATTGCGTACATCAGGAACATACCAGCGATGGCGCTGATGAAGTACCCGACGATGACTGAACCTTTGTTGTCCATTGGTACTACTTCTCCTAGTGCCTGACCGGGTCAGGCGTTGAAAAACGGGCGTCGACGACGCGGGGCTCGCTGAAGCCAGCACCGAGTCGCCGGCGACTCACCGATGACCGCCACACTCGAGAGGCCGGTCCCAACGCACCGTCGACGTCGAAACGACGACGGGTCGCGCCATGGCCGTGCCTTTGCGATTGCGGACCGCACGCGGATTGAGCCGCACTAACAGTCTCTGAGTTGGGCTTTCGCTGGAGGGGCGGGACCCCTCACGACGCGCAGGGCGGTCGAAAGACACCGCGTCGATGTTCCATTCCGGGCGTGGCCTCGACGACGGACCAACGCATGGCGGTCGCCCCCGCGCCGGGGACCGGCACGAGCACGTTCGGCATGACAGCTAGCGAGTGCTGTGTTGCCACGGACACCTGCTGGGGTCCGTCCGGCACACCTGGGTGTATACGTTGCCCACCGAACACCCACTCACAGCCGAGCTCGGCAATTTCCCCATCGCTCGACGGAGGCGCGGGCAACGGAGCCAGCACACTGGCTGCTGTATCGTCGCACATCGGGGCGAAGGTATTCGCCGACGCAGACCACGAGACGAGGACGAGTGCGACACTGGCGCAGACGCATAGCCACGCCTGCCTCGCAAACTTACCCCAGCTCCGGTTTCGCCCAGTTGTCATCAATGTGGCCACGGCAGTGTACCGAACCGAGCCCAGGGAACAACTCGCTTCATGGGTCTATTCCCAAAAGGCCGTTAACGAGTTTTTTGCCTACCTTATCCTACCCTGCGAAGATCGCCCCATGAGCGCCCTGGAAGCAGCGGATAACCCAGCACAACCAAACGAGATTTCTCGGAAGAGCCTGCCCCCGCCGAAACCGGAACCGGGGCGTACGACTCAAAAGCCGGGCACGCAACTGGGGCGCTGGACGCTCCTGAAACCGCTCGCCCGCGGGGGCATGGGCGAGGTCTACGTGGCCACGGCCGGGGGCATCGAAGGGGCGGAGAGGCCGGCTGTCGTGAAGATCATCCGGCGGGAGCACCGCAAGGACTCTTCTTTTCTGGCCCGCTTTTTCGACGAGGCGAGGATCCAGGCGCAGCTGCAGCACCCGGGTGTCGCACAAGTGCTCGAAGCGTCGACGGACTCGAGCGGTAACCCGTACGTGGTGCTGGAGCACATCGAGGGCCGCAATCTCAGCGAAGTCCGCCAGCGAACGTCTCAATTGAAGATGCCGATGTCCTGGGCGGACGCCGTCGCCATTGCCGTCAGTCTCGCCGAAGCGCTCGTCCACGTGCACGAACGCACCGATGCGGCCGGGCGCGCATTGTCCATCGTGCATCGAGACATGAGCCCGCAGAACGTCATGGTCGGCTACGCCGGAGACGTGAAGCTCATCGACTTCGGCACCGCCCGCGGCGAGAACCGCCGTTGCCAAACGGTGTCCGGCGTCGTGTTCGCCAAGCCCGGCTACGTTGCACCCGAGGTCGCCAACCAGAACCAACCCGGCGCACCCGCAGATCTGTACGCTCTGGGGATCATCCTGTGGGAGCTGTGCATGGGCCGTCGCTTCCTGACCGGCGACCCCTCGGAGCACTTGAGCAAGGTTGCTTCGGGTGAACGACAGCCCCAGGCTGTCTCGAGCAGCCTCAACGTACCGCTGGAGCTCGACACGATCATCGCTCGACTCACAGCACCACGTTTGGAAGACCGCTACCACAGCGCGCGGGAGGCGTTGACCGACCTGGTGCGCGTGTTGTCTCGAGCGCCGAGCCTGGCCGACGGAGAACGCAGCGTACGCGGCCGAATCGCCCACCTGATGAACCGCCTGTACCCGTCTGAGCCCATGCGTACGCGGTCGGAGTTCGCACGACTGTTGTCGGAGCGTCGCCAGGAGGAGCAACCCAACCCGTTTCTCCCCGAATCGCCACAGCCGGCCGATACCGCGGATCTGCTGCCCGGTACGCGCTACAAGGTCGTCGGCGACATTTCGCGCAGCCCGATGAGCGTGGTGTACGAGGCGGTCCACGTGGACTTGGAGCGCAAGGTCGCGCTCAAGGTATTGCCCAAGGAGCGCTGCGAGGATCCGCGTTTCGAGGCACGATTTCGGCGCGAAGCCCGAGCGCTGGCGCAACTGCGCGACCCGAGCATGGTCACGCTGCACGACTTCGGCGTTTCCCAGGACGGGCGGCCCTTCTACGCGATGGAGTTGCTCGAAGGGCAAACGCTCAAGCAGCACGTGGCCACGCACAACGTGTCGTGGACCGAAGCGCTGCGTTTCGGTATCGGCGTTTGCCAGGCCCTCGAAGTCGCCCACGAACACGGCATCGTCCACCGCGACGTCAAACCCGAAAACGTGTTTCTGACGTCCAAAGGGCAGATCAAGCTGATCGATTTCGGAGTCGCCCACGACGGTGAAGACGACAACGACGAAGAACACAGCAACGCGCTGTCCATCAACGGAACGCCAGCCTACATGGCCCCCGAGCAGATCGGGCGAGGGAACGTCACGCCGAGCGCAGACATCTATGCGCTGGGCACCGTCCTGTACGAGTTGATCACGGGCCAACTACCGTTTACCGCGCAGACGGCAATCGGCCTGGTGGAAGCGAAGCGCAAGGGCGCCGTAGCCCCGCGTCGACTGCGCGCCGGTGCCCCTTGGCCGTCGGCCCTCGACAACGTCCTGCTCAAGGCGCTCGAGCCCTCCCCCCCATCTCGCTACCCATCGGCGCGGCGATTCCGTGAAGCGCTACAGAACCTCGAACGACGCTCGCGCAGTGGGAGTCTGCGCAAGCTGACGGCAACCGCCTTCACCGTCACCGCGGCGGGTTCACTCGTGCTGGGGTGGCTGTCGGGCAACCCGATGCCGGCACCGTCCTCGAACGACGCCCAGCTCGCGGCGTTGGCCGCCGCACCGGGGGCGCTCAATCCGACCTCGGTTGAAACAGCCGCCGACGAGAACGATGTCGAGAGTGACGCGGTTGCAGCCGCAGTTGCCGCCCCAGGTGATCCGGACACCGGCGAGCTGGGCGCCCGGACTGAAGCTGCGAGGCAAGACGACGCAGACCCGGCGCCCGCCGACCAGCCCGCAACCATCGCTGATCCGACGCTGGAGCCCCCGGCCGAGCCCAGCGCGGAGTCGGATGAAGCCTCGGTCGACCGCGTCGAAGACGAACCCTCGGCGACCGAAGCGACGCCGAAGGAGCTTTCCGAGGACGAGCTGAACAACCTCGAGCGCGCCGAACGGCTGCTTCGCGGCGACACCAAGTCGGCAATCAGAGCATTGGATCTGCTGCGCACCCTCGGCGCCAACCACGAAAGCGACGCGCGCATCTTGCAGGGTTGGTCTCGTGCCGCCGCGCGCTGCAAGTGGTGGGGCGAGTCGCTTCAGGTCGCGCTCAAATGGGCAGCCGTCGATCACAGCCCGATCGCGCAGCTGCACCTGGCGCGAACCCAACGCCTCGTGGGCCAGCGATATGGGGCAATCCAAACGCTCGAACGCTTCTTGGAGGGGGAACCCAGCCACAAGGAGGCACTGGCAATGCTCGAGAGGTATCGCGACCGCTGACAACGGCGCTCGCGCCGTGCTAACCCCTGGCTCAATCTCGAAATCGTCGTGTCGTCCTCTCCTCCCCCGCCGAGCAAAGTCAAGGTGCCGCCACCGAGCGCCGATCAGCCGCATCTTATTCAAGTCGGTGTAATTGCAGCAGTTTGCTTCGCGGTCGGCGTGCTCTGGCCGACGCTGTCCGGGATCTCGCTCGTACCTGCGGCGCCGAACAAGGCAACGCCCAGCGATGAGACTCCCAAAGCAGCGCCCAAACCGGCGCGCTCCGGAGCCGACGACGATCCGAACAAGGCTGTCCCCGTGTCGGCGGTGGTGCCCCAGGCACCCAAGAAGAACCAAGAGGCCCGCGCCGAGATCGAAAAGACTCTGGTCGTCAATTGCCGAGACGCGAAAGACCGGCGCTTGAGCCAGTGCGACACACCCGGTTTCGACGACGTCGCCAAGGACCGGCTCATGGCATTGGCCGCCTGTGACGTGGGCGGACCGGTCGACGGAGTGCTGTCGATTGGATTCGAGCTCGACTTCGAGAAGGAAAAGATTACGAAAATCAGCTCGGGCAAGAGCAGCACCGTCGACGACGGCACGGCCTCGAAGCTGGTCGATTGCGCCGAGAAAGAGTTCATGAGCGCAACGTTGCGCGGGGTGGAGCACACGCACGCGCGCTACCTCGTCTTTTACATGCTGCGGCTGTCACCCCCCGGCGCCGTCATCGACGAGCAACCGGAAGAGCAGCAGGTCGCCGCGAGTGGCAAAGCCACGGTGATTTGGAATTCGGCCCGCGTGCGCGCGACCCCAGATGACGGCGCCGTCAAAGAACGATTGCTCTACGGCACCAAGGTCGTCGTCAGCGCGCGACAAGGGGACTGGTACAAGGTTCGCTACGATGCCAAGGGCAGCGAGGGCTGGATTCACAAGAACGCGCTGGCGCTGTGACCTCGCGGTAGTCTCCCCGCGACGTCTGCCGCCCCTTTGCCATTCTGGGTCGGCGGCACTCGAAGGCCGTCCGCTGACGGGAAAGCATCGCAGCCCGGTTGTCGCGAGCAACAGTACAGTCGCGGTGGAGTGCTCACCTGTTGCACAGAGCGATTGAGTGCCGCCTCGAACGTCTGGTAGGGTTCGCACCTATGAGGGCCAGCATCATTCTCAGTGTACTGACCTACCTGGGGCTTTCGGCCTGCGGTGGGAGCCAGCAAACCGTCGAAGATCCATACTTGCCGCCGGATAAACCCGCCCACGAGCAAACCGTTGGTTCAGCGCCGGAATGCATCGATTCCGATGGCGACGTCCAAAGCTGCGAACGCGACAGCGAGTGCTGCAATGGGTTCGTCTGCGGGATCGATCCCGAGCTCAGCTCGCGGATCCGACACTGCATCTACGCCGGTGGTTGATCGGCGGTGCGCGGTGATTCATCGAGTCACCGAAATCTTGTGAAACACCGGGCCGCTGCGCTCGGAACTTGGGGGAGGGGCCGCGACAACGCCGGTGTCCCTTGGGGCGACGTCGTGCGCAGAAATGCTTGGCTAGAACGGCAATCATGTTGATTGCCGCGACAAATCAACAACCTAGAGCACCGAGCTGCGAGCAAGAGTGCCCGAACGTGGCCCCGAAAATC
Organism: Deltaproteobacteria bacterium; assembly: GCA_003235365.1. GTDB lineage: Bacteria > Myxococcota_A > Polyangia > Polyangiales > Polyangiaceae > SZUA-265. The sequence continues at coordinate 36,682 of QJWJ01000363.1, forward strand.
GCCCTCACCCCCACTGGGGCGATTTTTCGCGGCATTTCCGCGCATCGGCAAGCTGATCGCCGCCCTGGACGGCGCCGCGTTCGTGTGCCGATCATCCCTCGGGTCTTCGGGCTTGCAATATCCCGCCGCGAACGCAGTATGGTGGGACGTGCCTCAGAAGCCCAACACTCCTCGAGACGTCAAGGCCGTCTCCAAGCCCAAACCCGCGGACGACGTCGCTATCGTGCTTGGTTCGACTGAAGAGGGTGGTGTGAACATTCTGCGAAAACGCGCAGATCGACTCGAAGCGGGAACCCTCAAACCACTGCAAGAGGGGGTTCCCATCCACGGTGAGGTCGTCCAGCTGCACCCGCGAAAGGGCTCACCTGTCTGCGATGTCCAAGTGCACGTCCCACGGTCCACCGCAGCGGCCAGTGCCGAGCACGACGGTGCGGGGCCGGCACAGGTCGCAACGGACAGCTATCGGAAGAACTGGGACCACATCTACCGAAGGCGCGGGCGAGCGAGCAAAGAGCTGAACTGAGTGGAGTTGCAGGGCCGGTAATCTACCCGGCAGACTCCCCGACCACCGCGCTCCCCCATCCCCCCCGTCAGCCGCAACGAGCGTCAGACCGGTCAGCGAACGCGCACGACCGTCTGGCACCCGAGCACGATGTCCACGCGACTACCGCTCACCGCGTTGACCTGCTCGCAAGTGCTCGGACACAACACGACACGCGTCGGCGATTGGGTGCTGGCATCGACGTCGTAGTACCAGCCCAACTCGTTCGCAACGCACTCGGAATCATCGGTCACCTTCGGCGCAACGAGCGAGTTCCCTTCGGTGTTCACTTCGACGTTGAGGCGGTCGTAGGAGACGGCTCCGGTGTCGGGTGTGGGGATGACGTACTCGCAAGGCAGAACCTGTCCGCGGATTTCCTCGAGTGCCGCCACGAACGCGGCCGTCGCGTCGTCGTTGACCGTCACGTTGTAGGACGCCGTGGTTCCGCCGCGATTGGCGATCTGGTTGAGCTTGTCTTTCAACTCGTCGAGAATTGGCTCGATCTCGGCGCGATCTTCGTCCGGCAGCCCGCTGACGTCCGGAGTCACGCCGATGACGAACGTCTGAATGCCCGAGCTCGCCCCCGCCTCGACGACGCCGTAGGTCAGACTGGTAGCCTCATCCCGAACTTGCTCGGGCGTGTCCCCCAAGGCGCAACCGACGGGCTCGCCGTCGGTGGCCAACACGACGACGGACTTCGCCCCGGGCTCGGCTTGACGCCACTCGTCCACGCGAGTGTAAGCCCCTGCAAGGGCCACGTGCGTGGGTGTGATTCCGTAGGGGTCCGGTTCGCGCTGAAGCAACGACTCGACCAAGGTGGCTCCCGAGTCCGGCAGGACGGTTCGATCGACGGACGGTTCGATGTACACGCTCGGTTCACACGATGTCTCGCCGGGGCAGAGACCCCGATTGTGCTGCAAGCAAACCCCACCGTCGAGACACTGTTCATCGAGTATGCACTGCCGATACTCGTCGTTGTCGCAGCGCCCCGGTTGCCGGCACTGCTCTTGATACAGCTCGCCGTCACCCAAGTCGACTACGTACGGACACTGAGAACTGTCGTCGCAGGCGCGCAACTCACCCAGCAAGAAGCTGACGTCACACAGGCCTACTACGCAGCTGACGTTCGCCGCGCAGGTGCCGAAAGCGCTGCAGTCAGCGCGAGCGCCCTGAATTGGATAGTAGTTGAGCGCCAGATTGAACCCGCTCGACTCAGGAGCTTCGATGAACGACGTTACCGCAGCACGCACGGCATCCCACTGGGTGACTGCGTCTTCCTCAGCCGATATGGGTGCGAGCATCGACCCCGAAACGTCGAGCAACAGGTACAGGTTTACGTCCCCTCGTTCACCGATGTAACTGTCGCGAGCGCACTCCGCTCCAAGAGTCGGTGCGACGGCATCGCCGTCTTCCACGATCAACTCGTCCCCCGGAGTGACCGAATCTGCGCCTGGCTTGACCGCACCCGCAGGATCGCCGGAGGGATCCGGTTGCTCGACTGCGTCAGCTGGCATACCTTCGGAAGGACTTGCGGGTTGATCGGTATCGGCCGGCGCCACGTCGTCGGAGGCGCCTCCGCTGCCCTCCTTACGGTCGCCGCAACCAAGGCTCACCCCACAGGCGATGGTCAGCAACCCGACAGTTCTCACGGCCCACACCGTATGACGGAGCAGCCTGTGAATCCCCATTGGTCCCGTGGTGGTTTCGGGTCGCATACCGTGAGTGTCCGCGCCTTTCGTAGCGACGCAAGAGGGGGAATGCGGCGACACAGACATTTACGACACGAGCGGTTTCTTCTGCATTTCAGCGATTGATTGCAATCCGCTCGTACTGCTGGACGGCGCTTTTGCGGTCAGCGGCGACCGTACGCAACTTCTGGAGCACCCTGCCCGAACCAACCACCATTTCCCGCTCATCTCTGCTGAAAACCGCATCGCCCAGTCCACGACGTCACCCGAATGAGCCAGTTTCTTCGTTCGATGGCCAAACAGACGTCCACTCCAGCCCGCAGCGGTGAAAAGTTGTGCAGTAGGTGTTCGCCCGGACCCAGGTGCTGCCGCTGGCGAGCCGCCTCGCGAACGAACCACTCCACCGCGCGTATCTCGATCGGCGCCACTGCCGAGACGAGCGTTGCTCTGACGCGTGCAGAGAGTTGGCGGCGCAGAGCGAACACCGATTCGAATGTCCGAAGCTCTCGTATTGTGTTGCCCGCGCGCAAGACAATCGACTCCAGACGTTCGTCCTGCCCCATGAGGCTCATGAAGTCGCGCTTGCGGTCCCAATGAGAACGCAGGCGCGTCGCTTGGCGAGAACCCTGCGTCGAGACTGCAAATGTCGCGACGCGTGCTGGGAGCGCCAAGATCGCAGAGCCGCGAAACCATTGGTGACTTGACGACAGCCCTAGAGGCTCCTGCTACGGTGCCCGATACCAGGATTCGCCGAAGTGACGACGGGCCCTCCGTCTGGAGTAGTGGGTCGTAGCCGCGGAGTTCCTCAGGGAAGCAGGTTCAATGACGATGATCAACGCGAAGAGTGCAGTGTGGATGGTAGTTGGAGCCGTAGCGTGCCTGGGCCCGTGCGGGTGCCTCAGCCCCAGCAACGGATCCAACGCGAGCCCTGTCGGTGTGGCAGACGGTCAACCTCAGCCCGGCGGCATCGTGCAACCAGGGAGCACGGTGCCCGGTGCTGTTGGTACGACCCCCGGCGTTGGAACCACGCCCGGCGTGGGAACGGCTGGTCCAGAGGGGGTCGTGCCCGGTGCCGTCGTACCTGGACCGGGAGGTGTAGCGACGACTCCCGACGGTATGGTGCCCGGACCCGGCGGTGTCCCGACAACGCCCGGCGTCGCAACCACGCCGACGCCAGAACCCACACCTTCGGGCCCCGTGAGCTGCAGCAACGCAGACAAGTCGATCATTCCCATCGACGAGACCGGCTGGGTTGCGCGTGATTGCAACAATGTCGGCATTCAAGGTGCGTTCTACTGCTACGACGATGGGGTCAATCCCAGTGGTTGTACGGCAGATTCTCCGCCATTCGTCGCTGGCAAGGGGTTGTGCCTCAAAGGCAACACTACTGAAGATGACACCTACGCCGCTTGGGGGGCGGGCATCGGGTTCAGCATGAACGAGACTGGTGAAGTCGACGGCGCCGCTTCGGTCAAGATGGCATACGACGCCACCACGACTGGCCTGCTCGGTTTCAACGTTCAAATCACCGGCGACACCGGCGGCCTACCGATCCGTGTCGCATTCACCAAAGTCGAGGCACCCGACACGCCGTCTCCTTTCGTCGAGGTACCCGGCGCGTCACCCACGCCCTACGAAATCCTGATCGCCGATGCCACCGTGCCACCCGATTGGGAAGTGTGCGAAGGCGCTGAATGCGAAGCGGACGCGTCGAGCATCTTCGACCTGCAGATCCAGGTCGTGGGTGGCAACGAGGCTGCCGACTACGACTTCTGCGTCGAAAGCATCGTGCCCATCACCGACGGGAGCGCTCCGGTCAACCAGGGCGGCACACTCTCCGACTACGGCTCGCCCCAGTGCGACCAGTACCAGGGCATCGACATCGGTCCATATCGCGTCCAAAACAATCGTTACAACGGCGCCAACCACTGCATTCAGGCCAAGTTCGACGGCGCGCGGAAGGGCGGGTTCTCGCTCAGCGACGTCAGTGCAAACGTTCCGACGGGGGGCGCACCAGCGTCATACCCGTCGCTAGTCTACGGCTGGCACGTCGACGGGCGCTTCTACGGGGAGTATCAGTCGGCCAAGACTCTGAGCAGCATCGGTTCCATCCCCAGCGACGTGAGTTTCACGGTGCCGGGCTCCGGCCGCTACAACATGTCGTACGACAACTGGATCAATTCCGGCGCGTCCGCCGCCAGTGACCAAGGCACCCTCGAACAGATGATCTGGCTCAACTTCCGCGACACGACGCCCATCGGTACTCGCGTCGACACCGCGACCATCGCCGGCCAGCAATGGGACGTCTGGTACGGGCCCAACAACGGCTTCAACACCGTCAGCTACATCCGTGCGACCAACACCACCGCCGCGACCTTGGATCTCAAAGAGTTCATGGACGACACGGTGGCGCGCGGTTATGCGCAGGGCTCCGACTACTTGCTCGGCATTCAAGCAGGCTTCGAGTTGTGGGAGGCGAATCAGAATTTCTCCGTCGACTCGTTTTCCGTCAGCGTAAACTGAGGGCTCTGCCCAGCGGCGACGAAGCGCACCCAAACGTGGTGCGTTTCGTCCGTTTGTGGCCCCGGGCAACTTGCCGTGTGACACGAGCTGGCTTTGCCCCAATACTGGCGGACGATGACGCGAGCACTGGCGCTGTGGACCGTCGAAGCGGGACGAGCAGAACTACGCGAGGAGACGCTGCCCACACCTGGCCCGAACCAGCTGCAAGTCACGACGTTGTTCAGTGGGATCAGCCGGGGCACCGAGAGCCTCGTGTTTGCTGGCCGTGTGCCCCCAAGCGAGTTCGAGCGCATGCGCGCGCCATTTCAACAGGGCTCGTTCCCCTTTCCCGTCAAGTACGGCTACGCCAACGTGGGCCGCGTCAGTGGCGGCGACGCCAATCGCGTCGGGCAGCTCGTCTTCACCTTGTTCCCCCATCAGGATCACTTCGTTGTCGACGCCACCGCCGTTCGACCACTTCCCGAAGGCCTCGACCCGCGTCGCGCGGTACTCGGCGCCAACATGGAAACGGCGCTCAACGCCGTTTGGGACGCCGCACCCTTGCCTGGAGACCGCATCAGCATCGTGGGGATGGGCGCGTTGGGGGCGTTACTGGCGAGCATTCTGAGCCGCTACCCGGAGCTCGACGTCGAGGTCGTCGACGTGCTGCCCGAGCGCCGCGCTCTTGCCAACGCCATGCAGGTACCCTTCGTCATGAACGGTCGGGTCAGCGCCGGACGCGACATCGTCTTTCATACCAGCGCGTCGAGCGCAGGACTGCAAACCAGCCTCGAGTCGTGCCGCAATGAGGGCAAAGTCGTCGAGCTCAGCTGGTACGGCGACCGCGACGTGAACGTGCCGCTCGGCGGTGCGTTTCACTCGCAGCGCCTGCAACTCGTTTGCTCACAAGTCGGGCGGGTCAGCCCGAACAAACCAGGATGGACCTACGGCGAACGCATGGACCTGGCGCTGAAGCTCTTGCGCGACGATCGACTCGACGCCTTACTCGCCGATCCCATCCCGTTCGCCAAACTACCCGGCACCTTACCCGACCTGTTCGGCTCTGCCGGCGCGAGCAACCACGCGCCAGCGCACGTGGTCGAATACCCAAGCTCAGGGTGAATCCACGGAACGTTGGCGCTATAGTCGGCGCCCCATGTTTACCGTCACCGTTCGAGAGCACATGATGATCGCCCACAGTTTCACGGGGGAGTTGTTCGGTCCCGCCCAGAAACTGCACGGAGCCACCTACGTCGTCGACGTCGAATTCCGACGCAAGGCCCTCGATGCGAACAACGTCGTGGTCGACATCGGACGCGCTTCCGACGCACTGAAAGCCATCGTCGAGGAGTTCAACTTCCAAAACCTCGACCAGGTCGAGTCCCTTGCAGGCCAGAACACGACGACCGAATTCATGTGCCTGACCGTGTTTTCGCGCATGCTCGATCGAATTCGCAACGGCGAACTCGGCCCAGGCTCCGACGCTCTCGACTCGCTGAAGGTGACATTGCACGAATCCCACGTGGCCTGGGCAACCTACGAAGGTCCGTGCGCCTGAGCCACCGCGGTCTGAACACCAGCATCGAAACGCCGTCGTGAGGTGACCCGCATCCTATCCAAACGTGCTGCAGCCATCGCGTCAGTGACGGCGACGCTGCTCGTTCTCGCGATGACGAGTTGGCTCGTCGACTGGCGCGACGTCCTCACGTCGCTGCGCGGCTTGTCCTTCGGCTGGACCGCGCTGGCCTTGCTGCTCCAGGGCGTTCAAATCGTCGTCGTCGCGGCACGCTGGCACTGGCTCAACACCATGCTCGGCAGCACGATGAGCTTCGGACGGGCGTTGCGGGAGTACACCTTGTCAACTAGCGTCAACCTGTTGCTTCCTGGTGGGTTCGCTGGCGATGTCTTGCGCGGGGTGCGCCAGAGCAAGGCCCGCGAAACAATCAGCCCTGTGAAGATCTGGGTCGGCATCGTCAGCGACCGCGCGCTCGGCCAGGTTTACCTTTGTGTCCTAGCGAGTCTGACCGTGGCGTGGTGGCTGCCACCCAGCCTGCGCCGATACACGGCGTGGATCGTCGCGGTGCTCGCAGCGGCAGTGGCCGTCGCGGCAGCCCTTCCGGTCGTGCTGGGAAGGCGCAATCGAGAGCTGGGCGAAGAGCTACTCGCGTTCGTCAAGCGACTCGCCTCGCCGCTGGTCGTCGGGGGGCAACTCGCGCTCGCCGTCGCATTGTCGGTAGCGTGGATCGGCTCGTTTTGCTGCGCTTCGTTAGCTCTGGGTCTCGGCACGCCCGTGCTAACCACGGCCAAAGCCGCGATCCCCACGCTCCTGGCTGCGTCGATCCCTGGATTCGTCAACGGCTGGGGCCCACGCGAAGGCGCCGCCGCTCTGGCCCATCGTTGGGCGGGATTGTCGCCCGCGGAGGGTTCCGCCGTCTCGGTGACGTATGGCATGGTCGGCTGGATGCTCGCCCTCGTGGGTCTGACCCTGCTGCTACCCAAGTGGTCGAAAGAGACCGATCGCCTCGCTGCGTGGAGCAGGCTGCACAGCGTTGCGTTGCTCGTCGGGTTGTTGCTGTCCTTCACCCTGCGCCAACCGCTGATCTTGACGGGCGTCGTCGCATTGTCTTTCGCGCAACTGCTCGTTCGATCGCGGGGCAACTTCTCGCCTTCAGGCTTCGGCGCCGCCAACTGGATTACGGCGGTACGCTTGGTGTTGGTTTTGGGGCTCACTGCCACGCCGGGTGCCGACCTGCGCTGGGTCGCTTTCGTTTGCTCGCTCGTGCTCGGCCTGGACACGCTCGACGGCTACGTCGCACGGCGAAGCGGCAGCGCGTCGGTTTTCGGCGGACGCTTCGACATGGAGACGGACGCTACGTTCGTACTGACGATGGGCATCCACTGCGTGTACGGCATTGGACTTGGCGCCTGGGCGTTGATCCCCGGGCTGTGGCGCTACTGCTACGTCTTGTTCATGGCCTTCTTCCCTACTCGCTTCGGCGAAGCCCCGCGCTCGAGCTTCGCCCGCTACTCCTTTGCCATCACCTCGGTCATCACCGTAGGCGCGCTGCTGAGCCCCCCGCCGTTCGCCGCCGCAGCCATGACGCTCGTCTCCGCGATGGTCAGCTACTCTTTCGGGCGCTCGTTCTGGTACAGCTACGTGCGCGGCACGCGCTGAACGGTGCAGCGCAAAAACGGCGGTCCCGCGCCGAGTTCGTTCGTCGCCATCACCAGAGCGGCGCAACGAGTTCGCAGATGAGCCGCTCGTTGCCACCGGGACGAGCGAGAGCTACAACCCGGCCATGAACACTGACGCCCAAGCCGACTGGTTGCAGCAATTCATTTCGAAGCACGGCGGCATCGCAGGCACGGTCCACGAGCGCCACCACGACCTCCTCGAGCTCCGCGCGTCTGTGAACATCCCGCCGAAGGTGGTCGAGGTCACCCGCACCATCCCGAAAGGCAAGGGCATGGCGGGATTGGCGTGGGAGCGTGACGCGCCAGTACAAACCTGCAACCTCAAAACCGACACGACTGGAGACGTTCGCCCAGGCGCCAGAGCAGTCGACGCCCAAGCGGCGGTGGCCATCCCCGTACACGACGACGCCGGGCAAATCCGCGCTGTCGTCGGCATTGCATTCATGGGCGAGCGGGAGCTCGGCGACGACGAATTGCGTGAGCTGCGAGAAGCCGCCGAGCAATTGGCGCCCAGCACCGTCAACGACTGACGGCGCTATCGAAGTCGCTCCCCGCACTCGCACGACCGGGCCGGGCCCCAGCTTGCCCCATCGCGTCCGCACGTATCGTTCCTTCCCGACTTGGGATCGTGCCCGGGCCCAAACGGCAGTCAACCCTTCGGCCCAGCCAGCTCGAAATCGAACAACACGTCCCCTCCCATGTCGAAACGCCGACTCGGCGGGCGCAACGCTTCCTCGAAGCGGGTCAGCTGCGGGAGCGACACACCGCGCACACCGCTACCGATGAACACGACGGCGACGTGCAGGCGATCGAGCAACCCCTCCTGCAACGCGGCGCTCACGGTGCGCCCGCCACCTTCGATGAAGATGCGCGGCAGGCCTTCGGCGCGCAGCAACTCGAACACATCGGCAAGCCTGATCCGACACTGCTCGGCGCGGGTTCGCAACACCTTCACTGCCGAATCGAAGCGGGGCTCGGGTGCATCCGCCGCACACACGACGACGGTGTCCGCGGTGGCGTCGTTGAACAGGCGCAGGGCTGGATCGCAGCGCAGTGAGGGGTCGAACACGACGCGTACCGGGTGCGGCCCTTCGACGAGACGCGTGGTCAGCTGTGGATCGTCGGCGGTCGCGGTGCTGCACCCGATGAGTACGACGTCGAACAACGCGCGGAGCCGATGCAGGTGCACGATGTTCTCGGGCCCGTTCAGGGAACGCGACTGACCGTCGCCGCCGGCGATGTAGCCGTCCACGCTCTGCCCCAGGTGCGCCAACGCAAAAGGGCGTGAGGGCGGCGTACACAGTGGCACGTACAGGTCGAGCTGTTCGCAAACGCCGGCGGGCAGCGATTCGGTCGCGCGCCACCCGCGCGGCCCGTCGCCGATACTCACCGGTACGCTTCGTCCGCTGGCGAACACCGTGAACGGCTCGCCGCGACGCTGTCCCTCACTGGCCGCAACTTCGCGGATCAATGGCCAAACGTCATCCCGCGATGGCTCGGAGTCTGCGGCCGTCGGACACATCCTGAGCCAGTATGAAGACCTCCGCGGCCCGAACCAAGAACGGATCCACGGAACCGATCAAACACGGAAATGAACCCATTCGGCGGGAGCCCCTGGAGAACAAAGCGAAGGGTTTTTCGCAATTTGCCGTGGCCTGGTCCGCGCCACCGGGGTGAGTACGGACGTGGGTGCGTGCGCGACCCCAGCAACCGGCGCCCCCCCGGGGGTCTCCGACGACGAGGAGGCCGCGTGCTGCGCCCGAAATGCCCAAACGGGTCCAGGGCGACCGAAGATCTACAAACAGCCGCGGCTTGGGCCGCAGAAAAACCTCCTGGTGGGTCAAATCAGGTCGGGGTGCTTCCGGGGAATGGCGAAACGGCCCGAGCTTCCCCATGTTCGTGGTAACTGTCCTGCTTCGACCCATGTCCCAATCCATGAGCCAGGTGCCGCCGGTTTCCAGCACCCCGTCGGGTCCCGAACTGCGCGAGGTGACCGCGTCGCCGCCACGGCCCGTCTCGGTCCAGCGCACCGCCGAATCGACGTTGCCCACCGAATACGGCGAGTTCCGACTGGTAGTGTACTCGGTTCACGATCCTCACGCGCATCCGAGCCTCAGCCGTGAATACCTGGCGCTGATCGTGGGCGACGTGGACGGCGCGGAGGAGCTCCCGGTGCGCCTCCACTCTGAGTGCCTGACCGGCGAGACCTTCGCGTCCCTCAAATGCGATTGTCGTGACCAACTGGCCGCTGCACAGCGCTACGTTCAGGAGCAGGGTCGAGGTGTCATCGTCTATCTACGCCAAGAGGGCCGCGGCATCGGATTGACGAACAAGATCCGCGCCTATGCCCTGCAAGAACAGGGCGCCGACACCATCGAAGCCAATCGCCTGCTGAACCTGCCCGTCGATGCGCGGCGCTACGACGCTGCCGAGCGGATCCTCGAAGATCTGGGCATCAAGAGCGTCGTGTTGTTGACCAACAACCCCAACAAGCTCAACGGGTTGACCGGAAGCGCCGTGAGCACCGTCGGGCGCGTTCCCCTCGAGATGTCGGCCTGCGAGCACTCGCGCAGCTACCTGCAGGTCAAGCGCGACCGCATGGGCCACCTGCTCGACGACGTCGACTGAAAAGCGTCGCCTGTACAAGTCGGTCCGCACAGCGCGGGTCGTCCGTGGTCGGCCGTTGTTGTAGGGTTGGGGGTGACGCCCTGCACGCCATCAGTCAGCGCATCACCCAGACCGGGGTCATGGATCGGCAGCCGTGAGTACGTGCCACAGAAAAGCGTACTCGTCGGCAACTCGCGCAATCGCTTCGCGCCGCAGATCCGCGCCGGTGTGCCCGGCGTTGCGCTCGATTCTGAGCAGCGCCTTGGGCTCGGGGCGCGTGCTTGCGGCTGCAACAGCTGCTGCGAACTTTCGCGCGTGCATCGGGTCGACGCGATCGTCGGTGTCCGCGCCAAACACCAACAAGGCGGGATAGCGCGTGCCGGCTCGCACCCGGTGATACGGCGAGTACGCGTACAAGAACCGAAAATGCTCGGGATCGTCGGGATCGCCATACTCCGGGATCCACACCTTGCCCAACCCAACCTTGTGGTACCGCAGCATGTCGAGCACGGGAACGGAGCAAATCACCGCGCCGAACAGGTCCGGACGCTGAGTCATCGCGGCCCCAACCAGCAACCCGCCATTGGAACCACCCGCAATCGCGAGGTGTTTCGAGCTCGTATAGCCTTCGGCGATCAAGTACTCGGCGGCCGCGATGAAGTCGTCGAAGACGTTTTGCTTGTTTTCGAGCATGCCCGCGCGATGCCAGTCTTCGCCGTATTCACCACCTCCGCGCAAGTTGGGCATCGCGAACACGCCACCCATTTCGAGCCAAGGGAACAAGCTGGCGGAGAAGCCAGGATACATCGAAATACTGAAGCCGCCATAGCCGTACAGACGCGTCGGGTTCTTGCCGTCCAGCTTCAGCCCCTTCTTGTGCACGATGAACATCGAGACCCGTGTGCCGTCTTTTGACGTGTAGTGCACCTGCTTGGCCTCGAAGTCCTCCGTAGTCACTGGCACGGCGACTCGATACACCAGCGTTCGACCTCCCTTTGCAACACTGGTCTCGTAGATCTCGGTCGGGTGCGTGAGCGAGGCAAACGAGAAGTACGCCTCGTCTTGGTCGGGCTCGCCAAACAACGTCGACGCCAGACCGATTCCGGGGGTCTCGAGTTGATGAAGCAACGTGCCGTCCAAACGGCGGACTTCCACCTTCGAGTAGGCGTTCTGGAGCCGCCCGAGCACTAGGTGTCCACCGACGACGTTGAGATCTTCGATCACCGACGTCGGATCTTCAGGCACGATTTCGACCCACGCGTCACGCGCCATGTTCTTCGGATCCACCTTGAACACGCGAAAGTTCGGCGCCCCCTCGTTGGTCAGCACGTACAACGCATCGCCGTAGGGCTCGACTCCGTACAGTGCTTCCTTGCCGCTCACCAGCGTGTGCCATCGCTGATCGACGTCACCCATGAAGCGGATGAACACGTCCGCTCGCACCCACCCGGTGCGTTCGTAGGCGATCAGGTATTTGCCGTCGTGGGATATCCCCGCGCCGACGAGCTTCGACGCATCCCCCGTCGCGGGACGAATGATCGCATCGGTTGCCGGATCGCTGCCCATCGAGTGATACCGCACCTGGGCGTGAGCCACTCGCTCTTCGGGGGGGATGGCTGGATCGCTTGGAGTCCACGTATAGTAGAACCCCAATCCACCCGGAGCCCAACTCGGCGCCGTGTGACGAACGTTGTCGATGCGATCGCTCTGAAGGATCCTCCCCGTGTCGACCTCCATGATGACGATGTTCGAGTTGTCGGCGTTGTTCGGCTTCTCCAGGTACGCGAGTAGTCGGCCGTCGCGCGACGGAAAGATACCGCCCACGCTCAGCGAGCCGTCGTCACTGAGCTGGTTCGGGTCGAGCAGAACGCGCATCTCGTTCTGTTTGCCGTCCTGAACGTAGTAGATGGCCTTCTCTTGGTTTGCCGGCTTGAGTGTCCAGAAGTAGCGAACACGTCCGTCGGGCAGCGTCCGGCTGATGGGAAGTCCACGCTGGTCGACGTACAACAACTCACCGAGGCGCTGGACGAGGCCAGCCCGTTCGGGCAATGCGTCCAGCAGCGCCCGCGCCTGTCGGTCCTGGTCGTCAATCCAGGTTCGAACCGCAGGGTCGTCGAAGTCTTCGAGCCACCGGAAACTGTCGGTAACCTCGACGCCAAAGTGATTTTCGGTGACTGCAGGATGGGTAGGGGCGGTCATCTTCTTCGGGGATTCGACCCGTGCTGGAGCTGGAGGTTCGGGGCGCCTGGCCTGGCCACCCGCGCCAGCGCCGCACGCGACGCACAGCGACATGGCAATCAGAGTCATTCGCAACACGGATGCCATGGAAACTGGCGAACCCAAGGCAATAACGCAACAAATTCACGTTGCCCAACGGTTTCCAAGAGGGGATCGGAACCAAACCGGGGGCGACGGGCACGACGATCCGCTGGCGGCGGCGCTCATCGGCTGCACTCGGGCCGCGACCCGGGACCCGAACGACCTGCAACGGCCCGCGCTTTTCGAGCCCACCGGATGGGCTTGGAGCAGCGGCTCAGCTCTCAGGGCGGAGCCGACCTGCACCGAGTGACACTCACCGCGCCGAGCAGGCTCATGGAGTCAGCGTGCGGATGCTGCCGTCGGGCTCGTGAGAGAACGGTTGGACCTTGACGCAACGTCGAGACGTGTCTCCCCCCGACAGAGAGCTATCGTGATAGAAGAGATACCACTGGTCGCCGACGCGCACCGTCGAGTGGTGCGTGGTCCAGCCAAGGGGTGGAGTCATCAGCTTACCGCGATAGGTAAACGGCCCAAGCGGATTGTCCGAGGTAGCGTACACCAAGAAGTGCGTATCGCCGGTCGAGTACGAGAAGTAGTAAAGCCCATCGTGCTTGTGCATCCACGGGCCTTCGAAGTACCGCCGATCCTTGTCCGTCACGGCGAGCGGTTCACCCTTTTCATCTACGATGAGCAGCTCCTGGGGGGGGCTTTCAAAGCCAAGCATGTCCGAGCGGAGCGTGGCCACGCGCGGACACAGCGCAGGACCGCTGGACGGCTCTGAGGCATCGGGGTCGTACGTGCCGCTTTGGTAGCGCTCGAGCTGGCCACCCCACAATCCCCCGAAGTACATGTATGCCTGACCATCGTCGTCGACGAGCACGGCGGGGTCGATGCTGTAGCTGCCTTCGATGGGCGTCGGCTGCGGCTCGAAGGGACCCGCCGGCGACTTGCTGGTCGCCACACCAATGCGGAAGACACCCGTGTGGTCCTTCGCAGGAAAGTAGAAGTAGTAGGTCCCATCCTTGTACGCAGCATCCGGAGCCCACATCTGGCGCGCAGCCCAGGGGACGTCGGCGATGTCGAGCACCTTGCCATGGTCGACGACAGGCGAGTTCATGTCGGCCAAGGACAACACGTGGTAGTCACGCATGTCGAAGTGGTCACCCGAATCGTCCGCCTCGCGCCCCTCGTCGAGGTCGTGGGACGGGTAGATGTAGATTCGTCCTTCGAAAACATGAGCGGATGGGTCGGCAGTGAATAGGTGCTTGACCAGTGGTTCTTTGAAGACCGGAGCGGGAGACGTGTGCTGGGGATCCTGTTTCATGCGGGACTGATCGAGGGGCGGAACGCTGGTTGGAGGCCCTTCTAACCTGCCAGTTTGCTCCAATCTAGCCCCTTCGGGCTGCGATGCGACTGGGTTGGCCGCGCGCAATCCGCCGAGCCTTCCCTCATGAGAAAGGTAAACGATCATTGCAACCGACACGGCCAACGCGCTCACCGACGCGGTCCAACCCCACCACGAAATGCGGTCGTTCGAACGGGCAGCTCGGCCCCTCACCCCAGGCTCACGCTAGAGCGGCAATCATGTTGATTGCCGCGACAAATCAACATCCTAGAGCACCGAGCTGCGAGCAACGGTGCCCGAACGCGGCCCCGAAGAACGCCCTCACCCCCGCTGGGGCGATTCTTCGGGGCATTTCCGTGCACTGGCAAGCTGATCGGTGCTCCAGGCGCGCCTCCGTCAGAGCAACAATTCGGTCCATTGCTGCGGACAACTGAAACTCTGGAGCACCGAGCTGCGAGCAAGAGTGCCCGAACGCGGCCCCGAAGAACGCCCGCGCTCGCGATCGGGCAGTCTTCGTTGGCCGTTCCAAGCATTGGCAATCCGAATCGCGAACGCTTGCGAACGCTCATTTGGCGCCCCCCCACCTCAGAGTTGGGAGAGGATGTCGGAAGCCGACCAGGCTCCGGGTATCGTCACCCCAAACACTCCGAGACACATTTCGTCCAGGCTCTCCTCGCCCAGGTAGACGTCGATGGGCTCCTCGAGGCCCTGTTCTTCGAGTGCCTCGGCGGTCCCCGCGTGGTCGAGCGTGTTGTCGTAGGTACAACGCATGGTCAGCACGTCACCGCGCTCGATCTTCAGCGCCTCGGTCGTGTCGTAGTAGTAGCTGCGTTGCCAATCGAAGTCCCAATCAGGTGTCTGCAACAAGCATTGTGACGTTCCGTCACTTCGTTCGAAGCTGATCTTCATGTCCTTACCCAACAAGTGCATGTGAGTGCCGACGGCAAACACCTCCGCGCCGAGCACCGAAAGGATCGGGCTCACGGCGATTTGCTGGGTCTCCACGTGGGCGGATTCGCCTGCCGGAATGCGGAACTCGGTCACACCGTCCGCGTCGTTTTCCCCGGGCAGCAGCCCCGCGGACTCGGACGATAGATTCCCCGCCAGGACGAAGACTGCCGTCGAGGCTGGCTCTTCGGTATCGAACTTCAGATCGATGCTCGTGGATGAATCAGTTTCAGACGTGTTCGCGGTGGGATGGTAGTGAACGTTCATCACCAAACGCGAACCGGCCGGAACGTGCATGGCTGCCCCCTCTGGGGTCCGCGCCGGGACCGCACCCGGTGCCCATGCCGCGAGCAGCTGCGGGCGCGAAAAGCCGGGGCCGCCGAAGCAGGGGTACACCCCGTCGTCTCCCGCCAAGTCCGCCGAATAGCCGTCGGGATCGACGTACACGAGTACGTGATGCACGATGGCATCGTTGCCTGGATTGACTTGCGTCGCGGTGACCCACACGTCCTCGTCCAGTCCAGGATCGAGGGAGAAGCAAAAGAACTCGTCGGACGGCCCATCGATGGTCACGGTCGAGTTCATGGCGATGTTCTGGGTGGGATCCTCCAACTCGAGCGGCGGCGCAGACGGCAGGGGAGCGGCGTTGTCGGGATCGCCCAGCGGCGTTCCTTCGTCGATCCAACGTTGGAGAAGCGAGACCTCGTCAGGACTCAACCTCGGGTCGTCTTTGAAGGCGAAGGGCGGCGTGCACTCATCGGTGTCCTGCGCCCCCCAGGGCGGCATCTCCCCCTCCTCGATAGCGTGCAACGCGGCCGGTGCAATTGCAGAAGCCACTTCGTAGGTCTCAAAGGAGAACGGCGCGATGCCACCCGTTCGGTGACAACCACTGCAGTGCGCCGAGAACAGCGGCGCGATCTGCCCATGCCACGTCACGGTCTCATCGTTCGGAACACCACCATCCGGCATCGCGAGATCGGGGTCTGGCGTGCTCGGCTCAGGATTCGGCTCGGGGTCGACCGGCGCTGGTGCGCCCGAGTCGGATACACCGAGTGTGGGGTCGCTCGGCGTCATTTCGGAGCCGATTGAAGGCGCTCCGCCAGCCCCAGTTTGCGTGGGGTCGTTCGGCTTGGAGGAAGGTGCCGATGCGGTCGGTGACGGGGTGTCTTCGTCATCCGTGTTCATCGTCGCCGGTCCGGCATCTGCACGTGTCTGTGTGTCGACCTTCGTCACGTCCGCTGACGAAGTCGAGCATCCTGCCAGAGCGCCGGCGCCGGAAAGGAACGTGCACACGCTTCCCAACCTCACCAACGTTCGAGCACTCGCGATCAATCGAAATCCCCCCAAACCCGCTGCGTCATTTCCGAGAAGCATCGCCAGCAAGATGCCACAACCACTACCTGGAGCACCGCCTTTGTGAACGCAGCCGTCGGCAGTGGGGCCCCGCGCTGCAACAAGGGCAGTCGCAACGCGGAAAAAACCAGTGTCGACAGTTCGTCTGGCAGCCGGGTCGAAACCACTGCTGTCCTGCTTCGGCGCAACCTTGGAATGGTCCAGGTTGCACCAAAACGAGCCTTCGGTGCCACCCAACCGGCGCTCTGGTAGGCGTTCAAAGTTCGCGACAATCCCCGAAAAACTCAGAGCGGCCGAACGAGTGCGGCCGAGCCTGTTTAACGAGCAACTGGCGTCCACCGTCCAGCAGCTTGAACTCGACTTCCATCGCGAACCAACGATTCTCACTGTCGGGATCCAACAGCGGCCGGAACCAGTCGTGAACAGCGCGCAACGAACATGCCAGCAACGCTACCTCTGCCTGACTCATGACGTGCTCTGGCGGGTTGGGCAGTGCGTCCAGCAAGCTGCTCTGCCCATGGTAGACGACAGGTGGCTGTCGCCCCCATTGATAGACCAATTGTTCGGTCGTCACCCCAGGCGCCGGGTTGGTGACGGTCGCCTCACCGAGCTGCACGTTGATGTAGTACAAGTCACCGCGGTCGGGTTCGAGAACGTTGCGACTGACGGCAACGCCGTTTGCTTCCTCGGATAGCGAGGCCGGATGCACGAGAATGCCCATCGCGACGCGGCTGTCGTCGATGTTCGCGAATGAGCGCTCGTCATACGCACGAAAATTCCACAAGCTCGCCCAAACGGTACGCATCGCGTCTTCGACCCTGCGATCGTCGTTGTCGAGCTCCGCGCTGATCGACGTGTAGAGCCCCGCTCCGTTGAAGTTGGGTAGATCCTCCGTATTGCTACTGCTTCGGAAGCGGACGCGAGCCGTGCCGTAGCGCTCGGAAACCGCCGCCTCGACTTGCGTCAGCAGCCCAGGCTCCACCGGGTGGTTCAGAATCAGGTCGCGTACCGCCCGGAGCCCCTCGGCCCTCACCTGCGAATCAGCGACGAACTGCGGATCTGCTTTCAGCTCCTCTAGCAGCTCTTCAGCGCCACTGGCCGCGAAGTGGTCGGTGTAGTGCGCTACCGGAATGGCGAACGGTGTCGGTGGCGAAGGCGGCTTGACGTTCCCGGAACAGTAACTCACGGCGATGTCCACGCGTCCCAGTTCAGCCATCTGCGCGGCTTTGGCACCGATGGCCGGCAAGCTTTCCAGTGTGTGATCGCTCAGAGGCTGAACGCCACGCACATTGGTATCGCGGCGCGGCGTCACGAGCTCGACGTCGCCCTGCTGCTGCTTCCAGAACTCCGCGGCTTCGTCGGGATCGGCGAGGCCCACGTCCAACCCCCCAGCGCCAACCTCGACGCGTACCAGCTGGTCGAAATACTCCTCGAGCTCGCTGCGCGCCCCAACGAGACTGGCATTCGGCGTGCCTCGGTTCTGGCTCAGAACGTTGACGTGGGCAAGCGGCGTTTGAAACGCTTCCGTGATCAGGCCGCCGACGAGCGCAATGTCGTTGGGAACGTCGTCAGTAACGACGATAACCTTGGGGCCGAGGCTCGCCGTCTCGAGTTCAACCGCCGGCACGAAACGCAGCGTCCCATACGCAACCCCCTCCGTGAGCGGCTGATAGGTGACGTCGACGAACGGTCGATTGGGGCTCATCAAAGGCAAGGTACCCTCAATCTGTCTGGCCTTCCCCACCTGGGTATCGTCCTGTGGACGCAACGCCCAGTCGCTGGGCGAAAACGCGTGAGCTACTACAGCGTAGTAGCCACGTTGCATCTGCTCAGGTGTGATGGCATCACCAAAGGTGTACTCCACTGCCGACAACCCAGAACCTCCAAAGCGCGAGAGGGTCCCGAGCAGAAAACGCCGATTCACCGCGTCGTAGTACTCGTCATTCGAGAACTCGACCCAACCTTGATAGAATTCCTGGTTCTGGACCGGGTCACATCGGTCGAGTTGCGGCTGCTGGTAGATCAGCTCGCGAACGAACGTGTAATGCAGCGGCCACCGCGAAGACGCAATCAAATGCACCAGCCCGGGCGCTTGCATGTCGACCACGAACTTCATCGCATCGATGCCCAGCTGTTCGGCCCCCGCTGCCAAGGCCTTGAAATCGCCGGGCGTGCGCATCGCCCGCACACGATCGCCGATATCCCGCGATGGCAATTGATCACACGTGTTGGGCTGCCCCACCGTCGTGTTCGTACAGAACCGAGTCAGCGCCGAATTGTCGGGCACCCGTGTCAGCGTCGCCCCCTGCGGCCATTGCATGAAGTCGAGTCGATCAACCAGCGACTCGTCCGCGCCGAAAAGCGTCAGCACTCCTTCGAACTGTGGGTCGGGTTGCAGCAGATCGATCGCTTGATCCGGAACGGCCATCGCGACGCGCTGGCCTGGATCGAGTTGCATGGCGGGCAGCGTGAGCGTCTGCCCCTGCGCCGTCGTGGGCCATGCCTGGTGGGGTTTGTGTGGGCTCAGGTTCAGTACGTAGTCCGAGAGCAGCACCGCGGAGCTCCCAGCGTTGTACAACTCCACGAACGCCGGTTCGGCTTCCGAAGGGCGCAAACCCAATTCACTGATCACCAGGGTCGTCAGATTGGACGGATATGGATCACTCAAGGTGAACGGCGCGAACTCGACATCATCGTCCAGTTCGACGGGGGCAGGCGGAGCACACCGCTTCCCATTGCTGCGCCCCGGGGTGGCGTAGCGGCAGTGAATCCACTTGGTGGAGGCATCCGGCACGCGGCTGAACGCCTCGTTCACCTCGAGCGCGGGGACCTCCACGGCATCGACCGCAGCACCGGAAGAGTCGCGCACGATGAGACTGTCGCCACCGCTGCTGAGCTTGAACGGCAAATGCAACGCGCCCTGTTCGGCGTCGTCGTCGGCAAACAGCACGACGTGCTGACCTGTTTGCAGCACGACGTCGGGCAGCGCGATTGCCGTACCGCCGCTATCCTCGATGGTGAAATCCGACAACTGCAGCGCGTCGTCACCGACGTTGACCAGCTCAATCCAGTCGTCGGCCTCCGCGAGATCGTCGACCCACGCGCCATCGTTCTGCGACATCACCTCGTTGATGAGCAACGGACCGTCTCCTGGCGGAGGCGGAACGCCTGCATCCGACGTCTCGATCGGAGACGGTCCACCTCCGTCGTCGACCGGCTCGGTCGGCGCTGGCCCCGCATCTGGGGGGAGATTCGTCGGGCCGGGCGGCAGAGTCTCGAGCGGCGTGGTCGGTGCGGGACCTCCGTCGGACTCGGGATCTGGATTGCGCCTATCTGTGCCACACCCCACCAGCGACAGACTCAACGCGACCCAACAGACAGGTCCACCCCCGCGACGCCGGGCGCTTTGTGCTTTCGAGCGCGTGATTGGCTGAAATTTCCAGGTCATCGGGACGAGCCGTTACAATCGCCGTGCCAAGTGTAGCAGCGCTTGCCGGCGATGCGCTGCCGGTGCTCGAATGCAGTCGGTCCGAAGCTCGAACCGCGATCTCCACTTCCCAAGCGCGCCATGACTGAACAGTCCGATGTGTCGGAGGTAGGTGAACTTCCCACCCCGATCTTGTCCGACCCCAGTCCGTCACTCCACAGCCGCCAGCAGCGATCGCGGCAGTTGCTGGTGCTGATCGGCGCCCTGTTTCTCTCGTGGACGATTTGGAGCACCGGCATTCTCCCGAGGCTGCAACCCGCCACGGGTATCGCGCACGAGCTACGCGCCATCAGCGTACGCTTGTTGCTGTGGGTGCTGCCCGCCGGAACATACCTGTGGCTTCGCTATCGCAGCGACCTCCTGCGCCCGTTGCGGCTATCCTTGCCGCCCACTGCACGGCACTGGTTGATCGCGCTCGGGATCACGGCCATGGCCAGTTTCGCGGTGAGCTTGGATGTTGCTCGCAAGTTGCAGGCCCCTCCGGGAGAAGTGTGGCAGCGGTTGCTGGACACGGTGCAGCTGAGCTTTCCGACTGCGCCGTTCTTCGAAGAGTTGATCTTCCGCGGGGTGATCCTATCGGAGATGTTGTCGTTACTCGACGCACGCGTCCAGGCGAGGTCGCAAGACATCTCTTTGCGCCAACGCACGTGGTTGGCCAATCTCGCGTCGAGCCTGGTGTTTGCGGGGCTTCACTGGCCGTGGTGGATTTACACGCGCGGGTTCGATCGAGTGTTCTGGGAGAATACCGCAGGTGTGTTCCTCATTAGCCTGGTGCTCGGGATGCTGTTCATTCGCGGAAGGTCGTTGTGGCCCTGCATGCTCTTGCATTGGCTGAACAACGAACTGTCGCGACTCGCAGGTTGAACCCCACGAGGACGGCTCGAGGCTCCGCGACGCTTCCGCGTTCAGGCGGTAGGGGCCTCGGAGACGCGCCCACTCGAAATGAACGCCGAGTACAGAGCGCGGGACGCCCGTTCGAAGTCGTCGGGCCCCACACCAACGATGATGTTCAACTCGCTGGCACCCTGATTGATGACGCGCACGTTCACCCGAGCGTCGCGCAGCGCCGCAAACACCTTGGCGGCAATGCCCACGCTGCGAGCCATGCCCTCACCGACAATCGCAATCAGGGCCAAATCCTCTTCGATTTCGACACGGTCGGGCTGCAACACACGATTGATCTCGTCGATCACTCCGTCTGACTGCTCACCGAGCGCCGCTGCGTCGACAATCACGTTGATGCCGTCGATGCTCGACGGGCAGTGTTCGACACTGATCCCACGACGCTCGAAGATGCCCAGCAGGCGATAAGCGAACCCGACCTCCTTGTTCATCAGGCTCTTGTCGAGACACACCATGCTGAACCCCCTCTTGCCAGCAATGCCCGCAATCTCCGTCGACTTGTCGACTTCAGGGCTCAGCCGCGTGACGATACTCGTCCCCGGCGCAGCGGGGTCATTGGTATTCTTGATGCAGATCGGGATCCCCACTTCGCGCACCGGCAAGATCGCCTCGTCGTGAAAGACCGACGCCCCCATGTAGGACAGCTCGCGGATCTCCCGGTAGGTCACCTCAATCATCGGCGCGGGATTGGGTACGATCCGTGGATCTGCCATCAGCATCCCAGAAACGTCCGTCCAGTTCTCGTACAAATCCGCCATCGCGGCGCGTGCGGCGATGGCCCCGGAAATGTCTGAACCGCCACGAGAGAACGTCTTGAGATTCCCGTGAGTGTCGCTGCCATAAAACCCGGGCATGACGTAAGTCCGGCTCTCGTCCGCCATGGCCTCACCCAAACGCTGGTAGGTTTGCGGATCGACGCTGCCGTTGGCTCGAATCACGACGCACTTTGCCGGGTCGACGAACTCGGCCTCCAAGAGCGCGGCTACGATACGCCCGTTGAAACACTCACCGCGGGATGCAACGAAGTCGCGACTCACCCCTTGCTGAAGCTGAGCACGAAACTCGTCCAGAATGTCGTTCATGCCGACGTCGAGACCCAACTCGGACTCGATGCCGAGGAAGCGTTCGCGAATCGTCGAGAACGGACTGGAGAAATCCGTCTGCATCTCAGCCATCTCGTGGCACAGGTACAGCAGATCAGTGATCTTGGGCTCGTTCTTGGTCCGCTTCCCAGGTGCCGACGGCACGACGATGCGCCGTCGAGCGTCCCCCCTGACGATTGCCTCGACCTTTCGAAGCTGATTGGCATCAGCCAAACTCGTGCCACCGAACTTGCAAACGATACGTGTCATGGTCCTGCATGCGCGGCGCGGTTGAGCGCCCGGCGCGGCGGATCTACGCACACCTCAGCAGCGTTTCAAGAAAATGCCGCGCCAGTTGCCACCGCCTTCGGCACGACGAGCCCAGGCTACGACGGGGTCGGACTGCGTCGCTCGGCACCCCTGAACGCAGGTTCCGACGACGCGCTACTCTAGATCGATTTGCAGCGGAACCACCAGCACGGGGCAGCCGTCCGAGACACGCGACACCACCAACGTATCCGCGTACGTCACCGGCAGGTCGACTTGGTCGACCACCTGCACCCGAACACTCTTGGCAACGCTGATTTCCACGCTCATCCACTCCGGCCAGGTCGCCCCACCATCAGAGCTACCCACTGTCAGATCCGTGGAGATGTAGGGAGCAAATGCGTCGGACAGCACGTTCATCGAGGTGTAGTTCGCTTCGTACTCCTCGAGCCTGAACCTGAAAAACACGGGTTTACCCAGGGGGTAGTCGGGACATCCCGATTCGGCGCGGACCCCTTCTTCTTTGACGAGCACCTCGTTCGAACCGCTGAAAGGCGGCTTCGGGTCGGGTGGCGTTCCGCCACTGCCGGCGGATCCCATCTCGCCAGCAGCCCCACCCGTCGCTCCGCTGCTCCCGGAAGCGCCACCCATCGGCCAGTCGTCTGTCCCGCCGGCACCGCCGCTTCCGGACTCACCACCGGCCCCCGCCGCACCGCCAGTCCCGCCGCCACTGGGCGGCACGGGCTCGGTCCGGACGGGGCTGGGTGCAGGTTTGGTCGCCCCACCGTCGTCCCCAAACAGTCCGTCGAGGATGTCCTTACCGGAATCGATTGGCTCAGCGCTCGGTGCATCGCTCGAGCCGCTCGGCGCAGACGGCTTCATGTCAGGGCCCGGCGACGGCGTGGTCTTCGTCGGCATCGGTTCATCGTCGACCGACGCGTCCTTGCTCGGCCCATCGCCGTCGTTCTTCGCGCCGGCATCCATTGGACTCGAGTCGGTATCGTCGTCGTCGACCGGAGGGGCAATGTCGATGCCCGATCCGCAAGCGACCGTCAGAACGATCGGAGCCCAACGCGGTATACCAGTCTGTAGTCGACCCCACATCCGCCCGACAGTGTACCCCAATTCGCGCGGGGCCGTGAGTCGCTTTTCGACCAGCAGCGGACCGCGGACAGGGCGGATACAGAACTCGGACACGGATCGGCGCACGAATCAGAGCAGCTCGAGCACTCGCGCGATCTGTTGTCGTGGGATTACGTACACGGCGTCGGAGCCGACGATGCGCGCGGCGTGAACACTCAGATTTCGATAGCTATCCCCTGGACCTACGACGTAGTGGTGCTCCGTCTTGCTCGCCCCATCGACGTAGCGAAAGCTGACGTCGAGCACGGGTGCGGAGAAGTCATACCGTGTGCCGTTCGAAGACAACGCGATCGCCGCCTCAGGACGCACCAGACCCAACGCGTCGACCAATTCCGTGATCCGAGGGGGGTCGAGTTGCAGGGTACCGTCAGTTTGAACGAATCCAGTACCGAGCCGTTCGAGTTTCACCACTTGATCGACAGTGCGGAGCTCGACGTCCACGGCGAGGTCTGGATCCACCGTGAATCCGGAACGGTCGACAATCAGCATCGTCAGGGTATCGACGAGTTCCTTGGCAATCACCATCACCTGCGGTCGGTCGGTGACGCGCGCGAAGTATCCTCCAGCGGCGCGACCTCCAACGACGACTCGTAGCGTTTTACGCTGAACGTCCGTCACCGCGAACGCAAGCAACGGCTTGGCAAGACCGA
This sequence comes from Deltaproteobacteria bacterium, assembly GCA_003235365.1. GTDB lineage: Bacteria > Myxococcota_A > Polyangia > Polyangiales > Polyangiaceae > SZUA-265. Next base: position 60,652 of record QJWJ01000363.1, read on the forward strand.
AGCTGCCATCGTCCTCCTCCGCGACCCAGCGTTCCACGCTCAACTGCCGCGTACCCTCGATCCACGCCGAAGCCAGGGCTGGGTCAACGGCGTATCCCGTCGGCTCGACCAACTCGTACTCTCCGCGTTGTGGCTGGCGCAGCACCCAAAGCGCGGGGCCACGCTCAACACGGATCTCCGAAACGCCGTCGGGGTTCAGATCGAGCAACTGCTCGTCGAGGAGCAGCAAACCGTCTGCTGTGAACAATCGTCGCGACGTGGGATTGAGCGCCAGCACCGCGCCGTCTGAGAGGCGCCGCGCGAAGAGCTTGCCGTCGGGGGTTGTCCCGGAAAGTTCGATCGTCTCTCGTTCGCCTCGCTCTTGGCTCGTTGCTTTGCTCAGTGTCACGCGGTGAGCCGACGCGGCGAGCCCGAGTTCGCTCAGGTCTGGCTCGCTGAGGAGTTCGCCGCGCACCTCGAGCATCTCTTTGATGCGAGCCACGGCAGCCTCGGTGGAGACCTTGCCATCGGACGGCTCGCGCAACACGAAGCCATCTTCGGCGCGGAGCAGCCGCAAATGGCGCTCTCCCTGTGCGATCTCCACGGCTTCGACCTCATCGGGGCGCAGCGTGAACAAGTCGTGATCGAGCAGTAGCTCGGGCCGAGCAAACAGCTCGTGTAGCCGCACGTCGTCGATGCACGCAGCGCTCGGTTTCGGCTGCGTGCGGACGGCCACGACCAGCCCGGGTTCGGTCGGACAACTGCCGCCAATGCTGATCAGTGCTGGCTGCTCCTTGGCCTTGGGCGTGAGCTTCAACGACAGGACGTCACGACTCCCCGATTGGATCCGTTGAGCCTCGCCGATGGGCAGAAAGCTCTTGGCGACTGTGCGTGAAAACGTCAGCAAGATTCGGTCTAGCGCCTCGGTGCCGACGCGTGTTCCCGCCTCTCGCGAGCCAATCCGAAAAGCGTCGTCGTCGCCTCGTTCGAGTTCGACACGACGCTGGTCGATGCCCACGTCGATTGCTCTCAGCGCCGAACCGGCGTAGGGAATGATCTGGCGGATGCGAAAGTCTTCCACGTCGGGATCGAGATCATCGGCGGTACTTTCGCCGATCACGTAGACGCCCTTGTCCTTGACGCCTTCGCCCGTGACCTCGACGTAGCTCGCGCCGGGTGGACTCGGCGCCGCGCCTCCCAGGCGTACGCGGTAGTGCAGCTCTCCCATGTCGATGCTGACGACGACCTTGGGCGAATCGAGCCCAAACCGTTCACGGTCGACGTCCGCATCGTCGATGTGCCGCAACCACGTCGCGAACTGGGCCGTACGCAGCAGTTGGTCGATGGTCGCCTCCTCGGCATCCCCTTGCAGCGGCGAGACCAACTGCCACCGTGCTCCTGCATCTTGGTCGGGTTCGCGCGGCCCTCGCCGGACCACCCACGTTTCGCCCGCCTTGTCCACCGACACCTGCGAGACATCGTCGAGACGAAACGCCGTCAGCAAATGACGTGCACGGGTTTGACGTTCGGCAGTGGTCACACTGCGACTGGTGACGACGAGCACGACGCTGGTCAGTACCGCAACGAACAACAGCGCGCCGTTGATCCACAGGGAGCGACTTGCCGGAGTCACGATTCACCCCCGGCCGTCGAGGCGTCGGATTCCTTGCGCCGGCGGTAGACGACGAACGCGCCGAGCAGGACCACGCTCAGCGGAATGTACAACAGGACGTAGCTGCGAACCTGTGCCAGTGAGTCTTCGGTCAAGAACAGTCCAGCGGGTTGCTCTGCCTTTTCGGGAACGCTGACGAGGACGGGCTGAGCGGCGAGCCAGCTGATGGCGTTCTCTGCAAAGCGGCGCGTTCCGAGAAGCGCCGGCTCGAGCCAAGCACTCGACCACAGCACGCTGGTCGTCCCGACCACGACGATACGCGCCGCGTTCCTGTTCCCTTCGCGGCGATGGCTCGGCAATTCGAGGGCCGCGGCAAGCACACGCTCGCCTTCGGCTCGAGCTGGGGTGTCGAGAAACTCACCGCTCTGAAGTCCTTTGAAGCTCCCCACCTCGATCGACTGGGGGCTCGATTCCAGGAGCGCAACCGCGTCACTGCCACCATCCAGCCGCACTGACTGAACGAGCTGCACGACGACGCGCTGACGCACGTCGGGTCCCACCAACAATCCGCGATTGATGGGGTGCTGCTGGGGCGTAGCCAAAAACACCTCACCACCGAAACCAACCGGCATGGTCAACGATTCCTCGCGCTCGAACACGAGATTGCGCCCAAACGCGATGCCCCAATCACCCAACAGCGGAGCGAGCCCAGGATCGTTGATCGCGCCGGACTCGTCGACGAGAGGGCCAACACTCAGCAGCAGACTGCCTCCAGCTTCGACGTGCTCCCGCAAGGCACGCGCGGACTGTTGCTCGAAGGGCGCGAGCGGACCCACGATCGCGACACAATCGCAACCGGCGAGAGCCTTCGCCGGCTCGGCTACGGCGAGATTCGCTTCGCGCACGCGATAGTTGTTCTGCTCCAGCCGCCGCCGAAATTCCGCCAATCCTTGCGGACCGCCCGAGGATACCGAGAGTTCCTGGTGCCCCTGGGTGAAGCACACTTGCACCTGTTCGCGCTGCTGAACGTTGACGATGCCTTCGGTCAACACCGCTTCGAGGCGCGGCCTGGCCTGGCCCTGCTCTTCGTCGAACACGACGATGTCGTCGGTAGTGACGTACCAACGTTTTTCACCACGCGCGATGACGATGCTCGCTTCGCTTGCCAAGCGCCCGTCGTCGGTTCGCCCTTCGAAAATGCCATACTCGCGCTGAAGCGCGATGAACTGAACCGGATCGCGATCCGGGTCGACGTAGCGCGCCACGATGTGCGAACTGCGCGCGCGGTAGGCGTCGAGCATGTAGCGCACACTGCCGGAGAGCGGATCGGACTGGCTGAGAAACACGACGATCTCGATGTCGTCGCGCAGGCCGTCGAGGGTCTGCAACGTTGGATCGCTCAGAGTGTACAGGCCGTCGCTCGTCACGTCCCAGCGCGCGAAGAAGCGACTCCCCAAGGCGTTACCCGTCACGAAAATGACGATCGCCGAGGCGATGCCGATGAGATTCATCACCGCTGCCGACAGCCGCAGCATCAATCGAGCCTCCACGAATCGACGACGCGCACGCACAGAAACAGCGGCAGCACGATCAGCGACCCATCGAACACCAAACGGCGAGAATCGACCAAGCCCTTGGAGAAGTCTTCGAGCTGGCCCACGATCGAGACGTGCCGACAGATATCGAGCAGCAACCCCTCGTCGAACACACGCTCACCAATGCCGAGAATGAACAACCCAAACAAGCTGAGCGTCGTGAGCAGCATCGCTACTAGCTGGCTCCTGCTCATCGCGCTCATCAGTGTGCCGACCGCGAGGTAAGCCGCGCCGATCAGCGCCACGCCGAGGTAACTCGCCCCCACCACCGGCCAGTCCACCATCCCCGTATCGCGCAAGATGACCACGTACAACACCGTCGGCAACCACATCAACAGATAGGTAAGCACGGTGGCCAGGTACTTGCCGAGCACCACCCCGGTCGGCGAAACCGGCGCGGTGAGCAACAGTTCCATGCTCCCACTTCGACGCTCTTCGGCAAACAGGCGCATCGACAACGCCGGGCAAACGAGGAGCAGCGACACCGGGACGAACAACGAGGCGAAGTACCCCGCGAGTGGCCCTTGCTCGAGACTGGCGGACGCAAAGCTGCTGTAGTGATCGACCAGCAGGAAGAAGCTGGTGCCCTGCAACATCAGGAACACGAACAACAACACCCAAGCCAATGGTGTGACCCACAGGCTGAGCAGTTCGCGCCGCAGCACGGCCCAGGTGCCGTTCATTTCTGCTCCTGTTTGGCGATACTCGTCCCCGCGTCGGGAGCACTGGTGAGCTGGGCAAACACCTGCTCCAAATTCGGCCGCCCGAGCCGCGCCTCGGCCACACCATAACCCAGACCGACGAGTGCACAGGTCCAACGCTCCATGCTCTGCTGTCCGTCTGGCAACCGGACGTGCCAACGCTGCAACCCGTCATCGACGCTCTGACGCTGCACGATGTCCTCGGCAAGCGCCCCCAAAGCGGACCGCACGGCGACTGGGAGCAGCACAGCGACTGGCGGCCCACCAACGGGTCCGCTCGACGCTGGTTGGGGTTGTTTGGGGATGACGCTCTGTCCGTCATCAGTCGCCGCATCACGTGGGACGCGCACGAGGAGAGAGCCCTCCTTGGCTTGCCCCAATCCGCGCAACTCGTCGAGACTGCCCTCGGCGACTAGTTTGCCTTCGTGGACGACAATCGCACGATCGCAACTGACCTCCACTTCCGCCAAGATGTGCGTGGACAAAAGCACCGTGTGGTGTTGTGCCAATTGGCGGATCACTTGTCGCACTTCGCGGATCTGATTGGGATCCAAACCCGAAGTCGGCTCGTCCAGGATCAGCAGCGGCGGATCGGCCACGAGCGCGTCAGCGAGGCCCAAGCGTTGATGATAGCCCTTAGACAATCTGCCGATCAGGCTGTCACGTCGGTGCGTGAGGTTGGCCAAGTCCATCGCGCGAGCTACCGCAGCGGTACGTTGCTTGGCCGCAACGCACTTGAGCTCCGCGCGAAAGCGCAGGTATTCCCACACCCGCATCTCGGGGTAGCAGGGACTGTTCTCGGGCATGTAGCCGAGCCGCTGACGCGCACGCAGCGGTTCGTCCACGACATCGAAACCCGCCACCGAGACGCATCCTGCGGTCGGCCCCAAATAGCCCGCGATGATGCGCAGGGTCGTGCTCTTGCCGGCACCGTTTGGTCCCAGAAAACCCACGACCTCACCCTGCCCGACCTCGAAGCTCAGATCGGAAACGGCAACGCGCGCGCCATACTTCTTGGTGAGCCGCGTGACCGAAATCATCGGTGGCGGCCATACCACGCTGCAACCACCAAAGTGGCGAAAAATGCCTGTCGGCAGCGCTCAGCACGGCTCCGCTCTCAGCGGCGGTACACTGCGATGCAAGCGAACGCGCCCCGGGCCCCGCTCCGAATTCACTCCAGGTCAGCGATGTGTTTGGCCAGCACTCTCACGCGCGGATGTGTGGGCGCGAGTTCCTGCAGGCGCTGCAAGGCGCGTTCCGCCTCTGCCTTGTCTTTCTGGATGACGCGCACCTCGCACAGCGCCAGCGCGCCGTGAACGGATGCGGGATCCGCGACTACCCCGCGCTCAGCCCAGCGCAACGCCGCATCGACGAGGTCGGCGTGCAGCAAGACCCGAGACATGCCCGCCGCCGCAAGAACGCTCTTCGGATCGAGAACGGCAGCCCGGCGATAGAGGTTTTCTGCGGTCCACCAGTCATTCTTACGCAATGCCTTCGCGGCGGAGTTGACGAAGCGGCCCGCGACCTCGGCGCGCTCGTCGGCGTTCCCAGCACTCAACCCCCAATGCTCTAGGTAAACACCGAGCGCGGCATCGACCCGACCCTGGTGGCTGTAAACGTCCCCCAACGTCGCGCGCGCGTCGCGATACCGCTTGCTATCCTTGGGCACTCTGTCGGCCCAGCTGGCGGCCTGCGCGAAATCGCTCGCGCGAAAGTAGAACTCGCTCAGGCCGTAGGTGCCCCGCCCCGAGATGTCCCAAGCTGCGGACAAGCACATCTCTTTGACCGCTTGCTCGGTCTTGCCTCGCATGAGCGATTTGCGGGAACGTGACCAGAACGCCCCGGATTTTCCGGCGTGAGGTTTGGCTTCGACCTCGAAGGCCGTTTCGAGTACGTCCGCGCAGCTGGCGGCCTTCTCGGGCTTCCGAACCGCAAAGCTCGAATCGACAGCAGGCTTCGCTTCGTCCCCGCCGACCTCGCCTTCGTTTGCTTCGGCCGGGGGCTGCTCCGGTTCCGCCGCGGGGGCGGGACTCGACGCGGGCTGCGCGGCGGGGGCCAAGTCGACGGGAGACAGCGCTGGATTCTGCTGTTCTGCGGTCGGCGTCGTTTCCCCGCCAACCAGCAACGGCCCGGCTGCAAATCCCAGTAGCACCGCCGCGGCAATACCGCCGCCGACCGTCGCCCACTGCCGCTGACGGACGCTCATGGCTTCCCAACGTGCCCGGAGCCCATGGGGACGGAACGCGCTGTCCGCAAAGGAGTCGTCGAACGCCGGCTGTTGCATCACCTGGGCTGCGAAGGTTTCCGGCGCACCTGCTGGCGAGTTCGATGTAGGCGGAGGCGCGTCGAGCGAGCCTGAGACCATCTGGGGCCCCACATGTTCACCCGGAGCGACACCCGCGTCCGCGCTCGCAGTATCGCGTTGAACCGCTGCGAGGCCCGGCACAACATGCTCCACCCCCGACTCAGCGACGGTGAGCGCGCCATCGACGGACCCGGACGACGGGATCCGGGCCGGTACCGGCACCTCTGTCTGCGGTGTAGAGTCGGATTGACCAGCCCCAGCCGCTTCGAACGTCGCCGATGACTCATGCACGGCGGGCGCAACCTCGATGTGCACAAACGCGTTCGGGGGCAACGGCGGCGCCTGAGGACTTGCCGCGACCGGCGCGGGCGGTTCGACCGCCGTCAGCGGTGCTGGCGGGCTCGCGGCGAAAGCAAATGCGTCAGCAGGCAAAGGCGGTGGTTGCGGTGGCAGCGGAGGAGCCTGGGTGCCGGTCCGTGTCACCACGGTGCTCGCTGCGGCATCGGCGCTAGGCGTGCCAGAAGTGAACGCGCCGACGGGAGACTTGATTTCCGACGGCGGATGCTCAACCGGGCCGGGTGACGGCTCCAACGCGGCCGCCGGCGGTTGACCCTCGGGGGCGGCGTCCTCCGGCTCAGCTGCGCTCGGCGATGACGTCTCGGGTTCCTCTGCGGTCGCGGTCGCCGGGGCCTCGGGTGGCGCAACGGCGACGGACCCCGGCACTGAAACCGAATCGCTCCCGAGCTGGTCGGCAACGTCGTCGGTGGAAACCGGCTGCGCGGGGGGTGCGGCGTCAACCACGGGAGCGGGGCTCGCGGGTACCAGCAGCGGCGACGGCGCGTAGACAGGCTTGGACACGCCCGGAGAGGGGTATGGCACCGCTGGCCGCACATTCCGCGGCTCGTCCGGAAGGGTGGACTCACGCACCGTCCGCGCGGCGAGCTCAGTCATGCTGGTGGGCTCTGGCTCGGGGGGCGGCGCCTGTTCGGGTAACGGCGGCGCCACGACGACGAACTCCTCCGCTACTTCACGCAGCGTCGGCATGCGTTCGCGGTAGTTCACGTTGCCACCCATGGCCAGGGTCTGCTGCTTGGAACGGAACTGACGAGGCGCCGAAGAAACGTCGGGGACAGTCGTTTCGACGGGCAATGCCGCAGCGGGTTCTCCCTTGTTTTGCTCGTCGGCCATAGTCCCCGAAGATAGCGCGGTGGGGTGGATGTCGGTCCAGCACGCAGAACGGGTTTTCTCACTTTGCGGCGTGGCTGTGACTTTGTGCGCAACACCTGAAGCAGCGTCGCAAAACGAACCTCATCGCCGGCGGCTAATTACCGCGCGTCAGTCGATTGCGGGATCGATCCGGCGGGGCCGATCGCTCCCCGCGAGGACTACCTATCGAGACTCGGTCGACCCATCCCCGAACGGATTACCAGTGAAACGCCAAGACGGCCACACCCAACAGGGGTTCGAAGAAACGCCCAACAATCGTGCTCGCCCATTCAGGGCGCGCCCGACGTCCGTGCGAGTCGCTCGACGACTTCGCGGGCGGTATCGTCAGCAGGAGCTTGCTTCAACGCGCGTTGCGCGTCCTGCAAGGCTGATTCGCGGTAACCCAAAGCCTCACGTGCCGCAGCTCGATCCAACAGGTTGGCCGCATTGGGATTCGAACGCACTCGGACGTTGGCAACGCGGAGGGCAGCCTTACGAATCTGCCGGGCCTTTCGCGCCTTGCCGGATGCCTCGATGATTTGGGCCCGTAGCAGGTACCACTGCACAGCGATGACCTTGCGCTTCCAGACGTCGCTCATCAGCTGCAATGCGCGCTGATGATTGCCCTGCGCCAACTCCGCTGAGACCCATGCCCGTAACAACCCTTCGCCGCGGGTTTGCTCATAGCCGGTTTGATAGACTCGAATCGCCTCGTCGAGGCGCCCGCCTTCGCTGAGTGTCTGCCCGAGCGCCAGATGATTCTTGGGAACGCCGTTGATCACCAGACACATGCGAAACTCCGCGATCGCTTGCTCGTAGCGGTGCGCTCGACGATGGATCGAGCCGAGCTCGAAATGCGCGACGTCGGAGACCAAACCACGCGACACCGCCAACTCCAGTTCCCGCATCGCCTCTGCATCGCGTCGCAGCGCAGACAACGTCAGCCCGAGCTGGAAGTGAACCGCCGCATCTTGGGGTGCCAAAGCACGCGCCTTGGAAAGGTCTTGGAGGGATGCTTCGAACTGGCCTGCGAGGCGATACAGGTGCCCACGGTCGAGCAACGCCTCCACCGACGCGGGCTCGCGCTCGAGGCGTCTCGTCGCGTCCCGAATGTCGGGGTCCAGACCGTGATGAGCAAAGGACGAATGCCCCCAGAAGCTCACAGCCAACGCCAAGGCAAGCGCTCCCCACCAGCGTCGTCGTTCCATCTCTTCCCCCAATGCCCTCGGGTCGGTGGAGCTTTATCAAACCCTCATTCGGATTGATATGGGCTAGCGCGACTACACCCCGGCAGTAACTCCCAGGGGCGCACCGCTGGCCGCGCCCTGGTCAGCGCCGCACCGCGGGTGACGCCACGCGGCAACGACGGACGATCTCGAATCCGGGACTTTCAAGTGTGTTTGCAGGGTGCGTTTCAATGGATGTCGAAGCAGCGCCACACCGATGTCAGCAGCACACTGCCCACCAGTGAAACGAGCGGCAGGCCGGCACCGGCGGTGAGAACCAGCTACGGACCGCCGAAGGTGAGCCGGCCGGCGAGTCCTGACGGGTAAGTCGGCGGCAACCTCGCGGCTCGCGAGGCTCCCAGCGCGAGCTAACGCTATGTCGTCGTTCAGCGCCGGTTGGCGCGACACTCCGGTGCATCGGATGGGCGTTCGCCGAATCGCAACCCTCATTTGGCAGTGCGTGAATCCTGCGGTCCCCCACGGCCCGATCGAATGGAACACGCGAGATTGTTCCGAATCACCGAGTTTGGGGACGGGTTAGGTGGGAATTGGGCAGGAAACAGGCCCCAATGGTCGCCATGAAGGGTGCGAAAGATGACCCTGACATGACGGAGTCGTGACGAACGATTCGCTAGAACTAGCTCATGCATCGAACCCTTACGGCGCGGGACACGCGCATCGACTGGCTCAAGTCGATCCCCTTCGTACTGATTCACTTGCTTCCGATTGGGCTGTTCTGGACGGGAGCCCGCCCCATCGATTGGGCGGTTTGCTTCGGTCTGTACGTCGCTCGGATGTTCTTCATCACGGGCGTGTATCACCGCTACTTCTCGCACCGGTCGTACAAGATGGGCCGCGTGATGCAATTTCTGATGGCTTGGGGTGGCGCCAGCTCCGCTCAGAAGGGCCCGCTGTGGTGGGCCGCCCACCATCGTATCCATCACAAGATGTCGGACCTCGAAGGCGACGTGCATTCGCCGAAAGACGGCCTTGTTTGGAGCCACGTCGGGTGGATCATCAGTAACGCCCACGACGATACGCACTGGGACAAGATCAAAGACTTTGCGAAGTACCCGGAGCTCGTCTGGCTCAACAAGTATCACCTGGTTCCGCCGATCGTGCTGGGCTTCGTGACGTACTTCGTCGGCGGTTCGAGCATGCTGCTTTGCGGCTTCTTCCTCTCGACGGCACTGCTGTACCACGGCACATTTTGCATCAATTCGCTCGCTCACATCTGGGGCAAGCGCCGCTTCGTCACCACCGACACGAGCCGCAATTCGCTGCTGTGTGCACTCATCACCCTGGGCGAGGGTTGGCACAACAATCACCACTACTACCAGTCCTCGACGAACATGGGCTTCTACTGGTGGGAGATTGACATCACCTACTACATCTTGAAGGTGCTCAGCTGGGTCGGCTTGGTCAGCGGCTTACGCAAACCTCCGGCGCACGTGCTCGAGAAGAACCTGGTCGTCGACAACGAGGACGTGGGGATGGCACCGAGCATCCCCGCACCGAGCATCCCCGCACCGAGCATCCCCGCACCGAGCATCCCCGCACCAGCGGCCGAGTGAGCATCGATCACTGATAGCGGCAAACCGCTCAGCCCCAAGGGGAGTGCCTCGAGCTCGATGCTCAGGCCCTCCCCTTCGTCGTTCCAGACCGCAGGCAACAGTGGTCGCCATCTCGAGCCACGGCACGGCTGGACCGACGTTTCGCCAATCGCTCGAACTCGACCACAAAGTGTGACCCCGCCTTACAGCACACCACGTTTCGAACGGGCAAGAAACGTGGGCGGCGGTGGGTGATCTCGCACCAAGTAGCGTTTCAAAGCAGCAAAACGCTGCTTTGTGGCGATGAGACTCCGTTAGGATGGGGCTGTTCCACAGGCGCCTACAACCGGTGACCACCATGGAGCCGACCAGCCTGCACTCAGCACGCTACCGAGGAGACTCATGACGATTTCACCCGCGACCATCAAAGCTGTTACAGCCGGCGCCCTGGCGCTGCTCGTCAGCACTCTGTTCACCCACGTCGCCAGCGCTGAAGGAAGTGAACAAACAGGGTCCGACGAATTGATGACGGACGAAGCCAACGGCGAAACGCTGCTGCTGATGGACGTCTTGCCAGGGGACGCGTTCCTGAACATCGCAGGACGCGCCGCGGGAGGCGGGTCCGGCGAAGTCGACGTGCGCGTGACCGCACCCGGCGGAACCGCCACGACGTACTCCCTGACGGCAGGGGCCGGGCTGCTGGCAGCGACCATGCCCGCACAGATCACCAACCCCCTGCGCATCGACGTCAGTACCGCACCGGGTGTCTATCAGATTCAGTTCCTGACCGCTGAAACGTACCCGTACGACATCGCGGTGTCCGCAAACAACACCGACCCCATCGATCCCACGGCGGTGCCTGCCGGCGGTGGGCGCCTTCACGCGACCAGCTGGCACATCTCTGGAGAACTGCCTTCGACGAACGGGTTCGTCGTCGACCAACGCTACTTCGTACGTGTTCCCGTCGGCACTGATGGCGACGAATACCTGTGGCAAATGGACCTGGGTGGCATTGCCGGCGGTCACATGTGCGTGGTGGCCAACGAGCTCGGCCTGCCGGGGTCGCTGGCGCGCTCGAGCCAAACACTGGCTGCGGTGAACACTGAGACCGGGCTGAACCGCGCGGCTCGCGACTACTGCGCCGATCTCGCGCAGTTCCCCATCTACCTCAACCCGCCGAACTCTCTCGGTCCTCAACCGACCGCACCGACACTGACCTTCTCGGGGATCGGTGGCTGCGGTGCGCTGATCGAAGGCGCTGGCGGCAGCTTCGAGTTCAACGCCGATCTGCCCTCGACCTACGAGATCATCATCGACGTCGATCGCAACGGGTTCGATCCCACGCCGGGCTCGCCGGACACCATCCTTTCAGGACTGGCGGTCGCGGGCGCAAACTCGATTCCGTGGGACGGCAAAGATAGAAACGGCGCAAACGTTCCGACCAGCGCCACCCCCTACGATGCTCGCGTTTCGCTGCGACTGGGCGAGTTTCACTTCACGGCGATCGACGTCGAGGGCACGGACCCAGGCGTAGCCGTCTTTCTCGTCGATCCGGCGGACACCAACAGCACCAGCCCGACGGCAATGTACTGGAACGATCAGGCAATCGTCGGGTCGTTCACGAACAACATCCCCGATCCGATCGTGGCGATCCCCGACGGCGTGATGTCGAACGTCGGTCGCCACGACTGGGGCGATGCGGCGACGAGCAACGGTGGCGTCGGCAACGACGCGTTCATCGACACCTGGGTCTACGGCGCTGAAGTCGTCGCGAATACGACGATCAGTGTCGCTGATCCGGCCGCAGACGAAGACAGCGACGGTCTGAGCAACGCGCGCGAGTGCGAGGTTGGCTCGCTCTTCGACGATCCGGATACCGACGGTGATGGCGTGAGCGACGGCGCGGAGGTTCCCGCCACAGGTCCCGTCACCGATACGGACGGCGACACCATCCCCGACGTCTTCGACGTGGACGACGATGGCGACGGCATCCTGACGGCGGACGAATCGCCCGATCCGAACACGGATCTGAACCCCACCGATGCGCTGGACAGCGACGGTGACGGCGTCCCCAACTACCTGGACGACGATGACGACGGCGACGGCATCCCCACCGCTGACGAAGACATCGACGGCAACGACGATCCGCAAAACGACGACACCGATGGCGACGGCACGCCGAACTACCTGGACGACGACGACGATGGCGACGGCGTCCCGACCGCCGACGAAGACATCGACGGCAACACGAACTTCGATGACGACGATACGGACGGGGACTCGACGCCGAACTACCTCGACCCTGATGACGACGGCGACGGCGTCCCGACCATCGATGAGGACATCGACGGCGATACGGATCCGACGAACGATGATACCGACGGCGACGGCGTCCCCAACTACCTGGACGACGACGACGACGGCGACGGCATCCCGACCGTCGACGAAGACATCGACGGCAACGACGATCCCGAGAACGACGACACCGACGGCGACGGCACGCCAAACTACCTCGATCCCGACGACGACGGCGACGGCGTTCCGACAACCAACGAGGACGTCGACGGCGACAACGATCCGCAAAACGACGATACCGACGGCGACGGAATTCCGAACTACCTCGACCCTGACGACGACGGCGACGGTGTTCCCACCGTGGATGAAGACGTCGATGGCGACAACAACCCCGAAAACGACGACACCGACGGCGACGGCGTCCCCAACTACCTGGACGACGACGACGACGGCGACGGCATCTCGACCGAGCAGGAAATCACTGACGCCAACGGCAATGACGACCTCGACATGGACGGCACGCCGAACTACCTCGATCCGGACAGTGACGGCGATGGCATCACCGACGCCGCCGAGAACACCGGTGACGGCGACGTCAACGACGACGGCGTCCCCGACTACCTCGACCCACTGAATGCGCCGCTCGATAGCGATGGCGACGGCATTCCCGACGAAGTCGAGTGTGCGGACATCAGCGCGTGCCAAGACACCGACGGCGATGGCAGCCCGGACAACCTCGACCCCGATGACGACGGTGACGGCGTTCCGACCTTCGACGAGCGCCCCAACGCGGAAGACGTCGACACCGACGACGACGGCACGCCGAACTACCTCGACCCCGACGACGACGGCGACGGCATCCCCACTGCCACCGAACGCCCTGGTGACGAGGACATCGACACCGACGAGGACGGCACTCCCGACTACCTCGACCCCGACGACGACGGCGATGGCATCCCTACGTCACGTGAGCGGCCTGATGGCGAGGACGTCGATACCGATGAGGACGGCACTCCCGACTACCTCGACCCCGACGACGATCGCGACGGTGTTCCCACCCGCACCGAGCGCCCTGGTGACGAAGACGTCGACACCGACGGCGACGGCATCCCCGACTACCTCGACCCCGACGATGACGACGATTCCGTCGCGACGTCGCGAGAACGGCCCGACGGGGAAGACGTGGACACCGACGAGGACGGCATCCCGGACTACCTCGATCCCGATGACGACGGCGACAGCGTTTCGACGCGTCGAGAGCGGCCCGGCAACGAGGACGTCGACACCGATGGCGACGGCACCCCCGACTACCTCGACCCCGACGACGACGGCGACGGTCGCTCGACCCTCGCGGAGCGGCCCGGTGACGAGGACGTGGACACCGACGGCGACGGCACCCCCGACTACCTCGATCCCGATGACGGCGGCGATTCGGGCGCGCCGGCGATGACCACCGAAGCAGGCGCGCCGATGGACATGGACGCTGGCGCACCGCCAGACGAGCCGGAACCCACGGACGAGGATTCGGGCACGAGCCGCCCTCCGCCGTCGGATCGCGATCCCACTGACTTCGAAGATCCCACCGAAGAACCGGCGATCGTCGAAGGTGTGCTCGAGGGCGGCGGCTGTTCCTGCACACTGCCTGGACACGACATCTCCGATCGTTCGATGTCGTGGCTGAACGCCCTGGCTGGCATCGCCGCGCTGTGGGGTTTCGCACGACGCAGAGCACGACGTTCGCGGCGAACCGGCAATCCGCGGCGCATCGCGAGCAAGTCGCTCATGGGTGTCGCGCTGCTGCTCGTGCTTGGTTCCGCCCACGACGCTCGAGCACAGGAACCGGGGTTCGCCCTCAACCGTTACGAAGCCGCAGCATCGAGCAGTGAATGGTTTGCTGGCGATTCACTCGACGTCCGCGGACACAACCGATGGTCGTTCGGGCTCGTCTGGGACGGCAGCGCCAAACCATTGGTCGCCTACGACTCCGATGGCGAAGAAATCGCGACCATCATCAGCAGCCAGATCTACACCCACCTCGGCGTCGGCGTCATCCTTTGGGAGACGCTGCGCGTCGGGGCGGGAGTACCGGTGCTTTGGTACCAAAACGGAGACAGCGCAGCGGTCAATGGGCTGACCTACGCCACGAAGAAAGGTGTCGCCATCGGTGACGCTCGCCTCGAGCTCGATGTCGGCCTAGCGGGTGAGTACGGCGACCCCGTCCGCGTCGGCTTGGGCACCAACATCTACTTTCCGACCGGCAACCGAAACGCGTACACGTCTGACGGCGGGTTTCGCTTCACGCCCCACTTGGGCGCGTCGGGTGACATCGATGACTTCGTCTATTCGGCTCGCTTGGGCGGAACCCTCCGCACGGAGACGGACAACTTCGCCGCAGAACCGTTTGGCGCGGACGCGACGTTCGTGGCCACCGCCGGCTTTCGTGTTGCCGACAAGCACTTGTTGATCGGGCCCGAGTTTTGGGGCTCGACGGTGGTGTCCGATCACGGTAAGGGGATTTTCGAGCGCAGGACCACGTCGATCGAAGGTGTTCTCGGAGCCCACTACACCGAGGGCCCCTGGCGTCTCGGACTGGGTGGTGGCCCAGGATTTACGCACGGACTCGGCACTCCGCAGTTTCGCGTTTTGGCCTCGCTGCAATGGAGCGAAGAGTTCGCGCCCCCGCCACCTCCACCAGAGGACAGCGACGGCGACGGCATCTTCGATCGCGACGACGCCTGTCCAGACCGGCCCGGCCCATCCAACATCGACCCAGCGAAGAACGGATGCCCCGTCGAGAAACCGCCACCGCCCGCGGATACGGATGGCGACGGAATCGCTGACGAAGAGGACGCCTGTCCGAAAGAACCTGGCGTAGGCAACATCGATCCAAAGAAGCACGGATGTCCACCACCCACGGACATCGACAACGATGGCATTTGGGACGAGGAAGACGCCTGTGTCACGGAACCGGGCGTGGCCAGCACCGACCCGAAGAAGCACGGCTGCCCGCCACCTGCCGACACGGACGGCGACGGCGTCTTGGACGACTTCGATGCTTGTCCGAAGGAGAAGGGACCCGTCGACAAGGATCCAAAGAAGAACGGTTGCCCGCGCGTTCAAGTGACGGCGACCCAGATCGTGATTCTCGACCGCGTGGAGTTCGACACGAACAAAGCGACGATTCGCCCCGAGAGCGATCCCATCTTGCAAGCGGTGTTCACCATTCTAAGCGAGCACCCGGAAATCGAGAAAGTGCGCGTCGAGGGCCACACCGACAACCGCGGCGCCCACGGACACAACATCCGCTTGAGCCGTCAGCGAGCCGAAGCCGTCGTGCAATGGCTCGTGGCCCGAGGCATCGAACCGTCGCGCTTGCGATCGGCGGGCCTCGGACCCGATCGCCCGATTCAGAGCAATGAAACGGAAGACGGACGCCAAGTGAACCGTCGCGTCGAATTCCACATCGAGAAGCAGGCAGCCAACAAGGCACCCGCTCCCTGAGCCGAGCGTCATTCGCGTAGCCCGGGCGGGTTGAACCGCCTGGGCCGCGGTGCGGGCGGGGTAACCTGCCCGCCTCACTCGCGTTGAGTGGGCGATTTTCCCACCTTCCGCTGGGTTGAAATCAGCTCCTAGCTCAACAGGGCAGCTTCAAGCGGAACAACGCGCCACCCAGCTCGGGGTCCGCCGCCACGTCGAGGCTTCCGTTCAGCTCTTGGGCGATCTGTCGGCAAATCGCCAGGCCCAAGCCGGTGCCGTCCCCCGCTTTCGTGGTGAAAAACGGATCGAACACCCGCTCTCGGTCGGCTTCATCGATGCCTCGACCATTGTCAGCAACGTTCAGGCACGCCTGACCATTGGACGCGTACAGTTGGATGCGTATCAGGTTCTTGTCGGCAGAC
>QJWJ01000481.1 GCA_003235365.1 Deltaproteobacteria bacterium
CACCACCGCCGGTGACGGCTGATGTCGCGCCCGTGGAAGCCGCCACTGCGGTGGACCCAGTGGTGGACCCAGTGGTCGTGGAGTGACATGGGTGGCCTCCGACGCGTTTCGTCGGGGGCCACGACGTGGCTCGAGGCATCAGCGCGCTGTCGAGGTGTCCGCCGCGGGGAGATCGAAGCAGAACGTGTTGCCCTCGCCGTCGGGGTTCGGGCGGACGCCGATGTGACCGCCGTGGGCTTCGACGGCAATCCGGCAGAAGGCGAGGCCGAGGCCGTAGCCGCGGTGGGCTGTCACGCCGCGCGTCAGCGGATCGAAAACCGTCGCGCGTTGAGTTTCGGCAATGGTGACGCCGCGGTCTTTCACTTCACAGAGGATGCGCCCCTTGCCGCGATCGCGGAAGCTGACGGTGACGCGCGGTGATGCGGTGCCGTGGTCGACGGCATTGCCGACGAGGTTTTCGAGGAGCCGAGTGACGAGATCGGGATCGGCGTCGACGAAGTGGGCCATCGTCGTTTCGACGTCGAGCTGAACTTCGAGGGCCGATGCACAGCGGCTGCGTCGCTCCACGACGTCCTTGGCTAGCGCCACGACGTCGAAGATGCGACAACGGGGCCGGAGCCCGCAAGAGTCGTGCAGGCAAACGTCGAGGATGTTGACGAGCATGAAGCGAAGCCGTTCTGCTTCGGCAGCTAGGGCGTCGAGGTTGGAACGAGACTCGGGGTCTGCGGGTGTGATCATCGACGCGAGCATGGTGACGGCGGTGAGTGGTCCGCGCATGTCGTGAACGACCATCGTCGCCAGCAACTCACGAGACTTGGCCGCCGACATGGCGCTTCCGAGTTGCTCTTCCAACATGGACAGTCGCCGCCGGATCTCGAGCTCCAGTTCGACTTGTCGGGCAAGCCCCCGGAGCAACGAGAGCTGCTGCGCGTCGAGTTGCCGGGGCTGGCGATCGATGATGCACAACGTGCCCAGGCCGTGCCCTTCCGGCGTGCGGAGGGGTACTCCACAGTAAAACCGAATGTGGGGGTCGCCGAGCACCAGCGGGTTGTGTGAGAATCGCTCGTCGACCCAGGTGTCGGGCACCATCAAGGTGTCGTCTGCACGAATGGCGTGATCACAGAACGCGTACTCACGCGGTGTCTCACTGACGTCGAGGCCCCGATGAGACTTGAACCACTGACGGTGTTCGTCGACCAAACTCACGAGCGAGATCGGCGTTCCGAAGATCTTCGCGGTCAGCTCGGTGAGATTGTCGAAACATGCCTCTGCCCCGGTGTCGAGCACGCGGTAATCCGCCAATGCCGCCAACCGGGAAATGTCGTCAAACCCGCGTTCTCCGCCGCGAACCCCCATCACGCGCCCATGATAGCGCCGCGCGCCACGATGCCAAGTCTCGACCGGACGCTGCGGGTACCCACACTTGGCTACCTGCTGTGTGAAGACTGGCGCGGAAGTTGCTGGAACATCGTCTCCGGCGACCTGCGCATCGGGCCCGCGAGGGCACTCGAATGCAGGTGCTCCGCCCACGCGCGCGTCTCAGCTGTGCTTCACGACAGCGCTGGACAGTGCGTGCGGCGACGCAGTGCGTGCGGTGACGCGCGAAGCGTTGGAGCTCTGCGCTTACTGCAAGGAAGAGTCAGTGAGGCCGGGGCAGCAGGACCCGCAGCCATCGGCGGTCGGTCCTTCGTACTCGCACTGACAATACGTGATCCCGTCGTACGCACAGCGACAGAGATCACCACGACACAGTGTCGACCAGAAACGCCCATCGGTGTCCGAACATTCGAGCGAACAAGCGACGTCGCTGATGGAGGAACTCGCGCCAGCGCACTGGAAGGATTCGACATCGACGTCCTTACACATCGGAAGCTGATCAGCGTTGACCACAGCTGGTGGCGCTGCATCCGCACCAAACGCTCCGAGGTCTGGTTCGGTGTTGTCTGGCCCGGGGTCGCTGCCACCAGGAGTGTCCGGAGATGTTCCATCATCGGATGGGGCGGGGCGGCTACCCCCGTCAGGAGCATCCGAGGGTGCGTCAGGTCCCGATGAGGGGCTGGGTTGTGCGCGGCCGGTTGCGGCTGGCGTGATGCTACTCGGTAGAGGCGAGCCGGAACTCGTGACGGCTGGTGCACCGGGTCCTGTCCCCGGCGTGGGAGAGTTCACCGGAAGCGCTCCACCCGTGCAACTGTCCAGAGCCAGTACTTCGTTTCGACAACCGCCCGACTCGGGGCACACCGCTGTGTTCTCGAAGCAGGCGATGACGTCGCGCCAGGCCGATTCACAATCTGTCGATGCCACGGCCTGGAGCGTCGCACAGTTTGAAAGGCATGCCTCCGAGTCGCCGCATGACTCGAGGTTCCTGCAAACGTCGAGGCACTCCGGGGGGGCGTCAACCGCCGGTGACGGATTTGACCCCTCGGGTGCGGACGCAGTGGCGCTGGATGACGCATCGTGCGTCGCGGACGGTCCGTTGGCTGTGGGTTTATCGGCTTCCTTGCCAGCGTCGGGATTACCGGTGTTTGGACCGGATTTTCTGCGGTCGACCTCGTCGTCCCGCTTTGCTCCACACGCCAATACCAACAGGGCCGATAACCCAACGCAAGTAATTCCCCTCAGCTTCAAGACCATGCTGATAGCATCGTGTGGGCTGTACACTCCGTCAAGCGAAATGACGGGGGGGTTGTGTCGCCGCACGAAGTGGACGACCAGAGTGTAGGCGTGGAGTATAGTCCGCAGGGATTGCTCCTCTGTTGGGAGTTTCTTCGCTGCTACACGGCGGTCTTTCGGCCCCTCACCAAGAACTGCCCGGCAATCGTGCTCGGCCATTGCCGGTGAAATTGACGAGATCAGGCCGCCACCACCAACGACGCGAGTGTCAACAGTTCCACGCCGATCACGACCAGGAGCCACTGGAATGCTGCATTGGCGTGACGTAGTCTGGGCAAAAGACATACCACGCTTGCAGCAGCTGCCCCCACAATCAAAAAGGGAACGACGCTTCCCGTCGCCCACATGCATAGCGGAGTCACGCTGAGCAGGCATAGCGCGGCGGCGCGACACACCATCCGGTGAACCTGTGCCGAATCGAAACCGCGTGACATGGTCAGGGTGTATACAGTCTGAACGCCAGCTAAACGATCCGCCTCGATGTCCTTGTAATCCTTCGTCGCGGCGACGACGCACCACCCGGAGAAGGCTGCCGCGACCGCAACGAGCGCCGGGGCAGCAAACGCCGCATCAGCGGTGCGCAGTCGCTCGAAATCGCCCGCAGAAAGCCCCTGAATTGCGGGAGCGACTCCATAGCGCGCTTCGACTGCTGCGACGATGCCGGCCAGCACGGCTGAAGCGCCCCAAGCCCCTTCGAGCGCCAGATTGAAGGGGAAGAGCTTCTTCAGTCGATACGGTGGGCAACTATATACAACTGAAGTGATGTATATCAGAACAAATACCCAGGGTAAGATTGAACCCTCCAGCGCCCAAAAGCCGGCCAGTGACAGCCAGACCAGGTTCATCATCGCGTAGTCGGAGTACTCGACGTATCGAACGCGGCCCTGTGGGGCATCGTCCTCGCGATCGTGCCAATCGTTGTGAACCAAAGCGAGCCAACCAGAAAGAACCATGAAAGCGACCGTCGTCCAGGTGCGACCTGCGACTTCGCCTTGCAGCGCGGAGCCCAACAGAACCGCAGCGACGCACGGCAAGGCGTGCAGGCTACGTCTGAGCAGTCCAAGCAGGAACGCCGGGCGGCGGGAGAAGTAGATCGCGAGTACCAGCAGGATGTGCCAGGCCGCTCGCCAAAGCGTGCCAGCCTGTTGAGACAACCCAAGCCGCGTGGTCCAGACACTCAGCAGTTGGTGGTACACTCCGAACGTCAACACCACCGCGACGTACGCGAGAAGTAGTGCGAGCGCTCCTCGCCAGGGCCGTCGCGTACGCCACGCGGTGATCGCTCCCACGCCGACGATCGACAGCCACAGAGTGACGGCTTCCCCGAGTGGTATTGCCTGACCTGGGTTGTAGAACCAGAAGCGAAAGCCGTGAGGGAAGTTGCGCAGATAGCTGTATCGCTCCGCGTTTAGACCGGATATCGGCAAGTCCAGCAAGGGTGGCAGAGCGCCCAGCCAAAGTCCGAGGCAGACGAGACGCACCTGCCACGGCTCGTGGCGTCCGGTCGCCACGCGCAACACGCCCAAGAACACGAAAGCCGTTGCCCAATAGAACCCGAGGTGCAACGCAATTCCCGCGTTGACCTCCAAGAGCAGACGCGTGCCCAGGAGCCATTCCTCAGCAAGTCGGATCACACCGACGATCAGCGCAGTAAACCACAGCCCCAACGGCCACAGCGATTCGCGATCGGAGTCGTGAGCTACCCGGTGATCCGCGGCGTCGACCGGAGCGGCGATGGGTCCTGTCGGCGCGGTGCGCGATGCTCCAGGCTCTTGATTCGTCACGGCAATGAAGCCGACGGCCGTATTGGGTGCGGTCGAGGATGTCGTGGTCATGCGATTACTGTCCCGATGTCGAAGTTTCAGTGTCCGCTTCTACAGCCGTCGCTCGTACTCGAAGCAGCCGTACCTTGCCTTTGGCTACTGGCCATCGCAGATGCACTGCGTGGTGATAGTTACTGTCCCGCGTGGTAGAAACAGCACCCCACCTCGTTGGGACCCAGTGCGTCGAGCCCCGGGAAAGCCCAGGCGCACTCGCACAGCGAGATCCCCGCTCGCGAGCAGATACACGACGCATTCGTGCAGTATGCGGAAAAGCCAAGATTCGTGCTCGATACGCAACTGACTTGAAGGCCCTGTTCGTCGGGGCTCACCGAACTGGTGATGCCTTCACAGTTCGCGACCGGTAGCCCGCATTCGGGGAGATGCATTCCGTCACTTGGCGAGTCGGTGACAGCCGGCGTCGGCGCCTTTGGTGGTGGCTCCGGCACCGTGTGATCCTCTGTCATCGTTGGACCCGGTGCGGGTTTAGCGGGCGAAGGTCGCTCGGGAGAAACTGGTGGGGCCGTCTCGTAGATGTTCGCCTCGGTGCGGGCTCCGCAGGCCGCAAGTGCCGAACACGCGAATAGGGCCATGGTGTTACCCCTCATGCCTTGGTCCATACCACTCGCGAGTAGCAAACTTCAATGCCGGTTGTGGTGTCGGGTTCGGAGCAATCGTCGAATGGTGATGAGTTGTGTTGAGGGTGCACCTGGGAATTTCCCCACGTGCCTCGGGTAGTCATCAACGCTGAGGCAATATAAAGTCAGCCGTCTCTGCGAAGCCTGGAGCCGTGCGTGCGGCTGGGATCGCTCTCGAGATCGACTAGTTTTGGGGTTTTGGAGGTGTCAGTTGTCGTATTGGAGCTACACGATGAGTCTCGCGTCGGTGTTTTCGTCGGCGCTTCGAAGGATCCGGCGGTATCTGGCGCCGGCCCTTGCGGCGTGCAGCATTCTGGGTGGGGGGCTCCATTTGGTTGCTCCTCGAGTGGGCTGGGCCATTGGACAGCGGATTCCGCCGCTCAGGTATGGCTACGTGATGTTCAATCAAATGCCTTCACACATCGAGGTGGTGGAGTGGCGGCGGGAGTCCGAGCCGTATCGTCCACTAAAGGAGCTGCTCAATCCGTTGTCGATTGGTTACGGGTCGTCGCGCTTGGCGTTGGCGATTCGGCGGCGCGCTGACTTGCTGCCCACCGCGTGCCGCGCGGGAGCACTGGGTCGTGCTGAGCTCAAGACGACCGGGTACGAGCTGGGCAACGGTCGCAAGGTCGTGTCTCGGCGAGTTCAGATCTGTGATGGTTCCCATCTGATCGACGCGGAACCACGGGTGGGGGCAAGGTGAAACGCGTGTTGTCCAGGTGGGTGGGAATGCTCGAATCGCCGTGCAATCCGTATCCGTTGGCGGTTTTTCGTGTGTTGTTCTTCTTGGGGTTGCTTCTGCATTTTGGCCCCAGTTTGCTCGACCCAGAAGGCGCGTACGGCGCGCGCGCATTCGTCGATGGTTCGTTGCGAAACTCTCAGTTTCGCGCGTGGCTCGGCCTGCCAAGCGTCGTTCATTGGGTAGCGACGTTGGCGGTGTTTGGCGCGTTGACAGCGGGCATGCTGGGGTTCCGTCCGAGACTGTGCGCGCTGTTCGCCGGCCTGGGGTGCTATCTCTTCAACGAACTCAACTCGTTGTGGACGTCCACTTTGGCGCTGGAGCTGGTGTGGATGGTGTGCATCGTGTGGTTCGTGGGCGGCGGCGGTGCAGAGGCGCTTGCCGTGGGGGCACGAACCAGACCTTCGACCTGGTACGTCCGTGTTCTCGTCGCCATTCACCTGTGGAGCGCCGTGTTCTGGTCCGCCCTGGAGAAGCTTCGCAGCGACTGGGGGACGGGTAGCACACTGAGCGTGATGCTCGACTACCCGCGATCTTACTACCTCAGGGATTGGTTGGTTGACGTTGGCGTTGGGGTGAAGGGGCTGGGCA
Organism: Deltaproteobacteria bacterium; assembly: GCA_003235365.1. Lineage (GTDB taxonomy): Bacteria > Myxococcota_A > Polyangia > Polyangiales > Polyangiaceae > SZUA-265. The sequence goes on from QJWJ01000481.1 coordinate 6,459, forward strand.
CGGCGCTGAGCCTTGCGACCGTGGCGCTGGAGTTTGCGCTGCCGTTGCTGCTGATCAGCTCCCGAACGCGCCCGTTCGCGCTTGCGGGGTTACTCGCCTTTTTCGCGAGCATCGGCTTGGCGCTCGAGGTTCCCCCGCTGTTCGTGTGCTTGTATTTGGGGGCCTGCGCGTTGGTGAGTCGTGACGGTTGGTGGCCCGAGATTCCTGTCCCAAGGGCCGCGACGTAGGTGTCCGCGGCGGTGACCGTGCGGCTCTCGCTGGCCGCGTTGGGATTGGCGCTATTGGCCTGTGAGCAGTCGCCGCTGGCGCCGGATCCTCACGTGACGATGGCAGATCGACATGGCGGGGCTGCGGCAACGTCGCCGATTGCCGCGGCCAGTTGCACGCCGACGCGCTCGGAACTTTGTGACGTTCGAGAAGCGGCGTGCCAGCTCATCGTCCACGACGTCGTGCGCTGCCTGACCAACGACCAGCGTCCGCTGCGACCGCCGCCCGTGCGTATCGTCAGCGAGAAGGAATTGTCTTCGGTCGTGACTGCCGTACCGATCGCGGTGGCAGAGCGCGCCCGCAAGCGATTGACTGCATTGTCTTGGTTTGGACTGGCGGCGCCTCCCGAACCTGGTGCGAAAATGCGCAATCCGCTTGGGTTCTACTCCTACCGAGACCGCGAAATCTATCTTTCGGGAGAGGCCGCAGCTGCGAGCGCTGACGCCGCATTCTTCACCCTGGTACACGAGCTGGTTCACGCGGCCCAAGATGCCGAGGGTGAACTGGGCGCTGCTCGTGAGGCCACGCCGCCTTGGGATCAAGTGCTGGCCAGACGAGCGCTGCTCGAAGGCGAGGCGCGCTATTACACGGATCGGGCTCAAGCGTCCGTGCGTGGCTTCCGCACCGATGCGATGCGCCGTGCCTACGCCGACGACGTCGAGGGAGCGTTGCTCGGCGCGATGCGCAGCCCTGCGGTCATGCAGCAGGTTGGGGAACTCTTCGAGTTGCCCTTTGGTGCGCGTTGGACGGCGCTCGACACAACTCATGTCGCTTCCGCTTTGCGGGGCCAGAGCTCCCAGCCGAGCGCGACGTGTGAAGTCATGGGGCTGACGTGTTCGAGGATGTCTCCGATTGCTCCACAGTGGCCTGCTCGTGTCGAGGATCTCGAGCTCGCATTTTCCGAGCGACTGGGACACTGGCTGATGGGCGTGTTTCTCGCCCGCGTGCTGCGGCCACCCCGCACCTTCCACAGCTGGCAATCGTGCCTCGTCGGCGATAGCTTTGCGGTCTACGAGATGGGCGAGACGCCGCTCGTCGCAGTTTGGAGCCTCGAGTTCACCGATGTGATGACGGCTTTGGAGATCCAACAGCAGTTCGATAGCTCCAGCCTGAAGCTTTCTTCGACAGTCCTCGTACGAAGAAGCGGGCGTCGCATCGCGCTAATCGGGTCCACTTCACAACCGTGGCCTGGGGCAACTCCGTGCACTGGCAAGCTGATCGGTGCTCTGGGGCGCCGTCGTTCGCTGGCTCCAGCCCGTGACTGCCCGTGACCATGCGCCTGCCTCACATCGTTACCAAGGACAGCGCCCCTCCCCCCCGGGAGGGGCGCCTTCCAATCAGTCACCGTCGGGATTGTACCAGCCGCAGAAGTGGAACCGGTCCGAACCACCCACGTTGTCAACTTCGATGTTGGCGTTCTGGTAGCTGGGATTGCAAACGGTGTGGCAACTCCAGCCGGAGCAGCTCTGGTAGCACGACTGGGAGTACCATTTGCCGTTCGTGCCCCAGTACCCTTGATTGATGTCGCGGTTCGCGAACGTGCCCCACGCCGCGGTCCAGTATTGCAGCGTCACCGTGCCGCTGTCACCACAGACGAAACCCGCGCCTTCGCTGGCGTGGGAGTTCGAGTAGTTCCACGAGTAGGTGAGTCCATCCTTGAACTGGGTGTTTTCGGGGTACGTATTCCAACGCGTCTTGAAGTTGGTTCCCGTGCAGATGTTGCTCGTGAACCAGGTGTACGAGCAGTATCCGCCGGCGTTGAGGCCGTCCGCTGCGGGCGCGTGCTCGGCCTTCAGCTCCTCGAACTTGCGAACCTCCTCGCGCCGCTGCTCCGCTGCGGCTTCCGACAACTGCATGCGCTGCGGCATGTCGTCGACGAACTCCAACAGGCGCGCCGGTGGCTTGGCGTCTGGTGCTACGAGACTGAATGCAACCAGCGGGTCGCTGACAGTCTCCACCAAGTCGGTGGCGATCGGCAGGTTTCCTACCGGCCCCGACTCGAAGATCGTCCAATCATCGCCACGGGCGATGAACTGAACTTCGTTGCCGTTTGCCGCTTCGACGTTCGCCAGAAGCTCGACGCCTTCGCCGAGCCTCACTGCGCCTGCGCGCAGCTCAATCGTTTCGCCTACTTGAAACTCCTGAGCAGCGCTCTCGTCTCCAACCGACTCGGCGGCTGCTCGAGCACCTTCTGGGAGCGCCTGGTCTGACGCCTGGTTTGCCTCGACGTCGGCGCCTGGTTCAACCGCGTTTTCCGCGCCGGAACAAGCCGCCAAGAGTGACCCTAGAAACAACGCCCCAATGACATGACGTGATTTGTACATATCAACCTTTCCTTTCCCTTCCTTTGGTTCCCGCCAACCACGACGGGCGTTGACCTATACCCGAGAGTCCTCTATCGCACAAAGCGCGACCATCGTGACGCGTTCACGAGCTGCAACTCAGGTGCGATGAAAATCGCTGAACTCACCAACAATCCTAGGGAAGGTCACAATGCGACAAATTCACAATCGACGGGGATTCTTAAAATGGTGTTGTTGCGCGGCGGCCATGCCGGTTGGCGTAGGTTGCGACAAACCACATGAGGAGCGTTCGAAGGAGTTTCTCGTTCGCGCGTTGCAAGAAGAGAAGCTCGGGCTTGCATGCCACGTTCGTGGGACGCAACAACCGGCTCCGGTTCACAACGAAGGATGGGTGTTTTCTTCCCATTTTGCTGTCTTGGCGCTTGGAGGGGAGTTGCCCGCAGCGACTTCGACAGCATTGCGGCAACGCTTGCTGGAGAGCCGTAGGAGCGATGCTTGGAGTTATGGAGTTCGAGCGCCCGTGGACTCGGATGACACGGCGTTCGCCCTGCGCACGTTGCGCGTTCTAGGTGCCGCGGAGTCGCGCGAATGCCTCGACCAGTTCTACGTGCAGGAAAAGAATGCCTACAAGACATTCTTGTGGGAAAGCACGAAGCGTTTGGAGCTGAATGCGACGGTTGCGGCAAACACCGGCATCCACGCAGAGGTGAATCTCAACATCGCGGAGCTGTGCGGTGCCGAGCGCGGCGGCCGCCCCCAGCTCGAACCCATGCTCGAGCAATGTATTGGCGACGATGGCGAAGTTCGTAGCTACTTCTACCCTTGCAGGTGGTACGGGAGCTACTGGCTACTCGCGGCGCAGCGGGCAGGAGTGCCGATCGCTGCGAATTGGACTCGCAAAGCGTTGGAGTTCGTTCGTGGTTCGCAGGGGAGTGACGGCTCTTGGGATCAGGGCGATCCTTACGCGTCCGCGCTTGCGCTTGCGACGCTCCGCATGGGCGGCGAGTATCCGGATGCTCAAGCATCCGCTGAACGCTTCTTGCGTGAAGCTCAGCGCCCCGACGGTTCGTGGGCCACGAAAGCGGTGATCTGGGAATACGTGCTCGCGCCTGAGATAGTCTGGGACGCGTTCGATTCAAACCGCGTCGTTTGCACGTCGCTCGCGCGGATCGCGTTGCGAGAGCGACCAAACGTTTGAGTTGCTACGCCGCGGCAGTAGAACGACGGAAGGATTGGCGTCAGCCCTCGAAGCAACAGGATTCGGGGGTTGGCTCACTCTGGTCCTTCTGTGGGGCAGACGCGTCGCCGTTCAGCCAGCTGCAAGTGCACTCCGCGACCCCAGCGCGAGAACACAAGCAGCGGTTGCCTTCGCAGTATGCGGAGAACGCGACGCTGTCCTCATCGAAGCAAGTCTCTTGTAGCGTATCGGGCGTGAAGTGGACCGATTGCGACGTTGAACAGGTCGTCAGAGGCTGCTGGCAACTGTCCAAATCCCAATCCAACTGCCCCGCATCCCAAACGGAGACCGGGGGAGCGGCAGCCGCGTCGCCGTCTTGGGGATCGGGATGCTGCGCTTCCGTGGGCACGCGATGAGTTCCGCCGCCGCTTGGTCCGTCCGAAAACAGGGGTTCGTCCGCGGGCTCCTCTGGGCCGTCGGAGCGCTGGCAAGCACTCACGAGCAGCGCCACTATCAAGGCCCCCAACCGTGCACCCCGTGACCTCATAGTAGCTGGTTATCACACCGAGGCGTGCCGGTCAAAGCCCTGCGGGCCGTGGGAGAGTAGCGTTCAGTCGCAGCCCGCTCCGAGGATTGGAGCCGAGTCTGAGCTGCATTCCGAAGCCTCCGTGCTTTCGGAAGCACCCTTTCGTTTCTCGGCGCGGCTCAGGATCGCTCTCAGTCGCGCCACCCATTCGCGAGTTGCGGTCAGTTGGTCGAGCGCTCGCGTGAGTTCCTCGGATGGAAAGCTCTCCGTTGCACCTTCCAGGAGCATTGCTTCGACGTGCGGCATGGAACGCGCCAGCGCCTTGAGGCGGGATACGCAATGCTTCTGTTGCGATTGTCGTGAGCGGCCGGGGTCGGCTTGTTGCCGCCACGCGCGGCAAGCTGACTCGAATTGTCGGACGCTCCAACGCTTTGCGTTGGCCTGTTGAAGCAGGTCGGCTCGTTTGGCGTCGGGCAAGACCAGGGCACAGCGTAGGTGCCCGACGCCGAGTCGAGGCCAGCGTTCCAATCCCCCGAGTTGATGACACATCGCGAAAATAGCGACGCAGCGGTACAGAGCCGACGGGCTCATGGGGAGATCTGGGTGAGCAGCCAAGCGTCGAAACGATGCGCTCTTGGGGCCACGGGAACGCCACTCGTTCAGGTCGCCGCCGTAGATCTGATGAATCACGACGCGACCGACGTTCAAGGTATATTCCAAAGCGACTCGCCTCGAAATCTCCCTCAGCTTGGCGACAATCTGATCGGCGTCTGGGTCGAGATACGTCTGAGTCTGGCTGTCCTCGAGCGCGCCGCCATTCGTCACCACGATCGCAGCACCACCGCGCGTCATGGTTTGGCTTTCCCGCGTTGCAGTCCCGCCTGCATCTCGGGTCGCTGCGCGATCCGGCGGCGAATTCTGACAAGTGACGCGTCCAGGGAATCGGTCAGTTCCAGCAGGGCGGCGCGCTGTGCGCTGCTCAATCTAGCGAGGTCTGAGGGAATCTGGGGCAACTTGGAAAGGGCTTGCACGTTCTGGAGTGCGCGCCGCAGCCGGCTGTGCCGCGGGCGACCACGGCCCGGACGCGGCGTCCTTCGCAAGCGGGATGCTTCTCGCTCGAGCTGACGAGACGTCCACTTCTTGCGGTTGGCCGCGTCAAGCAGCCTTATCTGCTGTTCCTCCGGCAACCCGAGGACCGCGCGCAGATGGGTCGCCGTCAATTGCTGCCAACGAGCCGCGGCATCGAGACGAACGCACAACTCGTAGATGCCGACGCAGCGGTGGATCACGGTCCGACTGACAGGCAAGTCCGAGCGCCCGAGCAGCTCCTGGTAGGACTTGCTCTGAAGCAACTGGCGCTCCCAACCGTCCGAGCCCTTGCAGAAGTGCGAAGTAACCAACTGCCCAACCTCCAGAGCAAACAGGAGGCCTTCCATGCGTGTTAGCCTTTGGAGCTGAGCTACGAGCGTCGCGAGCGAGTCTTCGGCTTCTGCATGGTTTAGATCTAACGTCAGATCCACGCGCGCGTCGATTTCCAACGGCGTGCGACCAGCCCTCTCCCCAGACGTTGGGCGCGCGCCAGTGATGAGGTCCCAACCAGCACTCACAATTCCACTCCTCGCAGCGCAAGGCGTAACATCCATGGCAATGCGTCGCTACTCCGATCGACGCGCGGTGGAGCCACCGGTGCACATTGTTAAAAGTCCCATGACTGCAACGTAATTTCCGCGCGGAAACACCACGGGACAGATGAGGAGATGGCGTGACGACCCGCCGCCGCAGAGGTGGCATGTTACTGCCCAGGTGAACGTGCGTTGAACTCGCAACCACTCCGTCCGATTGTTCGATCACCGTTCACGAGGTCAGTGTGACTCCTTGTTGCGGTGACCAGCAAAGCGGATGAAACCTGGATTTGACGGCCGAATCAGCTCTTTTTCTGGAGCTCGCGCCGGAACTCGGTCCGACTTTCACCACGGGCTGCTAGTCTGGCTGAAGTAGCGAGGCGCAAAGTGAACAACCCGAATGCAATGCGAATCTGCGATTTCCTTGGCGACGGTAGCCTTGTGCCGCGTGATCGTCGAAGCGCTGTCGCTGCTGGTTGGGGCTTAGGAGTGAATTCTGGTGATTCCCCCTTGCTAGAGCGTTACATCAGGGTGTAGGGGATCAAAGCCACGGGATCGATGGAGCGGTGCATCGTCATTGCACCGCTCGACGGGACGAGATGGCCGCGACAACTCTGGTTACTGGTGCGGCCGTAAGACTCTTTCAACGTGTGCGGTTGGCTTCAGTTCAGGGGTTTGCCGCGAAGTGGCACCGGTCTTGAATCAGCTTCTCCGGTGATCCCAACGAACCGTCGTTCTCCCAGTCGCAACCGTTGACTTGCTCGTAAGAGGAGGTGGTAGTGCCAGAGTCCGTGCACGAACAGCGATAGAGATTCTCCTCGGCGTCGATTCGATCGCAGCTGAGCCCGTACCTGTTGTCGCTGCACGCCACTTGGAGTGCACAGTGCGGGATGGTCAGAGGCATCGATGCGATTTGCTCGTCGGTCAGAGCGGTTCCTCCGGCGCTGCAACTGCTGAACATGGGAGCGTCGCTGAATGAACCATGACTGTAGCCTGGGCACGCGTCTTGAAGGTCGCTCGGGACGACCACATCGTCGCAACCCGCGTCGTCGAACCATGCCTGGCCACCAACATCTCTCAGCGGGGCACAAGCTGCAGTCTGTAGACAGGCCAACGTGCGCTTGACCGTGCCCGCGCAGTGCAACCCTTCTTCGTCGATGGATCCAAGGGCGCCCAGACATTCGTCGACGCATTCCTCTTCCGTTGCGCAGTCGCAATCGGGTCCAACGCAATCACACGCGAGGTTGGGTACCGGTAGCTGGCCCGTTCCACATTCCTCGGCGTATCCGCAATAGCGCTTGCACGCCGCGGATGCATCGTAGTCTGGTACGATCTCGGGTTCACCCGTGAGGGCCTGTCCGCGACCCATTGGCGAATCTTGGGCAATATCTGTGGTGGCACTGCACCCTTGAATCGCGGTGAACGCTAGGCCAATGGTAAGGATGCGAACAGATGTGGTTGTTGACATGAGGGAAGCCTTTCGATTGGAAGGAAAGGGTCGCTGTGACCCAAGGGCGCGTGCCCCACGTTTGGTGCATCCCTGCAGCCCCCCAGGAGCTTCAAACTAAATGAAGGTGGGTGGCGATTAGTGGCGAAGCGCTTTGGGTTTGAAGTCGCGCAAGCGCGTGGGTATGGAATTGGCGTGTTCATGTCACTCGACTTCAGTGCTCCGGGAGTGCCGTCTCACCATTCCCGCTGGTTGGGGGCGGTTTTGGCGTTGATTTGGCTGTCGCACGTAGCCGTGGTACGAGC
>QJWJ01000083.1 GCA_003235365.1 Deltaproteobacteria bacterium
GGGGGGTTCCACCCCGATTTCCAATGATCGTGCAGTCGCGGGGCAACTTGCGATCCGGTCGAGTCGACTGCGATCCGGCTCTCGAGTCCCGCTCTGGACAACTGGTCCGCCCCGCTCATATGCTCGCATTCGACATGAATTACGGACGTATGGGGGCAATCGTCGCCGTTCTCAATTTCGCGACGCTGGGGTGCGGATCGAACGACAGCTCGAGCGATGACGGGGCGCGTGACGCCCAGACCGCATCCACTGAGCCCGTGGAGTCGTCGCATGGCCCCGCGAAGCCTGAAGGTGAAGGCAACGAGCCTGGTCTCAACCCCACGGGCGTCACGGGCTCCGAAGACACGGCTACCGCCGTTCCCACGGAGTCGAAGCCCGGGGCGGCGTTGTACGTATCCCCTTCCGGCGGGAGGTGCCTCATCGACCAAAGTCGCATCATCACGTTGCCCAAGGACAACGCCGCAATCGGACATACCAGCGCACTGAGTCGGGACGAAGAGCTATCCATGATCGAAACGGTGAACGATGGCGCCGGCGGGAGCGTCCAGTGTTCGCTGAGCGAGACATCGGTCGAGGTGGTGGTCGAGTATCAGGGCCATGGCTTCACCCTGCAGTCGCTTCTCGACGGCGGGCAAAGTGCCGATGGGTACGTTCTTTTCGAAGGTCCGAGCACGGGCGGTGAAATCTATTCCGCGGCTGATTGCGCGGTGAACGTGTTGTATTCGTTGGACGAGGGACATTCGGCACTCATCGCCTACGAGTGCCCCGAGTTCGTTTCCGAATCTGAGCCGACTCACCAGTGCACGGCAGAGGGTAACGTTTGGGCTACCCACTGCCGCCAATGAATGGCTGTCGAGCCGCCGTCGGGCACTCACGTGTCGCGAACGGTCGCGCGTCCGGCGCGACGCGCCACAGCCGTCACTCGCAGGATCCGGGGTCGGCGTTCAGTTCGCAATCCTGACAGCGGCCGGCAACGTCGATGAGCGGATCGGTGGCACAAGCCGGCAACTCGGGGTTGCGCGCCAGTGACAACCTCTCGACGCTGTCCAGCGCCCCGAAGCTCACGGACTGCAGGCTCTCGTTGTCTGTGATGTCGATGGCCGTCGCGCTCTCGAGTGCGGGGAAGTCGAACTGGGTCAGCAGGGGGTGTTGATTGACGATCAGGCCGTCGCCACCGCGCAGATCGCGGAGCATGGGGAACTCGAACTGCTCGAGCCACGGGTTGGCGGAAAGCCACACGGTCGCGCATTGATCCAGGGCGGGGAAGGCGAGGCGGGTGACGCCATTGCTACCGATCTGTATGGCGCTGGCCCGAGCGAGGACGGGAAGGTCGACGACGTCGAGCTGCTCGTTTTCCGTCAGTATCAAGCGACTGAGGCGCTCCAGCATCGGCCCGTGTAGTTCGGTGAGTTGCGGGTTGGCCTCCAGATTGAGCTCGGCCACATCGCTGAGCGCAGGCACATTCAACACTTCGAGCGCGGTGTTGTTTTGCACCCGCAGTCGACCGGCAATCGACGTCAGCAGAGGAAGGCTCACGCGCGTGAGGTTCGTCCCCGACGTCACGTTCAACCAGTCCGCGGACGTCAGCGACGGTAGCACCAGCTCGTCGGACCCCTCGGGGGTGACGGCAAACGTTTCGACGCTCTGCAGGCAAGGCAGCTCCAGCGTGCCGGAAAGGTCGTTGGTGTTGACCACGAGTTTGATGACGTGGCCGAGCGACTCGAGCCCATCGAGACTTGCCAGCGAGCGGTTTTCGGTGATGTTTATCCACCCTTGGCTGCCGACCGTGGTTCGCAGGGCTTCCAACCCACGCAAGCTCTCGAGCTGGTTGTTACCCTGTATGAACAAGCCGCCCACTGCGCGCAGCGCGCCGAGCCCCTCGAGGTTCACGACCTGCGTGTTGGTGACGAACATGTTGTTCTCGACCCGTTCGAGCCCGTCCAGTCCCCGCAAGCTGCTCAGGTCACCGTCGTCGATGAGGGCGTAACGCGTCACGAACCGAATGCTCTCCAGCCCGACCAGCGACGTCACACCGCGACTGACCGAAAGATCACCCTCGACCACCTCACAGTGTTCTGCAGCCAACTCTGCCACGTCCGCGTCGTCGTTCAACTCGGCGTAGACGCACACGCGTAGGCAGGCTGAAGGATCGATCTGCGGGTAGATGGCAAACCCCTCCTCGCAGGGCTCTTCGCACGGGCCCGCCCCGGCACACAGCGGCTCCTCATCCGTCTCTGGCGGTGCTGCGTCCGGCGCGGGACAGCCCATGGGCTCCGGCGAGAGCCCCGCGTCGGTGTTCATCTCTGCTCCGCCCGCAGCCCCCTCGTTGCCTGGCCCTGTGGCTCCGCCACCGGTCTCACCAGCCGTCCCGGCGTGACCGGCGCCGGCTTCAGCAGCGGGCGAGCCGCCGCCCCCCGCCATCCCCGATCCGTTGCCGCCAGCGCTCCCGCTATCGACGTTTCCGCCTGTGGACCCTGAGGGACCGGGGCCTCCGGTGACCGCCCCGGCACCGCCAGCCGACACGCCAGGCGTCCCGCGTCCGCCGGTCGTACCGCCCGCACCCGTCGTCGCCGAGGCACCCGAGTCGGGCCGCCGCGTCTCGGTGCTTCCGCCGTTGCCACCACACGCAACGAGCGTGCAAAGTGCGCTCACCGCAACCAAGCCTCTCGAAATCCAGTGCACGTCCATGGCGTAGCGCGCACGCCCGTCGCCCGCGGGTGAAAAGATTTTCGTCCAACGGGGGAAGCTGAACCTCAGCGCCACGACAACCGTGCTGTTTCCCCGCCACGTTCCGCTCCTTTCAACCCCTGGAGCTTCCAGAATTTCATCCACGGCGAGGTCACGTGCCACTGGGCCACAATGGCTGATCCGTCGTAGGTTCCCCCCCCGAACTGACGAAAGACGAGGCGATCGAGCTGCTCGAGGCGAACGTCGCGGATTGGAACCGACTGCGAGATCCGTGAGCGGATGGGACAATTCTTTGAGCGAAGCGAAGCTACCGCCGGCGATCCTGCGAGCGCATGATCACCGGCGAAAGGAGCTGACTCGCTCATGATTCATCTGTACACGCACGGCACGCCCAACGGTCACAAGATCAGCATTGCACTCGAAGAGATGGGAATTCCGTACACCACCCACATCGTCGAGGTGTTTCAGGGTGAGGGCAGAAGTCCCGACTTCCTAGCGATGAGCCCCGCAGGCAAGATCCCGGCCATTCACGACGACGATACCGGACACTCGATCTACGAATCGAATGCGATCCTCTACTACCTTGCGGACAAGTCGGGAATGCTGGCTCCACGTGGATCCAACGAAGCGCTCGAAGCGCGATCGCTGTTGTTCCTCCAGGCGTCGCTTCAAGGACCCATGTTCGGTCAGCGCGCGCATTTCTCGGTGTTCGCCCCAGAGACGATCCCCTACGGCATCAAGAGGTACGACGAACAAGGTCGAACCATCGACGAGCTGTGCGATCGCCTACTGAACCGTCGAGACTTCTTCTTGAAGTCGGGCTATTCGATCGTCGACGTTTCGTTTTTCGCTTGGTACCTCGCGGCGCAACGCACAGGCGCCTTCCCAGAAGGGCACGCGAATCTCGACAAGTGGTTTGCGCGCGTGAACGAGCGCGCTGCCGTTCGCGCCGGGATTGCCGCCGCTCCGCCCATCCCTCTTCCCGCGAGAAAGACTCTTTGAACGCCGTTTGACAGGTCCACACTGGCGGGCCGCAGGCGTCGCGCATTCCGCAATGCCCCGCCGTTCCCGCCAATGGTTCGTCCAGGATGAGCGAAAAGACGCAGTTGAGTACCCGGACGCTTGTCGCGAGTCGCTCTGCGACCTACGACGAGCATCGCGGTGAGGAGGTCGTGGTGGACGTTCTGTCTGACGTGTTGAGTGTTGCGGGTGCCGGAAGTGCCTTGCTGGGGTGCCGGAAGATGTTGGCGCCCTGGGGGCTTGAAGTGACGCCCTCATTTCAAGCCTCAATCCATTTCGTGCGTAGAGGCTCGTGTTGGCTGCAACTGAAAGCTGAAGCGCCGCGGCGCTTGAGTGAGGGGGATCTGCTGCTGCTCGGCCCGGGTGTTGCGCACGTCTTGAAAGACGCACCGAATCGGCCCGCGCGGCCGTACGAGGAAGTGATCGCCGAAATGGATCGTCGCGCTCGCAAGGCCACACCACGACAACTCGACGACGCGTGCGAGGTGCTCTGCGCAAAGTATTCCTTCGACGCGTCGCAGACTCACCCCTTCGTATCGGGGCTGCCGACTCTGGTTCATCTGACGACGGACGAAGTGTCCGGACAACGACAGTTGTCTCACCTGCTGGACGCGCTCTACCTCGAAGCGGCCAGTCCGGGCGAGGGGTCTACGCTGATCGTCCCGCGGCTGGTCGACACGCTGCTCGTGTTGATCCTACGCGCGCAAATGCGATTGCGCGATACCGCTAGCACTCGCCCCAGCCTGTGTGTTGCCCTTCGAGATCCGGGCATCAGTCGCGCGCTCAAGCTCATCCACGAACAACCGAACCATGCGTGGACGGTCGGCGCATTGGCTCAGGGCGCAGCCAAGTCGCGAGCCACGTTCGCCCGGCGCTTCACTCAACTGGTCGGAGAGCCGCCAGCTGCATATTTGGCCCGCTGGCGAATGTGCGTTGCCGGTAAGGCCCTCAGAGAGTCGAACCAGAGCGTCGACGACATCGCGTACGCCGTCGGTTACGAGTCCGGAGCGGCATTCTGCAAAGCATTCAAGCGCACTTTCGGTCTTTCGCCAGCGCGCTGGCGCAGGGCCGTCCGCGATTCCGCTACGGAAAGTTCCGCACTGCCGGCGCTACCAGCCGAGCGCATCGCATCGTAGCTCGAGATCTTGCCACGTGCCGTACTTGGCCGCGAAGACGTCCGCTTCTCCTCCAAAGAACGGCTGAGCAGCGCTGGCCGAACCCCGTCGTTCCCACCGTCGCTAGCCGATTGGCCCCCCGAATCCATCGCTGCGGTTCACTACCCATTGCCGGGTTGTTGCAATGCCTCGACGAGCAGATCGAATACGGCGCGCACGCGACGGCTGGTTCTGACGTCGCGGTGGCTGGTGATCCAGGTTTCGAAGGGAAATGCGAGTCGCTCGGGGAAGACGCGCACGACACGCGGATCGGCGTCGCCGATCTCGTCCACCATCACGCCGATGCCCGAGCCACCGGTCACGAGCGCCCACTGCACCAGCTGATTGCTCGTGATCCAGCCGAAGTTGGAATTCGGCACGACGAGCCCGAGCTTGCTCAAGCCCTCACGGTAGACGTCGCTGTGGTCGAACGCGATGAACTGCCCCTGAGCGAGTTCATCCAAGGTTGTTGGGGGCCCGAGTGACTCGAGGTAGTCGGGAGTGGCGTAGAGGTACGCGACCGTGGTTCGCACCTTGCGCGCCACCAGATCTTGCTCTGCGGGGCGAAAACTGCGCAGGGCGATGTCCGCTTCTCGTCGGGCGAGATCGCTGACCTGGTTGGTCACCAGGAGCTCCACCTGGATCCCCGGATGCTCTTTGCGGATCGCTGCGATGATCGGCGGAAGCACGAACGTCGACATCACTTCGCCGGCACTGATGCACACCGGGCCTTCGAGAGACAGGGTTTGCCCCGCGGCGACGCGTGCCATCCGCAGCGCGGCCTCGCCCATGACGCGGGCGTGCTCCACGAGTTCGAGGCCCGTGGGCGTGAGCTCCAGGCCCCGACCCACTCGCTCGAACAGCACGACGCCGAGCTCTTCTTCCAAGGCGGTAACCTGCCGCCCGATCGTCGGCTGCGTGGAGCCGGTCGCGCGGGCCGCGGCCGAAAAGGAGCCCTCCTCGGCCGTCGCCAGGAACGCCCGAACCGAAGCCCAGTCGAACGAGATATGCCGCCAATCCATACAGGAATGCATGGGTGTAGTACAGATTTGGCGGATTTTCAAAACGCTCACGAATGACAAAGTGTGGCGTGTCGCCGGGACGAACCCCGCCGGAACGAACCAAACCCGCCGAGAAGGAGCCACGAGATGCACGCCCAGAACCTGAATGCAGCCCAGAACCCGAACTCCACCAGTCCAAGCCCAGCCAGCTCGAGCCCAGCCAGCGCGGGCCCAACCACCGCAAGTCCACCAGAGCCCGCGCTCGCGGCCCGGAACCTCCACCGGGTCGAGACCAGGCAGCGTGCCGCCACGGCGAGTGCGCCCAAGACCATGCACGCGGCCAAAAACGACTCCTACGGCGGGCCCCACGTCGTGGTTACCCGTGAGGTCGAACGCCCCGAGGTTGGCCCCCACGACGTGCTGGTGCGTGTCCACGCCAGCACCGTGACCCAAGGGGATCGCCGGTTGCGGGCGGCGGACTACCCGGGTGTCCTGTCCGTGTTGGGCCGACTCTTTTCAGGCGTCTTCCGTCCCCGCCATCCGATTGGCGGCTCGAACTTCGCCGGCAGGGTCGTGCAGGTGGGTGCACGGGTCACTCGCTTTGCCGTCGGCGACGACGTGTTCGGCAGTACCATGCACGGTGCCCATGCGGAGTACCTGGCCGTTGCCGAAAGCGACAGCGTGGCCATCATGCCCGCTCGCCTGGGCTACGCCGCGGCCGCAGTGCTGCCGTACGGAGGGGGAACCGCGCTGGTGTTCCTGCGCGACATGGCGCAAGTGCGGGCCGGTGAGCGCGTGCTGGTAGTGGGCGCTTCTGGTGGCGTGGGGCGGATGGCGGTGCAGATCGCGCGGCATCTCGGTGCCCACGTGACCGCCGTGTGCGGCAGCGACGCGGAGCTGATGCACCGTCTCGGCGCCGACGAAGTGATCGACTACCACTGCGAGGACTTCACGGCCAGGCGGGCGCAATGGGACGTCATCCTCGATACGACCGAGGGCGATCACTTTCGAAAGTTTCGCAAGGTCCTGAGCGACACCGGACGCTACCTGACCCTCTACGTCACGCCGCGCGTTTTGCTGGAGATGCTCGCGACCAAGCTGCGCGGCGGACCGCGCGCACTCGCCGGAGTCGCGCTCGGCAGTGCCGAACGCCTCGTTGAACTGGGCAAACTGGCCGACGCAGGAGTCTTGGGCGACGTGATCGCCGGACGCTTCCCGTTGCGTCGTGCCCACGAGGCGCACGCTTTCCTCGAGCAGGTCCGTCCGCACGGCAGCGTCGTGATCGACGTCGTGGGAGGCTCGGTCTGAAGCGTGGCTCGCGGAGCAAGTGGTGCCGGCGCATCCTGGGTAGATCTCGGCAACCGCAGCGAGCCGAAGCAGGCTGGAAGCATGCGCTCAGTGTTCTTCGCAGCTGTTGGGCTGTGCGTCAGCGCTGCGGCGATCGTCTCGTGCGGGGGTCGGGTAGCGTGACCTGCACCCAACCCGCGAAGCGCTCCTCGGAATCGGTGTCATCGGTCAACGCCACCGGCTGTGCTGATGGCGTGAGGCTGAAGATCTTGCTCGCTGGCGCCGCGGGGGTGCTGTAGATGATCCCGTCGCCGTCCAGGGTGACCCCTTGCAGCTCCGCGGGGTTTGCACTGCTGCCAGCCAACACGGTGAACTCACTGACGCCACTGCCGTCGGTGTTGGTGAGCAGGATCCGTGTGGTGCCTTCAATCTCCGTCTCGAAGGCGAATTGCTGGCCCGCGTTGAGCCAATGCCTCGTGGCGAGCCCGTCGAGCGGCGGGGTGAGTGGTACGGCGCCGAGATCGGCCCGCTCGTCCGGGGACAACGGAAGGCGCCACAGCGGTTCACCCGTTCCGTGTGCCAGTAACCAGTCGCCCTTTGGGGGACGGGACAACGGATTGAGCGTGCTGGGGGGCCCATCGATCGGCAGTGCGTCGAGCTGTGAACGTTCGTCACTGGGCAACAGCTCCCAACTTGCGCCCCGGTGCAGGACCCAAGCGTCGTCAGGGCTCAGAAAGGGGCCCCAGACCGGGGACTGCTGGCTGTCGCCAATGGGTAGAAACAGACCAGCACGCCGCACTTCGCGGGCGCCCGCAGCGTCGGACCCATCCAGGGCAACCAACGCGGCACCGTACGGATGCTCGATAGCTGCGTGCTCTGCCAGCGCTATCACCACCGAATCACCGTACAGAGTAGAGATGAAGTAGTAGCCCGGGTGGACAGCCTCGAGCAGCACGCGCGGTGAGGTCCTCTCCGAGCCGTCGCGTGCAACGGCGAGCAATCGCTCACCGACCCGCGCGATCACTTGATCCCGCACTGAGTCGTAGAAGACGTCTCCGTCGCGGTAGTAACCCGTCTCCTCGATGACCAACGTCGGATCGCCCCCCGCGAGTGGAATGTCGAACAGCTGTCCGCCGATCGCGGAGATGATACTGTCGTCCGTCAGCGCCATGCGGTATCCGTCGGTTGGGTCGCCCAGGGGGTGAGGCGTTTTCCCGTCGGGGACTGAATACAGCTGCTTGCCCTGGAGAAAGACGGGCACGGAACCGACCATCGCCATCAGTCGTGCGACACTGCCTGGAAGGTTGGCTGCAAGCACCATCTGTTCGTCCCCCGCGTTGCTGCCGTCCAGGGCGGCCGCGTGCCAGCCGTCCGCGTTGCGGTAGTAGACGTGCGCGGCACCTGGCGGCACGACGGCTTGTTCGATCGGGGTCTTGTGTTCGCCCGTGAGCCGCAGGTGCGCTCCGGTGGGCGTGCGAAGGAAGACGGCGCTGCGCCCAAAGCGCTCCTGCAGAAGGACGGTACCTCTTGCGACCGTGGAGGACGTGTCGGTGGCGCCCGTGTTGGGTAGCACCTGCGCCCCACAAGTGACGTAGCGCGGCCCCGGAGCCGTCATCCCAGGGACGTCCAGGGCCAGCTCGGCGATGTCTGCAGGTGTCGCGTCCCAAGCGGCGCCGTCCGCATCCCGACGCATTCTAACGACAGCTTCGCCGCTGCAACCGTACAGCCATTGCCCGTCCGTGCTCACGGCGTGCAACTCGGCGTCCGAGCGCTCGCTGATCAGGCGCGCGGGCAGTCGGTCGTCCCAACCCACTTCGTACAGCTGGCGTGTGCCGTACTCGTTGCGCACCTGCACGATCAGCCCGTCGCCATTGGGCAACACGGCAACCTGGTCGATGTCCGCGTGCTCGCCGAGCAACGGCAAGGGCGCGTCTGCTTCCGAGCCGTCCAGGGCCACGGAAATCAACGAGCTGCTTGGAGCTTCGTTGCTCCAGAGCATGTACACGGCGCGCTGTTGCGGCTCGCTCGTCGCCATCAATCGTGCCCAAGGCGGGCCATGGGGCACCAGGCGCGTCAACTTGCCGTCGATGGTCGAAATGCGGTTTCCTTCGACATCGAGGACCGCCGCCTGCCCGTGCAGCACCGTCCAGATGTAGCTAGTGAACGGACCCAGCAGGGTCGGGGAGTCGACTTCGCTGCCATCGGCGGCGACCGAATACAGCAAGCGTTCGGACGCGCCGCTTTCCTGCAAGTAGACGATCCGATCGTCCGCCCACCACAGGGAACCCAGACGCACCTCGGTGGCTACAGCGGCCACCAGTACCAACTGTGGGAGCGCGGTCCCGTCCAGCGGAAGCACCCACAGCCCGTCTTCGCCGATGAACGCGAGGTGTGTACCCTGTTCATCGAACGCCAGGCGGTTGCCGGGGGTGAAGGTCTGAAAGTCGCGTGGGCACACTTCGGCAAGCTTCAGTGGCGCCTCTCGCGTCGAACCGTCCAGTGCCAACGCGTACAGCCATTCCCCATGCGTGCCCGCCAAACAAACCACCGCCCACGACTCGTCGGGACTCACTGCCAGAAACGACAGATTCGCGCGAGCGACGCCCCAGTCGCGGCCGCGACTGGGGCCGAGCGGGATCGGCGTTCCGAGCGACGAGCCGTGGTGCGGCGTCAAGCTCACGACGCCGGTTCCGTACTGCGACACGTACACGAGCGACCCCAGCAGTGCTTCGGGCACTTCGGTGGCCAGTGTGCTGCGGTCAACAACAGCCGGCGAGCACCCGCCCGCGTCGTCGAGGGGACCGCCGTTCGAGGACGTGCCGCAACCCGCGTCGCTCCGCGGCTCGGCCGATGCGTCGCCGTGTCGATTCGAAGTATGCGTCGCGACGTCGACCTCACGCGAGCCACAAGCCGTGAGCAGTAATCCGCCGAGCGCCAGAATGGGCGCCCCGAAGTCCCATGGTCGGGTGAGCACGGGGCGCGAGCGCGGCCCGAGAACCGTCGACGGGATTGTCTCCAACAGGCGAGCGCGGCTCGGCATTCGCAGAGCATATCAGCGAATTGCCGTGTTGGGGCGCCCCGCTGTCCTCGCTCCTAGCTTCAATCGCCGCCTGCGCAGTGGTGCCCGATGTTTGGATCTTCCGTCAGCATGTAGGACAGGAAGTCGAAGTCATAGCCGTTGTTCATGTACAGCGTCCAAGCTTGAAGCAAGTGGTTCTCTTCAATGGAGATCCCGAACCACGTCTTCCAAGTCCACCATACTCTGTACTCGACTTGGTACCACACGTCCCCGATCGAGGCGCAGCCCGTACCACGTACATGGGTCGTGTCGTCGCGCCCGATCTTGAACTCAGCCCCGAGACTGTCAGCGAAGGGACGGCCTACGGACCACGTCGCGCCAGGGAAAGTGCAGTTGAACCCAGAGAAGCACGTCTCGGGTGAGATGAGTGCTTGCTGGACCTGGCCGATCCCCGACCGGGGCTCAGAGTACTGGCTGCCATCGCTGGTGTGCACGAAGTCGGTCCGCGGCTGGGGTGCGCGCAAGCGCTCCGGCACGTCTTTCTCGATCGCGCGCAGCTTCTGGTAGAGAGGCGCAAACTCCAGGCGTCGCTCCTCCGCAGCCACCAGCGCGGCTGGAATGGGCTCTGCTGGGAAGAGTGCTTCGAACACGGTGACACCCGTCTGCTCGGCCATGTCCATCGATCCGAGGACAGCCGGATCTCCACCCTGCACCCGAGACGGCGATTGAGGCATGCGGCAGTCGCGTGAACGGCGAATGCCGTCCCCGCGCCTACGGCCCCAGCACCTCCGCAAAGCGGCTCAGCATCGCGTTCACCGCGGGGCGATAGCCGAAGTCGACGTCGGTCGGGTCGATACTGCGCGGACAGATGGACGCCACGATCGCGTTGTTGCCGAAGTCGTACAGGACTTGGAGCTGTCGCAAGCCGGGGTAGGCTTTGGCGTGGCGCTGGGTGGTGTCGTACTGACCGTTCGCCGCCTGGCACAGCGGGTTCTGGAACGTGTCACTGCCGAAGTCGGTGCAGTCGCAGTTGGGAACCGCCTCGCCTGCCTCGTGACGATTGCGAAACTCTTCTCGAGTGATGCAAGCTTTCGGCTCGCCGCCGAGGGGGAAGATGCACGCGTACTGCAAGTCACTGTTGTCCGCGACGTTCCACTCGTGACCGTTGATTGGGTTGGCGAGATACTCGCTGTCTGGCGGCTGCAGCGACTCACCCGTGGCGGGGTTGGCGCCGCTGCGCGGGGTGATCGACTCGACCATCAGCGGATCGGTGGGATCGGGTATCCCGCTGGCCGGGTGGCGCTCGCCGATCAACCAGTTCCAGTTGATGCGCTCTGCGGGGTCCAGATCTTGGCGGTTGCTTCGATACACCAGCGGCGTATCAGCGGGGGACTCGGCCAAGTCTTGCCACGGAACGCCCACGATGCCCGTCAAGAACACCCACTGCGCAGGACGTCTCGGTGTGTCGGCGGCGGCAGGGTTATCGGGAGCGCGACTCAAATCACTGTACAGCGGGTTGTCGACGACCCCCTGTCCGCCGGGGCACGCGGTCTCGTCGGCAGGGTCCAGCGTATCGGAGAACGGGCACAGTTGAGGCAATGCCAGTGCGTTGCTGTAGCGCTCGACGGGATACAACAGGTCGAGCCCGAAGCGCCGCTTCTGCTGAAAACAGCGCAGATTCGGATGGTCGTTGAGGCCGTCGCTGGCGTAACGACGACTCTCCTCGCACCCGACACCCACCGTTGCCCCATCGGCGTTGATGGCGCTGGGACACCCGTTGGGCGGAGGCGCTGCCACACCGCAGGAATGGCAGCACTGGTGCGTTGGGCCGTAGGCGGGGTCGTCACAGGCCGTCGTCGACTTGAACGCGGGATTGAACCCCCCGTCGGGGTTGACGGTTTGCGATAGGCGCCACACCTGTCCCGAAGCTTTGAACGAGCAATCGTTCTCGTCGCTGAAGATCACGATGCCGACGAGCGAATCGGGCCGTAAGAACTGCGCGCGCTGGTTGAGGATCGTGGCGTCGACCAGCAGGTTCCCCGCGCCATCGGTTTCCGGACCCGCGCACAGGTCGTTCGCGTCCGAAGCATTGCACGACTGACGGACGATCTTCGTGTACGGGTAGGGCTCGATCAAGAAGCGAACCCAGGATTCGAGCGAGGCTTCCCAGCCACAACCGAATTCGCCTGCAGCACTCACCAGGTTGGCAAACTCGGTCGCAAAGCCGTCGGGCTGAGTCGACGCGGTCCACGACAGGAAGCCGTTCGCGGCACTCGGTGCCACGCTCGCGCCGCGCGGCAGACTGCCGAGCAAGTGCGCCATGTCGACCGTTTGCTCGGACTTCTGAGTCTGGCTCTGCACACAATCGGCAACGGCGCCGTAGCCGCCCAAGCTGCTGGTGATGATGCCCACGTGGATGTCCACGACCGGTGCAAACATTCGAGCGCTACCCTGCGGGCAGTCTGCGGAGGCCGACGGCGGCGTGGCCACGACCGCGCCGTCCGCGACGCAGGGCGGGCTGTTCAACTGGGCGATCAAGTCGGGGATCGTCTGGGCCAGCAGGGCGTGCTTGTCAGCCATCGAGATCGAGTTGTCGAGCATGAACAACAGATCGACCTTGTCCGGCGCGCCCTCGAGCGTGGGGTGATCGGGATTTGGCTCGGGACCTGGGTTGGGGTTGGGATTGGGATTGGGGTCGACGACCGGTCCGTCATCAGTCATCTCATCACCCGAACCGGCCGAACCGGAAGGCTTTGCCGACGGCTCATCCGTCTCGCTCCCGCCCGCGTCACCGGCGCCGTCATCGGTCGGGTCCGGCCCGTCATCGTCGGCCTTGCTGGCACTGGGTCGCGCCAGTTGCGACTCGTCGTAGGTGCACACGCTGCCGGACACATCTCTGCCGCACTGTGCTATTTCGTCCGTATCCGCGCAGCGCGACGCGCCCCGCAGATCTTCACACTGGCTGTCGCGCACGCAGGCCATCGTGCACACGCCGCACAAGCACTCGCCCGAGGTGCAATCGGCGTTCTCCTCGCACGCGTTGAACCAGCTCGCTTTGCCCGACGTGCTGACGGAGTCGTCCTCGTTGCCGGTGCTGAGACAACCGGGAAGGGACGTGCAGAGCAGTGTCAACAACGCCCCCAAGACAACCCGTGACGACGCGCAACCAACGGCTGACCTCCACGAACCTGCTTTGCGGTCACGACGACCGCCCACGAGCTCACGGCATCGATCGTCGCGCGCTCGACTTGCCGCTCGGCTCGCTCCCGCACACCGCAAGTGTTCCACCATGTTGCCGCCGTTCTCCACAGTCGTTCATATCAGTCAGCGGGTCTATGCTCCAGCGTTCGCGGCACTGGGCGCGGCAACGCAGCAGACGCCCACCGGCTAAACCGTCCGCGCCTCACGCCGACATTCACCCACTCAACCCTCTACTCCGGGATCAGCGGGCAACCACTTCGCGAGGTACTCATCCACCCGGGCGACATACGGGTGGCTCACCCCGAGGCGCCCCACGAAAATCGCCCGCGCGCGTCGCCACAACTCGCACGCTTCGCCGACCTCGCCCATCTCGACGATGATCGACGCCAAGTTCGAGTAGCTGACGGCTAGCGTCGGGTGGTCCGGGTCGTAGTGATTCTTTTCGATGTCGATGGCGCGCTGCATCTGGGTCTTCGCTTCCGCGTACTCCCCCAGGTCCCGGAGAATCAGCGCCAAGTTCGAGTAGCTCAAGGCGAGGTTCGGGTGGTCCGGGTCGTAGTGATTCTCCCAGATGTCGATGGCGCGCAGCATCTGGGTCTTCGCTCCCGCGTACTCCCCCAGGGCCTCGAGAATCATCGCCAAGTTCGAGTAGCTCGTGGCAAGCGTCGGGTGGTCCGGGTCGTAGTGCTTCTCTCAAATGTCGATGGCGCGCAGCATCTGGGTCTTCGCTCCCG
>QJWJ01000389.1 GCA_003235365.1 Deltaproteobacteria bacterium
GGAGCGCTCCCACTTCTGCACAAGGCTCTGCCAGAACTCAGCCGGGCGCGGCGTGCTCGTCACTCTCGTGATTGCTTGCTTCATCGCCGGGGTCGTACCCGGCCCTCACGTCACCGGGCAGAGGTCGTGGGCTGATCGGTTACGGAGCAATAGGCATCGGTCGTAGCCGGAGTCACGTCGCTGGTGCCTCTCGTCCGTTCCGGGCAGCGAGCGGCGCCGCGCCCGGGCTACGACGCTCGAGCGCGCCGTGCCGGGAAGCCGGCGGCGGTCGCCTTTGTCCAAGACTCACCCCGGGAGGGTGGCGTACGTTCCACCGATGAACGCCAAGGGAACGTTTGAAGTCTCGGCCGCGATGCAGCCGCCCTACGACGTGGTCAACGGAGTCACGCTCGGACGCGGCAGTTTCGAAAAGCGCTTTTCGGGGCCACTCGACGCTTCGAGCCACGTCGAGATGCTCGGAGCTCGAACGCCGGTGGAGGGTTCTGCGGGATACGTTGCACTCGAGCGTGTGGCCGGGTCTCTCGCCGGACGTGCTGGGACCTTCGTGTTGTTGCACGCGGGCACGATGTGCGGCGGTGACACCGAGTTGACCGTCACGGTGGTGCCGGACTCTGGGACCGGCGACTTGCGAGGGTTACGGGGTCAGATGAAGATCGACATCGTGGACGGTCAGCACCACTACGACTTCGAGTACGAAATCTAGAAGGGGGCAGTGGCTCCTGCGGGCTTCCGAGGAAGCCGGTTCAGCCACCGTGTCTGAGGTTTGAGCTACCTCGGCGTGAAATCGGACGACTAGAGCCGTCGTCGGCGCTCTCTACCTCGGTTCGAGACGCCCTGCGTCAATTGTTCGCTTCTTGCGGCGATTGGGATTCGGCGTCCGCGCGCGTCCGCGTGACGCTGGACCGTGGAAGCGGTACTCTGCGCGGAATGCCGCCCAGACTGACAGCGGATGACATCCCGGACAGGACGGGTCCCTTTCTGAATGGTCTCTTCTCGGACCAGGTGCGTGGGTCGGCGGGGCTAGTCAACGGTATCCGAACGGTCGCTGGTCACGGCGGTAGGTTGTTCTGGCTCATCGATCTGGATGTGCAGACTCTGATCATCGATCAGTTGACGGCCGAGGTGATGGAGGGACCCAACCGACTTGGGCCTGAGGACAAGGCCCTGATGCGATTCTTCCGGCGCTTCATCCTCGGCAACACGCTGCACATGTCTATTCCCATGTTCGAGTCGGATGGTGACAGGGACGGGGTGCCCAAGTACCGCATCGTTGGCTACGAGAGGGTCGCCCTCGCCGACGGCGGCCTCGTTGAAGCGGGCATTCGTATCTTCATCAACTTGCTTCTCTGCGGGGCCCACTTCGTGGTCCTGCACGCCTCGAGGGATTCCGGGGGTGGCAGTTCCGTTGCGAACTTCTACTACTCGTTCAAGAACGACTTTTACGCGAAATTGCCTCGGACTGCGCCCACCAGCGGGACTGCGGTCGCCCACTCTCACTACAAGGCCAAGGGGCCGTCTGTGGGAACCGGCCTAGCCTATCCGTTCAAGTGGGACGGTGGTTTCGGTTGGGAAGCGGCACGCGCATGGCCCCTGGTTCCGATACTCCTGGTGGACACGACGGCGTGGGCGTGGGGCGGCTACCGCGACCACAACTCGTTCTTCCAGATGGAGGGGTGGTCGAGCAGCGTGCTGGCCTCGATCTTCATGCGCGATCTTCCAAAGGCCGCGCTGGTCGGGGTGCCTGCAGCGCTGACCTGCTTTGCCCCAAGCCCTACGCTTCGACGGTTTTGGGTCGCCCAGACGGCGTACGGTATGCAGGTGGCGTCCAAGATCGGTAGCTCACTGGCGCTCAAGGGGGGCGTGCGACACGGCGCGGACTTTCAGACCCACGAGGCGACCAAGTGGAACATCTCTACGTATGGGGCGTGCGCCTATTCCGAGAAACGCGGCGGCACGGTCTTCCTCCATCATCGCGGTCATGCCGACCTGCAGTGTGGTCCAAACACGATCATGGCACCCTACGTCGGAGCGGAGACACGGCAAGGCTGGCTCGATACCGGGCTCGTGAGGGTTTGAAGAGCCATTTCTGTGCTTGCTTGCGTCGCTTCGCGAGCGTGCCCCTGATTCCCTTTGGAAAGATGCAAGTACCGATCGAAGTCGACGCGCCGATGCATTAGCGTTCGAGCGTGGACGTCACGGCGAAAGGTCACCCAGTTCGAGTCGTCGCACCGTTCGAGTACGAGATCCCGAAGATCGACGGTTCACGATTCATCGCTACCTTGGTACCGGCCGATTCCGACCTTGCGGTGGTCGAGAGGCAAGTCGCGTTGCGGGCGGCGCACCCGCACAGTCGGCATGTGTGCCTGGCCTATGTCGGGCGGTCCGAGCTCGACGTGCGGTTTTCCGACGATGGAGAGCCTGCGAAGACTGCGGGTTATCCGATGCTCCGCGCCCTGTTGGGTGCGAGCGTCCGATGCAGCGGTGCCTTGGTCACCCGCTATTTCGGTGGCGTGAAGCTAGGCACTGGCGGTTTGGTGCGCGCGTATACGGCGGCGGTGCGCGAGGCGTTGCTCCGCGCGCCGCTTCAGCCCGTGGTTCCGACGTTGGATGTCGTGTTTCGTTGTCGCTATTCGGCCGAGCCCATGTTGCGGCACCAACTCGCCAAGTTCGATCTGAACGACTTTCACGTCGAGTATCATGCGGACTTGGTCGAATTTCGCGTGCGCTGTCCTGAATCGGTCGTCGAGCACGTAGTGACCGCCAGCGGCGCGCGGACAGGTGGGGACATCGAACGCATCAGTTGAGCCGCATCAGAGCGGCGGCTTGGCGCCCCGTGAGTATCGCCTATTGCACGGGCGCGCCGAGGCAGAGCGAAGAACGGATGGTCGCCGATGAACCTCTGCGTTGGCAACGGAGTTTCCCTGCGGCCGATCGAGCGCGGGGACGATGCGTCGGTCGCGAGCTTGATTCGGTCCGTGATGACCGAGTTCGGCGCGACCGGCGAAGGTTTCTCGCTCCACGATCCGGAGGTTCGCGAAATGTCGACTGCGTACGCCGCTCCCCGTTCGGAGTATTGGGTACTGGAATCGAAAGGTGAGCTCGTCGGTGGCGCGGGCTTCGCTCCCTTGGCGGGCGCTGCGCCGAGGATATGCGAGTTGCGTAAGATGTACTTCCTGCCGAGCGCGAGGGGCGCCGGGACCGGGCGGCGAGTGTTGGAACACCTGCTCCACCGCGCTCGGGCGCACGCGTTCGAGCAGATGTACCTCGAATCCCTCACTGCGATGGACCGCGCCGTGCGCCTCTACCGCACGGTGGGTTTCGAAGAGCTGCCCGGGGCGCTCGGTGCGACCGGCCACACTGCGTGCAATCGCTTCATGGTGCTCGACCTTCGCCGGTAGCGAGCCGAGCCGCGGGGCCTCGTGTCGGATTCGTTTACGTTTGTGTCGCGCTGGGGCATGCTCGAGCTCTCGCGAATGGCACCCATGAAGGCCTACGCGTCCTTTTCCGAATGGAAGAAGGACCAGTCATCCAAGAACCAACGGCTCGTGACTGCGCTTCAGCGCGTCGTAAAACGCTGCGCGCCTCACCTTGCAACTACCGTCAAGTGGGGTCAAGGATGCTTCGCGGCGGGTGACGTCCCAAAGGTGTTCATCCATGCGGAAGAGGACCACGTCCAGTTCGGATTCTACCGTGGCTCTTCGCTGAACGACCCAGACGGTCTCCTCGAGGGCAAAGGCAAATACGTGCGGCACGTCAAAATACGAGGTCCCAAAGACATCGATGAGCGTGCCCTGACTGCCCTCGTCTTGCAGGTGACTTCCTGATTGGAGAGACGGGGCTACCTGGGCGAGGGCCGGATCTTCGGCGGGACTGACCTGCGAGTGAACTCCTGCCTCGCCACTCAGCGTTCTGGAGCTTCCTTCCGAAGCTTGCCGTGCTTCGGCGCCGGAACGTTCATGCGTTGGGTCGCCTTCGCCTTCAGACATCAACCGATCGATTTCAGTGTGCCGACGCACCAATTCAGTCCAGGGTCCAGTCGCGAAGCCTCGCGACGAGATCCGCGATGTGAACGGGGCGCGTGCTGGCGCGATTCCAGACCTTCGGCGAGCACTCGAGCACTTCGACGCCAGTGCGCGCAAGTTCATCGAGAGCGGCTTGCCCCGCGGCGTCATCGACACATTTCAGCAGCAGCGCGCCGTGGAGCGCCGCGAGCGGGCTCGGATGTTTGCTCAGTTCGACCAAGAGCGGTTTGAAGTCGGGCAGTTGTGGTGACCAGAGGAGCACCGCAAACTCCAGTGTCCACTGTCCAGCTGCCATGCGTCCGTTGAGTCGACGGTGTTCACGC
>QJWJ01000289.1 GCA_003235365.1 Deltaproteobacteria bacterium
ATCACTGCTAGTTTGTTTACTTATTCCACTCCATTCCCAACCATTCGGAAACGCTGAACTTTTCCGCCGGCTTGACTGATGAGCAGGGACCAGGTAAGGGGGCGACGGCTAGAAGGTGACGAGGGTGCAAACAATGCAGAAGACGAATTGGAGTTTTGGCCGTCGGTTCAGTGTCGCGGCAGGGTTGGTTGCTTCGCTGGCGCTCAGCGCGTGCGGCTACAGCCAAGAAGAGTGGGATCAGAAGGTCCGCGAAATCGACAACCTACGCCAACAGCTTCGCGCTCAGCAGCAGCAGAGCCAGAAGTGCGACGCCGACTACCAGGCGGCGCTGGGCGAGATTCAAGATCTCAAGAAGAGGCTCGTCGAAAGCGGCGTGAACTTGGACAACCTCACTCAGAGCCTCGAGGAACAGACCCGCGCTCTGAACGAGTACCAGCAGCGCGCAAAACAGCTGGAAGCGATCAAACAGCGTTTCGAGCTGTTGCGTCAGAAGCTGCAGAAGCTGACGCAGCTCGGCCTCACCGTCGAAGTGCGCGACAATCGCATGCTGATTCAGCTTCCCGGCGACGTGCTGTTCGCCTCGGGCAAAGACGAGCTGACCGACGAGGGTACCGAAATCCTCGCGCAAGTCGCCGAGGTCATCCGCACTGACGACGATCTTGCCAACCGCGAATTCCAGGTCGCTGGCCACACCGATAACGTCCCGATGCGTCGCGGCCCACTCAAGGACAACTGGGGCCTGTCGGCGATGCGTGCCCGCTCCGTGCTGACCTACCTGGTCAAGCCCATCGAAGAAGAGGGTGGCGGTCTCAACCCCACCAACTGGAGCGCCGCGGGTTACGCTTCGACGGATCCTGTCGCAAGCAACGACACTGACGAGGGCAAGGCAAAGAACCGCCGCGTCGAACTGGTGGTCCTGCCCGACGTCAAAGAAATGCTCGATCTGAACAGCCTGGCGAACTGAGCCGAAAACCGATCACGGTCGGGGCCGAGGGCCGTTGTGGGCCCTCATCAATTGGCAGAGGGCCATCGGGGGGCCCTCTCCTGCTGATCCCGCAACGTCGTCGGCCTCGTTGCGCGACCACGCCATTCATGATGGGTGTGGCCCGGGCGGGCGATCGTGGCGCCGAGTGTTCGGAATCATTCGGCTTGTTCCCTTGTCGCTGTCGCGGCGCTTCGCGGAATGGCTCGTTTCTCGACACGAGCCCCGCTTGAACGTTCTCAGCGCGATTGAGTCGATCGTGGCTCGGTCCGGTACGGAAGTGGGCGAGTTTGGGGTCTTTGTGGGCTCCAGCGAAACACGGCGCGGCAGTCTGTCGCGGCGTTTCTCTGCGCGAGACCTGGCTGTAGCGAACAAAGCGCCCCATAGTTAGTGGAGGCGTTTAGGAATTGCAGGCTCTGGGACTCGCCCCGTGTCCAGCATTCTTGACACGATCATACCATTTGACTACTTTTCGCGCCTGGCGGCGCTCTAACCAAAATTTGGTTCCCGAGCGCAAGCCAGTGCACACCCACACACGGGGCGAAGAAAACGAGAGACCACCACAGCTAACGCCGCCATCGGCCAAAGATAGGACCTAGTCGGAAAGCAGCCTTTCTGGCGATGGGGTGGAATAGGGTTCTACCCAGCGCGGTTAGCCAGGTCCTGCTGCGGAGTCGAGCCATCAGCGCGCCCGAACGGCGCTCTGGCGGTCTCCGGTCCCTCGTAGAACAAGGAGAAATCATGCAGGCAAGCGCAGAGGTTGAATTCAAGGTTGGCGACAAGGCGGTCTACCCGGCACAAGGCGTGGCGGAGGTGATCAGCATCGATGAAAAAGACATCGCCGGGTCTCGACAGCGCTTCTACGTGCTCCGCATCCTCGACACGGATCGGAAGATCATGGTTCCGGTCTCGAATGCCAACGCTGTAGGCCTGCGTCAGGTCATCAGTGAGCAAGAGATCCGCGAGATCTTCGACATCCTCAAAGAACGGACCATCGGCTTTGACACCCAAACGTGGAATCGCCGGTATCGGGGCTTCATGGACAAGATCAAGACTGGCTCGATCTACGATGTCGCTGAAGTCCTGCGTGATCTCTATCGCCTCAAGGCGAACAAGCAACTGTCCTTCGGTGAGCGGCGCATGCTGGACACCGCCCGCTCTTTGATTGTCAAAGAGATCGCCATCGCGCGTGAACAGACGGAAGAGCAGGTCAAGGACGAGATCGAAGCGATCTTCTTCTCGAACTGACGAGTAGCGCGGCCGTACCACCGGGCGCGGCCGCTCCCCACCGCCACCACGGTGATGAAATTGAGAAACCCCTGCGGGCAATGGACGCGCAGGGGTTTTCTTTCGCTCTGCGTCCGTCGCTCTGCGTCCGTGTTTCGGCCCTAAATGAGCGTTCTCGATTTGTGAACGCTGACTCGAAGCAACAGTGAAATGGAGTCGAGCAAGCGACCGCAACCGGGGCGGGTGTTTTAGGCCCGCACGCAACGGAGGCCTAAAGAACCACCCGAGAATCGTGCTCGCCCGTTTAGACGCGACGCGGAGAAACCCGCGAAGCTCGTCTCATTGACGTTGTTCGATGGGCGGCAGCGCCGGAAACTCGACGACCACTCGCCAGCGTCCATCTTCCTTCACACAAGATACGTCTGCGACGTCTGCGGGGTTGTCACCGATCAGCGTGACCCGACTCCACTTACCCTTGGACTCCGCGGTCACTCGACGCGGCTCGAAGCGAACTGAAAACCGGGACGGAACGAGCATCTCCCCGGGGCCTACTGGACGCCCTGCGGCGGCGGTCGCGCGGCGAGCCCGCTCGGCGAGCGCCTCTCGCCCCTCGGACCAGAGCAACTCGTAGGCAAGGCGCCCACGCTCGGGATCGCCATGCACGCCCTTCATTCGTTCGATGAATGCTTCGACGACCAGCTCCGGCCGTGAATCGACGGCTTCGTGTTCACACGCGACTGAACACAACGCCGAGCACGACATGAGCAGCGAGACGAGGTGCCACCGAACCACCGACGCGTGATCTCACAGGCCGCGGCCGACCACAACAGGCCAATCCTGTGCCTGCTCCCCGCGGACATGGGTGGAGCAAGCCGGAACGAGTCGGGCGAGCCCGACGGCGAAGGTGCGTCACCGTGAACCCGAGGAGAGGGACCGGCTCGGCCGGGTTCGCTTTCCAGCGGAGAGCGGGGAACAGCCGGCCCTTGCACCGTCACCCCATGGGGTACTCAGATGTAGGTGAAAGTGCGCTCAAACTTGGCCCCACTTTCTGGGCACGGCTAGCGTTTCGCCCATGCAAGACGAGGTCCGCCTGACCCTGCGCCGCGGCGTTTCCAACCCAAGCCCGATGGACCTGAAGACGCTGCAGCAGGGCGACGCCAACCTGCGCTGGGTGCAGGGAGACAACGCCCAAGCGTTGGTCGCACTGCGGCCCGAACTCGCCGGCGAGGTGACCCTGGCCTACCTCGATCCTCCGTTCCTCACGGGCCGGGTGCACTCGCGAGTGCAGCGGCGGCGCTGCTCGCAAACCAAGACCATCGAACGCACCGAGCGCGAAGCCTTCGACGACCGTTGGCAAAGCCTTTCAGAGTACCTGCGGCACCTCGCCGAACGGCTCGAGCTGATCCGAGACCTACTCGCCCCCCACGGAAGCGTCGTGGTTCACGTCGACAGCAAGACGAGCCACTACATCAAGGTGATGTGCGACGAGATCTTCGGACAAGACGCCTTCGCCAGCGAGGTGATCTGGCGCTACAGACGTTGGCCTGCAAAGACGAAGAACTTTCAACGGATGCACGACGTGTTACTCCGCTACGTGAAAGACCCCGACACCGAACCGCGTTTCAATCAGTTGTACGAGCCATTGGCACCATCGACGTTGGCGACCTGGGGTACCAAGAAGCAACGCGCCGTGGTGGGCGCAACTGGACGCCGCCTTCGATCGAGTACGACGCCCGAGCCGACACCCGGAGCTCCACTCGGCGACGTTTGGGAGATCGGCATCGTCGCGCCAGTGGCGAAGGAACGCACCGGTTACCCCACCCAGAAGCCCGAAGCGCTGCTCGAGCGAATCGTCAGCGCGCTGAGCAATCCGGGCGACCTCATCCTCGACCCCTACGCGGGCAGCGGAACGACCCTCGCCGTGGCGCGGCGCCTGGGCCGTCGCGCGCTTGGCATCGACGAAAGCGCCGAAGCGTGGACGGCAGCTGAGCCGCGCCTTACAGCGCTCGGAGAGGTGACGCGACAGCGCGTCGTCGCGGCCGCGTCGCGAACACGCCGGAGCGCAGCCGCCTGACACTGACGGGAACCCGCCCCTCGATTCAGCTCGTTTCGGACTGGTGCGCTGCACCCCGGTGAGCAACCCATCTCGAGACGCAGCGTCCTGAGGAGGCTGGAAAGGCGCGACCTGCTGTGGACCCGCTCAGACCGGCCTTCGGCGACCCGCTGTCGTTGGGAAGTCGGCGAGGCTGCGCTCGACGGTTCGAAAAGCCGCCCGACAGTCGTGCTCGCCCGCTCGCCTGTGCTCGCCCATTCTGAGCGCTCCACGCGTTGAGCCCGCTTCGAACCCATGAGCGCGTCGCCTTGCCAGCGCGAGCAAACGTCGCTAACACGGCGGCGATGTCGCCCCGCTCCGAACTGCGCCCTGCTGCCGACCACGCGCCGGTCGACGCGCGAGCGAATTGGGGGACCATTCTGCGGGGCATCCGCCGCGCAGCGCTATTGGCGGGTGTTTGGGCCGCCTTCGGCAGCATCGCCCGGGCCGATTCGAACACTCGCGTCGAAGAATCGAAATCAGCGAGCAAACCAACCGTGGCGCTCAGTGTCGGCGACACACAGATCAGCGTCGATGAAGTGCTCGCTTGGGTCACCGCCCTAGCCCCCGCCGACTTGCCTCGCTCGGGCAACGCCGCAAAGCGGGCCCGGGAAGTGTTGGAACGACACTTCGTGCCCGAGGCGTTGCTGACCGAACACGCGCGACGTCGCCTCGGCGATGCACCTGCGATGCGCAGCGCGCGTGACGTAGCATTGGTCGATGCACTGGAGCGCCACCTAGCGGAGTCGATCGAAATCGACCCGTCGCAGATTGCGGCGTTTTACGCCGCCAACGCCGGTCGCTACCAGCAACCCGAGGCGATCTACCTGTGGCGCATTTTGGTTGCGAGTGAACAAGACGCCAATGAGATCATCGCCAAGGTGAAGGACAAACGTCTCGGTGTCTACGAGTGGGGCAACCTGGCTCGCGAACGCTCGTTGGACGAAGCCACGAAACACCGCGATGGCTCGCTTGGCTTCGTGCGTGCCGACGGTACCACCGACGTGCCTCAGGTTCGCGTCAACCCCGCGCTATTTGCGGCCGCCCACGACTTGCCCGACGGAACTCTGGTACCCACCCCGATCGCCGAGGGCAATCAGTTCGCCGTGGTGTGGCGCCGCGGCACGCGCCCGGCCGTCGAACAATCGCTGCAAGAACAGACACCCCACATCCGGTCCATTCTTGCGCGTGCTGAGCTTCAAAAAAGCCGAGCCGCGCTGGTCGCACAGCTCCGCGCTCAGTACGTCTCGGACGTTAGCGTCACGGCGCTGGAGAGTGTCGAGTACACGTTGACCGCGGCCACGGCGGTACCGCGGACTCGACCCGCCCTGACCGCCAAAGGAACGTCGAACCCCACGCCGAAGCCCGGCGACCGCGGCGACCGCTGAGCAAGCGCCCCGCGCGACGACCCCTCCTCGTCGAACCGCTACTCTTCGAAGCGGGGCAGTTCCCAACCGAGCTGCTTCAGTACGGCCCGAAACAACTGTTCTTCGTCGCGCGCCAAGTTGAGGAACTTCAGAAACTCCTTGGGCTTGCGCTCCGCCGCGTTGCTCGCCGCGCGCTCACAGTTCTCCAAGAACAGCAGCAAGTGCGGGTGAGCCTGAACCACCTCCGGTGGTACGGTCATGCCGCCTGCTGCCCGCACCCGAGCTGCAGCCAAGTGGTGAACGACACGCGCCAGTTCCTCATCGTAGAGCTTGCGGCGCAGGTAGTTCAGCTCGCTGGTTCCTTGGTGCACCAAGAACGCCGCCCGGTCCAGATAGCTACCAGCCCACGCCGGCAGCGTCACCAAGCCGCTCGCGACTGCAACCAACCACGTCAGACAACGCCGTCGACTGACGGAGCCAAATGACGTCATCGAGCTGACTCCTCCCCCGGTTGACCTTCCGGCGCAACGCGCCAGTCGGCACCGGTGGCCAGAGCTGCCTCCGCCGCCGCACGCTCCGCGGCTCGCTTGGAGCGCCCCACGCCTTCACCGAGTACTCGCTCTCGCACGACGACCCGCACGCGAAATTGCGGCTCGTGGGCGGCACCCCACGACTCGACGAGCACGTATTGAGGTGTCGGCCCGCCCGCGGCTTGCACCTGCTCCTGGAGTTGGGTCTTCGGATCTGCGACTACCCTCGAGAGGCCGGATGACACGATGCGTTCGCATACCGAGCGCGCCGCTTCGAACCCCGCGTCGAGGTAGGCCGCCGCGATCAACGCTTCGACGGCGTCTGACAACACGTTTGTGCCGCTGCGGATCCCAGTCACTTCTGCACCACGCCCAACCTTGAGCGCCGCGGGCACGCCATTCTTTCGCCCGAACTCCGCGAGCGCCTCGGCGTTCACCAATTGCGCCCTGCGCCGCGTCAACTCGCCTTCGTGTGCGTCGGGAAACGTCCGCCACAGGGCCTCACTGGCGCAAAGTTGCAGCACCGCATCACCCAGAAACTCCAAACGCTGGTAGTGACGACCGCGGCGGGTTTCATTGCTGAAACTGGGGTGCGTCAGGGCCTCTTCGAGGTGCGGTCCGTTCGGTGGAATGCAGAAGTTTTGAGCGACGAGTTCCAGGTCCATGGTGTGCTCCGATGCACGCGCTATTCGTAACACGCCCGAGCCCGCGCCGTCAGTCTCGACGAAGGGTAGCCGAGCCATCGACGGAGACTGCAACGGAACGAAACACCGGGCAGCACGCCGGGATCACCCAGAGTCCGACACCCGCCTTTCAGGATTGCGGCCGCAACCGAAGCCATTCCGCGGTAGGCTGCAAGCATGTCGACCACCCTGGTGGCATGCCCGTTCTGTCGCGAGCTCTACGAGCGTGGCGAGGCTGAAATGTGCCCAGTTTGTGGGGTGGTGCTGCGACCACTGCACGATTTGCCCCCCTCGTTCGAGGCGCGGGAACAACAGGCCGCCCTGTGGGAACAAACCGCTCCGGACGATCGTCCGTTACCACTTCACCACTTCGGGCGCGGGCGCGCACTGGTGTTGGGCTGTTCGCTGCTCGGACTGGGGCTGTTTTTTGCGCCATGGATCGTGCTGACCAAGCCGGAACTGATCACCCTCAGCGGCTTTGACTTGGCCGGCGCGCGCGGTTTCTGGTTCGCCGGCGGAGCAGTAGGTTGGTTCATCATGCTGCCGCTAGTGATCACGCGCCGCACCATCAACCAGATGCGCGGGGCGCGACTAGTGATCACCCTGTTCAGCTCGCTGACGGCCTTCCAGGCGTTGCTGCTGTGGGCCTTGTCGCCGACCGATGCGCTGGTCCCCCTCAGCTACAGCTGGGGTTGGGGCTTTCAGGCCAGTACGGTGGTGAGCGTCGTCGCCACCGCCCTGGCAATGCGGTTCGGGGGGCCCTCGACGCCGCCGCTGCCGAGCCCCAGCATCGCTTCCGTCGTTCCTCCCGCCGAGAAGCCGGCGGAGGTCGCGGCCGACAACGAGGCGGACAACGAAACCGACAACGAACGGCGACCGACCATCCACTAACGGAAACGGGACTTCGCGACGCCCGTCACCCAACGGCGGGCCAGCGCCTCGACTTCAGGCACAGCCTTCAGAACGAGACACCGAGTTCGATGGCCAGCTGCCACTGGCCGGGCACCGACTTGCAGTTGTCCCCGTTGTCGTCGCAATCGCTGAGCGCCTTTTCGTCCGCGGCGCTCGTTTGGGCATCCGCGGGATCGACGATATCGGTCATGAATTGCGCCCCGGCGCTGATGAACTCGTAGCGATACTCCAACCCGAACAACAGCCGTTGCCGCTCGAGATCGGCCTTGTCGAACACGACGTTGTTGTTGAAGTCGAGCGAGCTTCCGCCGTAACACAGCGCCTGTCCGTCGAAGTCTTGATTGTTCGTGACGCCTTCACGCGGGATGTTTTGCCCGCCGTAGCCACAGTACCCCAAAGGATCGGTTGCAGGGGTCAGATCGATGACGCCCGAGCGCCCGAAGATCCACAGGTACTGGTAGCCGATGATCGGCGTGATCGTGAAAGCGTCGGCAATGGTGAACGGCTTCGACACGCGCCCATCGAGCGCGACCGTCGTCAGTTGCAACTGATCCGTGCCAGAAAGCGTGCGAATACCCCCACCGACGGCAAAGTCGGGAACGACGCCCCCAATCCCCTTGCGGAAGCCTTCGAGCAGGCTGATGCGAATGTCGGCACCGCCGTTGATGATGCTGCTCTCGGGTACGAACCCCACGTTGGCCAGCGCTTCCACACCCAGCCCGAAGTTCTTTCGGATGTTGAGCGAATACAACTGGATCACCGACGGCGGATTGCCGAACACCGCCGCGGCACCGGTCGAATCGTCCCGATCGCCCTGGGTGCCGAGTTTCCAATAATCCTGCTCGTCGTGGATCTTCGTGTACGTGCCCTGTAACGACACGTTGAATCCGCCAAACCCCGTGGTTCGCGCACCGTAGGTCGAGGCGGGCGCGAGCGCGAAGCCCCACTCGTTGACCAACCGCTTGAACGCTTGCTCGTCGGGCGCGCAGAGCCCGTCCCGGCGCGGCAAGCCCATGGCTGCATAGGCATCAGCGATCTGCTTGCGCTTGTCCTCGTCGTCTTCGATTTCGCCGAATCGACCGCCAGTGGGCTCGTGACAAGCGGGCAAGACGACGAGCCGCGACAACGCGGGGTCCAGTGAATCGGCGCTTGCGGGCCAGGCGAACGAAAGCCCCAACCCCAGCGCGGCACACGCCGCTATATACGCCCGATTTCGCAAGCCAAACTCCGACCGGGAGGCTACTTGGGGAGAGGGACGCGCGTCAAGCTACAGCACCCCGCGCCGCCAGCGACCAAGCGTGCGTCGAAGCGCGTCACGATGTGGCCAAAGCGCGCCGTTTTCGGCACCGCTCCGAAAGAGCAAAACCAGTCGAGTACGCGCCGACGAGCTCAGCTATGACAGGCGGCCATGAGCGTCGACACCAGCTCGGAGGCACGACTGCGTGCCAGCCAGCTCCAAGCGCCCTTTCACGTCGTTCTCCTCGAACCCGAGATCCCACCGAACACGGGCAACATCGCACGCCTGTGCGCCGCGACGGGTTCACCACTGCATCTCGTCGGCAAGTTGGGGTTCAGCATCGACGAGCACGCCGTACGCCGGGCCGGGCTCGACTACTGGCATCTGGTTCAGGTGCACACCCACACGGATCTCGCCAGTGCCGAAACCGCGATTGGTGCTCGACCGGCCCGCACTTGGCTGCTGAGCGGCAAGGCCTCTCGCAGTGTCTACGAGGTCGCCTTCTCGCCAGGCGACGTGCTCGTATTCGGCAAAGAGAGCGTGGGCTTGCCCGCGGCATTGCTCGCCAAACGATCGGAGCAGGTATTGGGTATCCCCACCATCGGTGCGGTGCGGTCGCTGAACCTCGCCAACTCGGTCTCCATCGTCCTGTTCGAGGCACTGCGCCAGGTCGGTGCCCTGTCAGGGGCGGCACTGCGTTGACCGCGCGCCCGAGCACGGATCGGCTTGCCTCACTTCTTGAATAGCTTTCCGAATAGGCCGCCACCGTCTTCTTCGGTGGTCGGGCCCGTCCGCATTCGGTGCAGGCGCAATTCGCGTTGCGCCTCGACGTTGTTCGGATCTTGCTCGGTGATGGTGCGGTAGTCGCGCATGGCCTCGTTCACCTTGCCCATCGCGCGGAATACGCGTGCCCGATAGAGTCGAACC
The DNA here is from genome assembly GCA_003235365.1 of Deltaproteobacteria bacterium. Taxonomy (GTDB): domain Bacteria; phylum Myxococcota_A; class Polyangia; order Polyangiales; family Polyangiaceae; genus SZUA-265. The sequence continues at coordinate 9,958 of QJWJ01000289.1, forward strand.
TTGACGTTGTTCGGTTGGGCCTTGACCGCGCGCATCAAGCGTTGCAGAGGCCCAGTAAAACCGTGGGCGTCACCCGCATCCACCTGACGACTGAGCAGCCACGCATAGAGCGCCTCGTACTCGGCCTGTTCAGGGTCGTCCTCGTGGGCCTTCTTCACCGATTCGAGAGCTTGGGCCCACTCGCCGCGTTTGACGAGGATCTCGGCCTTTTGAAAGGTCGATGCGGCACGCAAGATCTTCTGGACCTCGGCGTGGTCTTCTGCGCTCTCGTCCGGCGACTGCAGCAACCTGTCGTAATCTGCCCGCTGTTCGGCGTTGGTCAACACTTGGTGCGCCTCGGTCATCCGCGCGAAGACCTTCGTGACCTGGTCACGCGCTGCACGCAGTTCCGGATCCAACTTGTCTGGGTGCCATTGCTTGGCGCGCGACAGGAAGGCCGTCTGGATCTGTGCGGTTGCAGCTTCGGCGGGAACACCCAGCAGGTTGTAGAAGTCAGCCTTGAGCAACGCCGCGACTTCCTGCTGGAGCTCGTTCAGGCGCGCGGCGATCACCTCCGACTGCTCGACTTCGTCAGGACCAGGGCGCAAGCTCGCGACGGTCGACGCACGCCGCAACACCTCACGCGGACGAGTGCTACGACCCGTACGCAAATCGGTGGGCGATACGCCGAGCGGCAACAGCGCCGCACCGACATCGACGTGGCGAGTCAAGGTCAACGCCACCAGCACACGCTTTGCCTGCGCTTCGGGCAGCAAACCGCACTGGATCAGGGCATCAGCAGGCTGCGGCTTGGCACGCAACACGTCGACCAGCGCCCGTTCCCGACCGTCGAAACCAAAGCGGCGAACGCGCGCGGCAGCGTGCAAACGGACCGGACCGGGCGGCAGCGCGGCCAACGTGTTTTGAACGAACTGTTCCGACATGCGACCAGCGCGCACGCAGCGCCAGATGATCTGCAGTGGGTCGATCTCCCGCGGCTGCCCTCCCCAACGCGCCAGGTAGTCCTGGCCCGGATAAAAGCCATAGATCGTGCCGCGCGGCAACTTCGCTATCCAGTCGACCTGCTGCAACACCTGGTCGGACAACAGCAATCGCAGTTGCTCCTGGGTAATCATCCCCGAGCTGACCAGCGCGTCCCCGAGCAAGCCCGAGTGCGGCCCTCGCAGCATCTCCTCCAGCTGCACCTGACTGATCATGCCAGCACCAACCGCCACGGTTCCGATGCGAGCGACCGGCGCCGCCGTCTTGATCTTCACGACCTTGCCACGCTCGAGAGTGAGCGCGTTCTTACCGACCTCGGGCGTCTCGAGCACCAGGCTGCCCGACAGACCGCGCTCCAACGCCGTGAGCAGCAGTTGGAACAACGGGCGTGAATCGAGACTGCCGGTGGATGGACGTTGCGAGTTCATACTCCCCTCGCCACACCGCAGGAAATGCAACGGCAGCCGAACGCAGCGAAACCGATAGCTTTACGACTCGAATTCATTGACGAAGATCGCGGACGGCAGGCGGCAATTGCGAGCCGCCGAGATTCATGGATATGGGTTACGACGATAGCAAAGCCAAGGACGAAAAACGGGCGCGTTCAACAGAGATACAACCGTCTTCGAATCAGTCGAGGGTGCTCTTCCCGCCGACCCGCGAGGGACCTCCCGCCCGCGTTGAGGTACTTAGTGAATTGTAGAACGACGGCGCGCCACTGCCCGCAAAAGGCAAACCAACCCGCGCATTCCCACGGGGCACCGGGCTCGGCCGGGAGCGCGAACCTCTTGCGGAGCGCGCGGCACGGCGCGTCTCGAGCTCGGCGTCGAAGCAGCGCGTTCCGCCAATCCCAGCTCGGACCAGTTCCAGGCGTTGGTCCGGGCTCCGCGATCGGGTACGGTTCGGCCATGAGTCGAGGTCACGTGCTCGTAGTCGACGACGAGGCAGCCATCCTGAGCACCCTGAAGAAGGCGTTGTCGTTGGAAGGCTACAAGGTAGACGTGGCCGGTGGCGCGAAACTGGCCGAAAGCCGGATCCGCGACGGCAACTACGACATGGCCCTACTCGACGTCGCGCTCCCCGACGGTGACGGCGTTGACTTGCTGCGGCGTCTGCGTGAGGCCGGCGTGACCACCCCGGTGGTGATGATGAGCGGACATGCGACCATCGACACCGCAGTCCGAGCAACGCAGCTCGGCGCACTCGACTTCCTCGAAAAACCCCTATCGACCGACCGGCTGCTGCTCGTGGTGGAAAACACAATCCGCCTCACGCGCGCCGAGGCGGAGGCCGAGGCGCTCCGCGCCGAGGCGGGGTACTTCGACGAAATCATTGGGACGAGCGAAGCCATGCGCGCGCTCAGCGAGCACCTGACGCGCACGGCGCGCAGCAACGCGAGCGTGTTGGTCAGCGGCGAACGCGGCACCGGCAAGGAGTTGGTAGCGCGCGCCATCCACCGCTTGTCGCCGCGCAGCAAGGGGCCGATGGAGAAGCTCAACTGCGCCGCCGTTCCCGCTGAGCTGATCGAAAGCGAGCTGTTTGGGCACGAGGCAGGGGCGTTCACCGGTGCCACGAAACTGCGACGGGGCAAGTTCGAGCGCGCACACGGCGGAACGCTGTTCCTCGACGAAGTGGGCGACATGCCCCTGGCCATGCAGGCCAAGCTGCTGCGCGTGCTGCAGGAAAACGAACTGGAACGAGTCGGCGGCAACGAAACCCTCGAGGTCGACGTGCGCGTCGTCGCAGCGACGAACAAGAATCTCGTCGAGGCGTGCGAAAGCGGCGAATTCCGCGCCGATCTGTACGACCGCCTCAACGTCGTACCGCTGACGCTACCACCGCTCCGCGCCCGACGCGACGACATCCCCTCATTGGCCGAACACTTCGTCGCGCTGGCACGCGCCAGCCACGGCCGCCCGGGTGTAAACTTGACACCAACCGCGATGACGGCGCTCACCGGGCACTCGTTCCCCGGTAACGTGCGCGAGTTGAGAAACCTGATCGAACGGTTGGTGATCCTTTCGCCAGACGATTCTATCGACGACGCGGACGTCCGCGCCGCACTCGGCATGAGTAGCACCCCGAAAACGACGGGGCTGTATCGACCCGGCGTTCCGCTGCGCGTCCTGATGGAAGAGGCAGAGCGCGTCATCGTTCAAGAGGCGCTGGCCACCCACGGCAATCAAATGGCGGCCACCGCTCGCGCTTTGGGCCTCGAACGCAGCCACTTGTACAAGAAGGCCAAGGCGCTCGGCTTGCGCCAGGATCGCGACCCCGAGTGACCGTGTGAACGGGCGCCAATTGGGCGACTACGAAGCGCTACCACGAAGCGCGACCACGAAGCGCGACGAACGAGCTCGGGCTACAGGATCGTGCGAGTTGATGGTTTGGGGGTTACACGTCGCGCGACGTCATCAGTCGAACATCACGAGGGGCGACTGATGACGGGCCACGCCGCACCCCCCAAACCAAAAAAGGCACGGAGGCAAGCCGCGTGTCGACCGCCCGCGAACACACCGTTGCGGCTTCGACGTCGCAGAGCGGACCGCAGCCGGGCCCGCGGCATTGTAAACGCGCTCAGCGCGTGCGAGGCTCGGCACGACCAATCGAACCCAGCACCGAACAGCTTGCTCCGTTTGTATTGTCGCGGCGATCCGGCTGATTGCTGCGACTGCCCGCCGAACGCCATCCGCCGAGGCAATGCAAACCACAGCGAAGCTCTTCACGGCGAGCACGAGGAACACGCGTGGATGCAATCATCAAAGGTGAGGTGACGCTCACGGAGCAGGACCTGACACGAGGCTACGCAGCGTCACCACAGAGTTTCCGTGCGAAGGTGTCGTTGGGGGCCGGCATCGTCGGGCTGGCGCTGGCGTCTTTCCTGTTCGCCGGACCGCCGTTCATCCTGCTCGGCATGGTGCCGATGTTGGTCATTCTGCACTTCCTGACACTGCGGAACATCGTACGGCGACAGCTCCGCGCGATGGGCGACGACGCACGGCACATCGAGTACGCGTTCGACGACGAGGTGTTTCGCATCCAGAATTCCGCGAGCAATCTGGAACACCGCTACGACGCGTTGCAGGGGCTCATCGTTTCACGCCAGTGCTTCTTGCTCTACACCGCGCCTCAACTGATGCAAGTCGTGCCGCGACGCGCGTTCACCGATGCCGACAGCACCGAACTCGAACGACGCCTTCGAGCCAAGGTCAAACCCATGTCGAAGCACCGTCCCGCGTTGCGCGTCGTGGGGCTGTGGCTGGCGTTGATCGCCCTGTTCTTCGTGATCTTCCAGCTGCTTTCCCTTTCCGCCGCCAATGCCCCCCGCGAAGACCAGAGCGCTGACGACGCGCGTTGACGGCCGGCGGGAGCGACCAGTATCGAAGACCAGCGCGGGGCGCGCGCCGACGAGTTGCCACACATCGTCGAGCCGAGACGTCCGATCACCGACTGCATTGCGACTCTGGTGCCGAGGCAGCGAACTTGTCAGGCCTTCACCTTCCAGAGGGAGCCGGGCGTCGGCTGGAGTGTGAAGGGTCTGGGACGCAAGCTGCCGTAGAGCGACAGCCGTTCCGTACCAACCTCCGCGTCACCGCGTCGATGAAAGCCGCGGACATCAGCGATGACCAACGTGTTGGCTGGGACGGTGAATACCTTGGGCTCGGGCAAACCGAGCTTCTTCAACTCATCCGACGTGACCCGAAAGGCGCCACCGGGCGTCTTTTGCTTGGCTGAGTCGACGCTGCGGCGGTACTCCCAACCGAGCCGGGTGGGGGTGAGGCGATGGCTGCCAACGACGTACTCGAACGGTCCTTGATGGGCCTCGACGTCTTCGAGGAAGTACCAGAACTTTGCCGCCCAATGGAACGTGTCGCGGTGAAAGTCCTTCTGAGGATCGCGATTGCCTGGGTCGAGCTCCTGGAGCATCTGGTAGATGTAGAAGTTCTGCTTCAGGTTGCGCTCGGTCCGTGCGATCGACATCAACGCGCGCGTGCTCGGTCGGTGCAAGATCCGGTGCGCGACCGGCGCACTCGCCTTGTTGATCTCGATGAATCGGTTGAGAGTGCCGCCGTCGAAGCGATCAAAACCTTCGGCGTACTCGATGGGTTTGCCAAATCCGCGAGTCTCGTTCGTGGGGATCGGGTGCGCCGTAGTGAACGCCGACACGAGACCGCGCACCTCGGTCATCAACAGCTCGAACTGCTGCGGTCCGAGAAAGTTCGGTATCGCGACGACTCCGTCTTTTCGGAATTTCTTGATGTGAACGCGCCAACCGTCGAAGTCTTCGTAGGTGCGTCGTAGCAACCGGCGCCGCCAAGACGCGCAGCAGCTCGAAGCCGTCATTCGAAGCACGTGGAGCCCCGCGCGGTTGAGACCCACGTGTCCGATGATGGGGTGCCGGAAGCTCTTTGCAGGACCTAGGATGTCAGAAGCAACCATCCGCTGATATTACTCCCGACGGGCCAATTCTTGCTCAGAAGCGATCCCGAAATTTTCAAAAAGTGGATCGGTGACATGATGAGACGAGGGCACGCGATCACGCGGTACCGCGAAGAGTCGGCGTAGAACGTCCCGTCGTTCAAAGGCGATGCACGGCAGGCCCGGCGCCGCCCCGTGGCGTTTTTTCGGGACGCCGCGCGGTTCGCGAGGACGCAAAACGGTGAGACCGCTACCGCGAACGGCAGACAGCGGTGACCGAGCTTCGATGGAGCGGTGAAACAACATCCCGGACGTCGTGCTGGGCTCGGCGCAGATCTGGCGTGAAATCACCGGTACGCCGACCCAGCGGGGGGTCGACTGGTGGTGCCCGCCCTCGCTACAGCACCGATCAGCTTGCCTGCGCACGGAAATGCCCCGAAAAATCGCCCCAGCGGGGGTGAGGGCGTTTTTCGGGGCCACGTTCGGGCACTCTTGCTCGCAGCTCGGTGCTCGAACAATGCAACAGAAGGTCTACAGGAACAAAACCGAGGCGTTTTGCAGAATTACTGCAGCCCTCACCCGCTTGGCTGCTGCGGCGATTTCTTCGAGAAACCACGACCGCAGAGGACTAGGGTGACACCGTGAGTATCAGCGCGAGCATCCTCGAACGGCTTTGCCTCGCAAAGTGTACAAGCCACAAGATCGGTGTCGTCATCGTTTCGGCTTGTACCTTCGGCAGCGCGACGGCGATGGCGCAACCGGAATCCGCACCCGCCCCCCCGCCGGCACCAGCCCCGCCCGAACGGGCTCCAGACGATGGCGCAAACGCCGACACGGCTACGAAGCAAGTTCCACAGCCCACGTCGGAGGACACCGCGCAAGCCGTCACACCTCCGCGGCTACTGAACTTCGTCGACGCGCCTTACCCCCCCGAAGCACGGAAGGAGCGCCGGGGAGCGGAAGTGGTGCTGCGGCTAGACATCGACGCCGTGGGCCGAGTGACGGAGGCCTCCGTGCACCAGAGTGGAGGCGAGCACTTCGACAAGGCCGCCCGCCAAGCGGCGCTGCAATTCGTGTTCACCCCGGCACTACGCGCGGGAAGGCCCATCGCGGCGCGAATCCTGTACACCTACCGCTTCGAACCTCCGGCGGAGACGACGACAAACGACTCTTCGCGGGCGGCACCCGAGCCGAGCACGGCAGCGCCCGACGCCGCGCTGGACGCGACGCAACCCGCACAGCCCCCACAAGACACGAAGGCAGCGTCCGCCGCAGAACGAGGCGACGGCACGGGTAGCACCCCCGCCTCGGATACTGCAACCGACGCGCCGCTCGCCGTCGTAGACATCATTGTAGAGGGTGAACGCCAACAGGAGTCGAACGTCGTTCACAGGGTCGAGAAGAACGAACTGCAGCGGGTGCCGGGCACGATGGGTGATGCGCTGCGCGCCATTCAATCGTTGCCCGGCATTGCGCAAACGCCATCCGTATCGGGTTTGTTGATCGTGCGAGGCACGCCTTCGGAGAGCACGCAGATCTTCTTCGACGGTGTGCTCACGCCGCAGATTTATCATTTCGGAGGCCTGTCGAGCGTCGTGCCGACGGAGATGCTCGACAGCATCGACTTTCGCCCAGGCAACTATGACGCCGAATACGGGCGGGGGATCGGCGGTGTCGTAGACGCCAAGTTCCGCAGCCCCAAGAGCGATGGCCTGCATGCCATGGCTCAACTCGACCTGATCGACGCGCGCGCGATGGTCGAAGGGCCCGTCCCCGGTGCCGACGGCTGGACGCTGATGGGCGGTGCGCGCCGCAGCCACGTGGACGCCTGGCTCGGACCGCTACTCGAAGGGTCGAATACCAGTTTCACCCAGCTGCCGGTGTACTACGACTATCAACTGTTCGCGCAGCGCGAGTCACGCAACGGTGATCTGATTCGAATCGGCGTCTATGGCGCCGACGACACGTTCACTCTGCTCAGTGAAACGTCGGTGTTCCTCAGCCACTTCACCCAGCGCCACGCATTCTGGAACCTCGTGAGCGAATACCGAACGCAATTGACCAATGCCACGAGCTGGCAGCACGTCGCGTCCGTTGGTCATCTGCTGGAGCGCATTCGTATCGGACCTTTGGCGTCGAACACCAAGGCATATCCGGCGGTGTTTCGCGGCACGTTGAGCCACCGCCTTTCGGACTCCCTCACCTTGCGGGTCGGTCCAGATTTCGTCGCGGCGCCTTTTCGCGTGCGCTTCACGGTCTCAGAAGAGAACATCACGGGCGACCCGCTCGGGACCTCACCCATACTGCAGCCACCGCGACTCGCATCGAGTCAAAGCGCGTTCTTCCAGCCCGGAGTATTCGCTGCCCTGGACGCACGGCTCGGCGCACGATGGAAAGTAACCCCCGGCGTGCGGCTCGACTACACGCGCGGAACGGACCGCTGGGACGTCAGTCCGCGTCTGAACGCGAGCTACGCCGTGGCGCGAGACTTCCCTCGCACGACGCTCACCGCCGGTGCGGGCCTGTATTACGAACCGCCCGAAGTGCGTTTCACCCTGCCCGAGTACGGTTCGGCCGATCTGGAGTCACACCGTTCGAGCCAGCTCTCGCTCGGCCTGACGCAAGAATTCACACGCCACTTCGAAGGGAGAATCGAGGGCTTCTACTCCCGACTCGACCACCTCCTCTCGCGAGCAGCCGACGCCAACGGTGTCGGCCAGCTCAACAACGCTGGGGAGGGACGTACCTATGGTGGCGAATTGCTGCTGCGCTACACGGAAGACGAGCACTTTTTCGGTTGGCTTTCCTACACGCTCTCGCGCTCCGAGCGCCGCTTGGTCCCCGGTTCTCCCTACGAGTTGTACGACTTCGACCAGACCCACGTCGGCTCGATCCTCGGCACGTTCAAGTTGGGCGCTGGGTGGCAGTTTGGCGGGCGCTTTCGCTTGGTCTCCGGCGCCCCTTTCGACCCGTGCGAACAGGAGGTGTACAGCGCCTCCGAGGGCGAAACGCATTGCTTGGTCAGCGGGCGTTCTCAGCAGCGAGCCCCGTGGTTTCATCAACTCGACCTACGCCTCGAAAAGAGATGGCAACCGTCTCAGGCGCTGGCCATCGACACCTACGTCGACGTGATCAACGTCTACAATCGAACCCAGGCAGATCTGCCGTTCGTGCCCAGCCTCGGGCTGAGGGTTGAACTATGAACCACCGAAACCCACTGCTCTGGCAGCGCGGATACTGTCTAGCCTACGGTATCGGGTTGGTCGCGCTCAGCGGATGTGAACCGCCCGCGCTACAAACGCTCGAGGGCCTGACCATCCTGTCTGTGGAGGCATCGCCACCGACGGCTCAACCGGGGCAGGACGTTCAGCTAAGGCTGCACTACTTCGATCGCAAGTCCTTCGAACTGTCCCTCGACGCCAGTGATTCGTCGGGGGATGCCGGGGCGCCCGCCGCCGAAGCACCACAGGTGGTTTGGTTCGGTGGTTGCCACAATCCGCCCGGAGACAGCGCGCTAGGTTGCCTGCCGCTGTTCACGGAGCTGGCAGAGGCGGCAGCGGCGATAAACGACGGCGCAGACTTGTCCGAAATCGACCCGACGGTGCTCGAGCAACTCGGTTTCGGCGATCAGTTCACCGTGCACATTCCCGATACGCCCGTCGCAGAGCGTGTGCGACGGGCCGAGCTCATCCCATTCGGCGTCAGTTTTGCGTTCTTCGCCGCGTGCCGGGGACAGCTCGTCGCCCTGGATGCCGCGCGAGAGCGCATCCCCGTCGGTTGCGTCGACGAGACTGGTGACACCGTCGACGATGACGACTTCACGATCGGCTACGTGACCATCTACGTCTACGACGACCTCGTGAGTGAGCCGCCCAAAGTCACAGGCGTGAAGCTCGACGGTGAGCGCGTGGAGAGCGCCGGCTGTGACAGCGACGCCGACTGCAGCGAGCTCGGCAATCGGTTGCGCTACCGTTGCACGCAAGACCAGTGCGTGCCGCGAGTGAAGCGTTGCGGCAACGACTGCCAATCACACCAAGTGGCGCCCATCGTCGACCCCGCAAGTGCCGAGCTCGATCCAACCACGGTGTCCATCGGCGAAGAGCCCAAACACGAACTGGTTTGGGTGAACTACCACGCGGTGGGAACACTGGACCGACGCGAGTCGCTGATCTTCGACCGCGACGGCAACGAAAGCGGTGGCTATGCGGCCGAGTGGACGCCGCCTCGGCGCGGTGGCTTCGTCGCACCGCTGTTCGGCGTGGTCCGGGACAGCCGGGGTGGTTCGACCACCGGCGCGCTCGGTGTTTGGATCGACGAGTAGGTCGCAAACCCGAGAAGCCGCAGACCGACGACTAGGCCCCGGGTCGTCGCACGGCTCTGACCGTCACCGCACGACGCCCAAGCGCGCTCGAATGCGATATGGTCGCTCGGTGGTCGGTCAACCGTCGCCCAATCTGCCTTGGCTCGTGAGTTTGCGTTGGTTTGCGTTGGTGGGCCAGGCCAGCGCCGTGGTCATCGCCGACCGGGTACTCCACGCTCCCGTGCACTGGCCCCTCGTCGTGTGGCTACTGGCCACGTCGTTGTTCTCCAATGGATTGTTGGCCAACGGAGTGCGCCGGCGCTGGGCACCGTTGGTTCACGTCGATGGGTCGCGACAGATCATGGGCTTGGTGCTGGTCTTCGACACACTGCTACTCACGGGACTGTTGCTCGCCTCCGGCGCCACATCGAATCCCTTCACGATCCTGTACATCGTGTACATCGTGCTGGCGGCGTTGTTGCTCGATACGCGCTGGACCGGGTGGATAACGCTGCTCAGTGCGCTGGCCTTCGCTGCACTGTTCGTGTTGCCTGCACCACCACCCGCAACCGCGCACGCCGTACACGCCCACCGCCCCGACGACAGTCACCACTCGTATTCGGGACACCTCAGCGGCATGTGGATCGCGTTCGTGGGCACGGCCGCGGTGGTTGCGTTCTTCGTCCGGCAGATCACCCACACGTTGGCCAAACAGCGGGATCAAATCGAAGAGCTGCGTCAGCGCGCCAGCAACTCGCGACACCTGGCGGCTTTGACGACACTCGCGGCGGGAGCGGCACACGAGCTGCGTTCACCGCTTTCGACGATCGCGGTCGCGGCACACGAGCTGTTGCGCGGGCACAGCCGAAGACCGTCAAACGGCGACGGCACACGCGATCGCGAAGACTTGGAGCTCATCAGCGCCGAAGTCGAACGTTGTCAGGAGATCTTGTGGGCGATGGGTGCCGACTTTGCCGAAACGCTCGGCAGCAAGGATGCCGACGCGGAGCGCATCGCGGCATTGGCATCAAAACCATTCACCGACACGGGCAGTGCCATCAACCTGCGGGTCGATGCGGACGTCGGACGAGTGGCGTGTCACGAAGAGCACGCGGTTGCTGCGCTGCGACGGGTGCTATCCAACGCGCTCGACGCGCAGAGCGACAGGCAACGCTCACCAGTGACGTTGCACGTGCACCAACAGTCGCAGTGTGTCGTCTTCGCCGTCACCGACCGTGGACCGGGGATGGACTCCGACACACTGGCGCAAGCCCTCACCCCGTTTTTCACGACGAAGGAGCCGGGACGTGGCATGGGTCTGGGGCTATTCTTGGTCAACGCCTTCGCGCTGAGCGTCTCTGGAGAGCTTCGCATCGAATCGACCACAGGCTCAGGCACCCGGGTCGAACTGCACATTCCCCGGGCGCGCCCCGAACTCGTGCCACACACTGCTGAGTGATGGATCCAACGACGCTATTGCTCATCGACGACGATCAGCGTTTTCGCCAACGCATGGCCTTGGCACTGCGCGACCGAGGAGTGACGGTCGTCGAGGCAGCCTCGCCCAGCGAAGGGCTCGCCCAACTGAATGCAAACGCGATCGATGCGGTCGTCACGGATCTGCGCATGCCGGAAGTATCGGGTCTGCAATTCGTCAAAGAACTGTGCACGCGTGTGCCGGAAACGCCCGTCGTCGTACTCACTGGCTTCGGCACCATCGCCACGGCCGTCGAGGCGATGCGTCTGGGCGTGACGAACTACTTGGTCAAACCCTGCAACGCCGACCAGCTGCTTGCTTCCCTCACCGGCGATGATGAAGAGCTCGACGAGGAAACGCTCGCTGGTCAAACCCCTTCGCTGGCCAAGGTCGAACGGGAACACATCGAACGGGTCCTGACCGAGTGCGGCGGCAACATTTCGAAAGCGGCACGAGTGCTGGGGATCCACCGTCGAACCCTGCAGTACAAGCTGGCCAAGTTCCCCACTGAGCGCTGATACGCGCACTCTCCCGACCGGCAACCCTCAGTCACGGAACTCAGTCACGGAACGGGCGGAGCAGTCGCCGGCGCTTGCTTGCGCAGCTCAGCGGCCTTGTCCTCTTGTACCTTGGCATCTCCGAGGCTACCCGCACCGCGTAGGAACTCGGCGTAGGCCAGGTGCGCCTCCGCCAAAACCTCGGGCGACGCCGGACACAGGAGCGCAGCCTCGAACGCTTGCCGTGCGGCCTTTCGTTTACCAGAAGCGCCGAGCGCCTTGGCGTAGACCACATGCGTCGATGGATCTTCCATGGCGGCATACACGCCCGACAAACCCGCCTCGACCGCCTCTTCCTGCTTGCCAGCTTCGAGCAATGCCAAGGCGTAGTCGCGAAACACGTCGCCGTTGTGCTCGTCGAGCTCAGTCAGCTTTTGCAACCAGTACGTTCGCTTGACGGCGTCGCTGCGACTGCGCTCGAGCAAGCCGTACAAGGGCTCTGCCTGCGTGGGGTCGAACTCGTGCGCGCGCGTCAACGCCTGGTCGATTTCGTCGCCAGCAGCTTGCTGCGCCACAGCAGCACGCGCCGCCAACATCTGCTGCTGGTAACCATCGAATCCGAGCTCAGTGAGCTTGGCCAAGATCGCCTGGGCCAAGATGTGATTCCCCTTTTGCATTGCGATCTTGGCTTTCAAGAACAACGCGTCGGGGTGCTTCGGATTGGTCTGCAGCGCCTTGCGAACGGCTTCGGTCGCCAGATCGTCGCCGCCGTGACGCAACGCGAGCAGAGCCAGGCGCACTTGCACGTCGGGGTCGTCGGGATGTGCCTCTGCCGCCTGCTGCACCTTGCGCGGGTCACCCACGCGGGCAAGAGGCAGAAATTGTGTGTCGTAGCGCGACAGCCGTTGGGCAACGAACGCCTTGAACTCGTCGTCGAGCTGTGCCGTCGTCTTGCCCAAAGCCTGAGTCACTACCTCTTCCGTGCGTTTTCCTTCGCCCCACAAAACGAGCATCTGTCGCAGTTTGGGGCGCCCGTAGTTCGTTGCCAGCATATCGACGATCTGGCTCGACGCGTAGTAGGCAAGCGCCACATCACCGACGTCTTCGGCGTGAGTGAAAGCTTCGTTCATCGCGCCGAGTTTCGGCAGGCGCTGCTCGCGCAACGCGGCGAACAACTCCGCGTCGTGTTCTCGTCGCCACTCGCGGCGAGCCACCATGGTCTCGTATTCTGCAAGCCCCTCGGTGAACCAGCGCGGCACCCGGTTCTTGGACAACTGAATGTGAAAGACGTGAGCTAGCTCGTGCCACAAGGTCATGCTCAAATTGAAGGCCTCGTTGCGCGGCGTCATGCTGGCCAGGGTCTTGCCGAAACACACGCCGGAAATGGCCGTGCGGGGCAGGCCACTGGTACGTATCGCAAAGTTCTCTCGCTGAGAGTACAACTCGACACCGACGGGCGTCGCAGGTGTAAACCCGTAGTAGCCGCGCATCAGGCCCCACGCCTCTTTCATCAGCCCGGGGACGTAACGCTCGAGCACGGCGCGCTCGTCGTTGGGGTAGCGAAATTTGAACGGATCGCCCAGAACGTCGACGTACTGCTTGGGAATGACCTCGCGATACAGTTGCAGCGTGTTGTACACCCGAACGTTGTACGGGTCCTTCTTGAACGCCGAGCGCAACGCCAACACCCCGCCCGCGTCGTCGCCGTTGCGAATCAAGTTGAAGCCGAGTGCGGCCTGAGCGGAGGCGTCTCCCGGATCGATGCGAACCGCCTGCCGCATCATATCGACGATCTCTTGATAGCGATGCTCCCAATCGGCAAATGTTCCCACGGTCTGGAAGAACCGCGTGTAGTTCGGATTGTAGGCGAGCACCTGGTCACGTACCCGTTCGAACCCAGCCTGATCTTCGCTGAGGAACTTGGTCGCGCCGAGCATGCTCAGGAGCTCGAGATCGCGAGGGTTGGTTGCCAAACCTTGGTTCACCTCGTTCAGCGCCTGCTCGAGCAGCATGTCGCGCAAAGCAAGACCCGCAAGCACCGCACGCGCTCCGGTGTGCTTCGGGTTTACTTTCAAAGCGTCGGCGATCAGTCCGCGTACGGCTTCGAAGTCGAGCGCTTGTTCCAGAGCAACCCGCGCCATCATGACCAGCGCGTCAGGGTGGTGGGGCGCGTGCTCGAGGATCTCGCTGAGCACTTCTTCGGCGTGTCCAGGGTCGTACTTCTCCAGAAACAGCTCGGCACGCCACAACAGCGACTCGTCGTCGGCCTTGCCCGCGAGTTCCGATTGATTGAACGCATCGTTGGCGTCCTCGGGGCTTCGCAGAAAGTGCGCCGCGCGACCGACCATGGCCAGCGCCTTGACGTCGTCTTCGCGGATCACGTCGTCGTTGTAGTCGCTGATGAGTGTCATCAGCACGACCTCCGCTTCGTCTCGCTTACCGACCTCCAACAGAAACTCACCGAGAGTCAGCCGGACCCGAGGCGGCGAAGCGCTCGCCAGCGGCTGCAACAGAGCGATGGCCTCGTCCACCTTACCGATCGCGCGCAGTGCCAACGCGCGCTCCACGACGATTTCGAACCCGACGTCACCACCGACGTCCGGGCGCTCAGCGCTGGCTTCCGCGTAGCGCCCCGTGAGGCGCTGCACTCGCACCACACCCAGCGTCGCTGCAGCGGCACTGCTCGGATCGTTCTGCGCCTTGGCGAACGCCGCGAGAGCCTTCGGATAGTCGCTGGCCAGCAACGCCTCCCGACCGACGACCAGCGGCGGTTTCGCCACGGGCAGCTTGGCGACGGCCTTGGACGAAGCGGGAGCGACCGGATTTGCCGGCGCCGGGGCCTGCCCCGCTCCACACCCGAGTGCCAACAAAAAGCCTACAATCGCGGTGTTGCGCATGGCGCAAGCATGGTGCAATCGCACCGACACTTCAATCTCTCCACCGTCGAACGCACGGGAGCCGAGTCTGGAACGGATCTCCGAGACACCACCGCGATGCACCGGCCCCGATCGGCCCCCGCGGGGTGATGCCCGCGGGGCCACACCGGCTACGCGCGATAGTGCAGCTCGATCGCTTCGCCCGGGCCGGCGCCGAGTTTCGCCGCCGCATTGCTGTTGCGCGCGGCGATCTCGACCAAACCCCAGGAATCGAGCAACGCGACAATCTCACCAGGCTGAGCATCTGCGTAGCTTCGAACCCAGGGCAGCTGCATTCCTTTGCAAATGACGTGAGCGACGTCACGCGTCGCGTCCAACCGCACGTTGCTGATCAAATTGCCGAAATGATCGACGACCATGACCTGCCCAACGCTGGTATGCTCTCCGACCACCGGCGCAGCGCTGGCGATACTCAGCCAATCGGTCACCGTCGCGCCTAGCGCACTCGGGGGCTGCCCCGAAGCCAGCGCTGCCGCTGCCGGCGCAAAGACATCACGTCCGTGGAAGGTGCGGCTGGCCGTCTGTGGCACCTCGAGTTGCACCACAGAAGCGTCCGCGCCCAACACGGCGCCGAGCACGCCATTGTCCGGCGCGACGAAGTAGTGACCGTCGCAAAGCGCAGCGAGCGCGCGCCGACTGGAACCCACCCCGGGGTCGACCACCGCCAAGTGCACAGTGCCCTCGGGAAAGTAGCGGTAGGCGTGCCCCAACCAAAAGGCCGCTGCCGCGACGTCTTGGGGCGCGATGTCGTGGGTCAAATCGATGAAACTCAGCGCGGGGCAATGGCCCAGCATAACGCCCTTCATCACCCCGACGAACGGATCGCGCAGCCCGAAGTCCGTCAACAGCGTGACGATCCCCGAAGGTGCCACCGCCACGCCTCACTCCCCGCGTTGGCGTGGCGTCGGACGCCAGCGCGTGATGCGCCGTGGCCAGCCGTACTGCTCACGGTTGCGCCACGCCCCGCGCACGAGCGAATGCACGAGCTCCATCATCCACTCGTCTCGCACGTCGGGCTCGCCCTCCTCAATCTGGACTTGGCCGCCCTCGACGTCGATGGAAAGCGCGCCGTCGTGCTGGGTGCTGCTGGTGAGCAGCGTGAACAGATAGCGAACGCGCTGATCCTCGAGCGCCGCCAGCTTCAACGTGACTCGCCCGCCGTTCTTGGGGGGTTGTTCGCCTAGATTGCTCATGATGGAGATGCGGTGCAGATGCGGTGGGTACCAACTCACTCAACGGCGCGTCGTCGCACTCGCTCAACCCGTGGAGGTCGGAGCCAGCGCAAAACGTCTATTGGGTGGCCCCCTTCAAGATCCGGTCCAACTTGACGCCCGCCTCCTGCAGCGCCGCGTTTTGTACGTTGCACAAAGATGCGATCCCAGCCAGGGCCAGGTCGAGCATCGAGTCGACATCGCCGCGCGGAACGGCAACGCCCTCCGCCGTCCCTTGCACCTCGACGACGTGACCCTTCGCCGTACCCACGACGTTCATGTCGACGCGCGCCGTGCTGTCTTCGGCGTAACACAGGTCGAGTGCCAGCTGCCCATCGACGTGCCCGACGCTGATCGCCGCCACCTGGTCGCGAAGGATCGGTCCCTTGAGCTGACCGTTGGCGA
The DNA here is from genome assembly GCA_003235365.1 of Deltaproteobacteria bacterium. GTDB lineage: Bacteria > Myxococcota_A > Polyangia > Polyangiales > Polyangiaceae > SZUA-265. The sequence goes on from QJWJ01000289.1 coordinate 26,184, forward strand.
ACATGCGATGGGCTGCCAAAGCCAGAGCTATCCACCCCGCGGTAATCGAGGCGGTACGCGTTCCGCCGTCGGCCTCGAGCACGTCGCAATCGACCTGGATGGTACGTTCACCCAATCGATCCATATCCACGGCAGCCCGAAGTGCTCGCCCTATCAAGCGTTCGATCTCTCTTGCCCTTCCGGACAGCTCTCCTTTGCGACCGTCACGCCGCTCCCGCCGGTGCGGGTTGGCGCGGGGATGCATCTGGTACTCGGCCGTCAACCAGCCTTGTCCGGTTCCTTCGAGAAAACGCGGGACGCTGTCGTCCACGCTGGCCGTTGCGAGCACGACGGTCCCTTCACAACGGTAAAGGACGGAACCCTCCGCCAACCGATGGAACCCGGTTTGGCATTCGACCTTGCGGTGAACGTCTAGGGGTCGACCCTGCCGCTTGCTTGATGTCATGGGCGCCTCATATCACGGCATCCTCCCCCCGACCCGAAAAACGGCGTGATGTGGCTGGGAACCGATTCTGAGAATATCGAGCAGATTTTGATCGGTGCGCGCCAGTGTCGCGGGCACCGCCAAGCGTGCATACGGCAAGCATTTTTGTGTCCATGGTTGCTCCCGAGCCAACACCGCCTTACCCTCCGCGCCCCCTCATGCTTCAGCCGACTCCTGCAACTCCGCTCAGCGCGTCACTTCGCATTTCCGAAGTGTTCGATAGCGTGCAGGGCGAGGGGCCCTCGGTTGGCATTCCTTGTACCTTCTTGCGCCTTGCGGGATGCAACCTGGCATGCAGCTGGTGCGATACACCGTACAGCTGGGACTGGCGGCGCTTTGCGCGCGATGCAAACACGACCGTGGCGAGCGTCGACCAGCTCCTGCAGCGGCTCCGCAACACGCAACGACTGGTGATCACCGGTGGTGAGCCGCTGCTGCAACAAAGAGAACTTCGCACTTTGGTTGCTAACTTGCCAGCTGACCTGCCCGTAGAGGTCGAAACCAACGGCACGATTCGCCCGTCACTGCCACTGCTCGAGCGAGTGGGCCAATGGAACGTTTCACCAAAACTGCGCAACAGCGGTGAACCCAGCAACCGTCGGGACATGCCCGAAGCGCTGCTCGCGTTGCGCGATACGGATCGGGCGTGGCTGAAGTTCGTCGTCGAAACGGCTGCCGATGCCGACGAAGCGCAGAGCTGGGCGACGCAACTGAATTGGCCCAGGCACCGCGTCCAGTTGATGCCACGGGCGGCGCGACGCGACGAGTACCGACGCGTGCTGCCCCTGGTACAGCAGTGGTGTGCCGAGCGTGAGTTGAAGCTTTCGCCCCGCCTCCACGTCGAGCGCTGGGACGGTCAGCGCGGCATCTGAACGTCCACAGCGCCGGCTATTTCGACCATTCGTTTCGAGGCGGCCCCGCGCGCCACAGACGCAAATGCAATGCTTACACTCGCCGAATTGCTCAGTCGTAGCCCCCAACGTGGGTGCGTGGAATGGATCGGACTCCGACCGGAGCGACGCGCTGCGATGTTGGAGCCCCAAAGCGCACAGCTGATCACACAGCGGGGAATCGACGGCGACCGCAGTGCAAACAAGCCCGGCCGCAGTCGTCAGGTAACGCTGATCCAGGCCGAGCACTTGCCGACCATTGCCAGTTTCCTGGGCGTCGACCGCGTCGAACCGTCACTGTTGCGACGCAATCTGGTCGTGTCGCGGCTGAACGTTCTGAGTCTTCGACGAGCGCGCTTCCGAATCGGCGAGGCATTGCTGGAAGGGACGGGGCACTGTCATCCGTGTTCTCGACTCGAAGCAACGCTGGGGTTCGGCGGCTACAACGCCACACGCGGGCTTGCGGGGATCACGGCGCGCGTTCTCGAGGGCGCCGCCATCCACGTCGGTGACGACGTCGTGTTGCTCGACAGTCCACCCGACGGCGGCCATTGAGCGGGGCTCGTTGAATCGCGAACTCGCTGAACAGCGAAGCGCAATCCGCCGGGTCGACGCGGCTCAGAAGAGCAAGCCCAAACCGAGACGCGCCGTGATGGGTTCACCACCAAAGAAGTACACGCCCGTGTCGACCAATACCGGTGATCCGAACAGACCCGCACTGACGACCATGCGGCGAGTCGAGGCAGAGCGCGTGTCGCGTTGCTCCGAGATGCTCGCCCCAGAGATGACCGCGGTGCTGTCGGTGATCTCGTCCCACGACGAGGCAATGCCGACACCGAGCAGAAGGCCGCCCTCGTCCGAGCCGAAGCGCGCGGACATCTCTGCCTCGACCATCCAGCGATCGCGCTGGGTGAGTTCGAACGACGAGACGACCTCGGTATCGCCCCACAACCGCGCGCCGCGCACCGTGATGCCCAGCAATTCGGTCATTGCCCAACGACCCCCGAGTAGCACGCCCGCGAGTTGCCGCTCGGCGACTGGCACCCAAGATAGCTGCCACTGCCAGCGATCGACGTCGGGGCTGTACTCGCCCTGTTGGCCGATCCGTCCGTAGAGTGCTTGCAGGTGAGAGGCTGAAGTCGCAAACGAGATGCCGTCTGCGTCTGCGATGCGCACGACGACGACGCCGACGACCTCCGCGTCGCGGGTCAACAGTGGGCCGCCGGAGTTGCCCGGGTTCACCGGCGCATCGGTCTGCACGAAGTCCCCGGGCGGAGCGCTGATCACACCTTGGCTCAAGGCCCACACCGGCGCTTCAGACCCCTTGCGTTTGCGTTGCTCAGCGCCCCATGGGTTACCGATGGCCGCTACCATGTCGCCCACTTGCCCCTGGTCTTTGCCCACAGCGTGCAACACCGGCGCGGCGATCGGTTGCTCGATCTCGATGATGGCGATGTCCCACTCCTCGTCCCACGCGACGACCTTGCCCTCGCGCGGTTTGCCGTCTTTGGTCACCACCCAAACCGTGCCGACGTGGCTGACGACGTGCAACGCCGTGGCGATGTGGCGCTGTGAGCCGAACAAGAAGCCCGTACCCTCGGCGTTACCCCGTCTAATCAACACGATACTCGGGCTCACGCGGGCGTACAGCTCACGCCAACGGCTCTCGACGGCAGCAACGGGCGGCGCGGAGTCAGCCGCACTTGACACTCGTTCTTCGTCCGCTTCCGCCGCGGGCTGGGCCACGGCGAAATCTTGCATCGGTTGGGCCGCCGTCTCTCGGGCGACGAGCAAGCCCAGCACCAAGACGAACAGAGCGCGATGAAGGGCCCCGTGTCGAATCATCATTGAACGGAGCTTGTCCAAACTCGAGCCGTGGCAACAGTGGGGCAAAAACCGGCTCTGCGTCATCTGCCGGCATTGTTGACGATTTCCGCAACATGCGCACGCCGTGTCACGACATTTCTCGGGCGCGCGCTCAGCCCTGACGTCACAGCCCATAGACTTGCAGGGCGGCGCGGGTCTCGTCATCGACTTTGGCACTCTGCCTGGGGTGCTGAGTCTCAGAAACGCTACGTTGGGCCTGAAGCAGCGCACGCCACATCCATTGCGCGACGAACGGTTGCTCGGCGAGGAGGTTCTGTCCACAAGTCGGGTCGACCTCGAGATCGCAGAGGAACGGATCCTCGCCCAGCACGCCACTCATCCGCCACGCGCCGAGGTAGTAGGCGAAGCTATGCCCTTGCCGTGCAAGCATGCCCGAAGGGCCGAGCAATCCCACCTGCTCCTGAGCCACGTCGAACAGACTCGGCGCGACCGGATCTCCCAACCACTTCAACCCCAACGCTTCGTGAATCGCCTTGGATACGGTCTCTGGACCGAAGCGCTGGTGCAGTGTTCGGGTCTTGCTCACCCCCGGCAGCTTCACCAAGAGCGGTGACGCCAAGCGACCTTCGTCGAGGGCGCCAAACGGGACGAAAGGCAGCGCCGGAGGATCGCCCATTGCCACGTCGCCCATGAGGATCACCAGCGCGTCATCCCACTTGCCCGCTTCCTCCAACGTGCGCTTGAGCAAACCGAAGCTGCCGTCGAGCTTGTGGATCGCCACGCGCTGGAGTGCGTCGAGGCGCGTCCAGTCGTCGTTGCTCAGTGTCGGGTGGCGGCGAGAGTTGCGCAGATCGCGAAGTACCACCGCACCACGCCGCGGGTCGATGCGACCACTGTACTCCTTGGGCGGGAGGATCTTGGCATTGTCGACGGTCACGTCCCAGGGCGGGTGAGCGCCGCTGAGGTGCACGACCAACAGGTGCGCGCGCTCGTCGTCGCGTTCCAAAGCCTTGTGCAGCCACAGGCGCCCTGCGCGCAACGGCGCCGTCGCAGGAATGTCCTCGACGGGCGAGAACTGCTCGAACTCGCTCCACCCTCGGTCGAAGCCAAACGCCGAGAAGGTGTACGGCACGTTGGTGAAAAACGCCGACGAAACGCCGTTGGGTCGCAACCGCTCGCCGAGCAGCTTGAGGTCTTTGGGGATTGCCGCCGCCGGGTCGAGCATCTGATGCTCGATCGGCAAGCGAGCCCGAACAGGTTCGGCAGGTTCGAACGATCACCCCAGGGCGGGATCAACTTGCGGCTCAGACCGCCCGCGACCACCAACACCACCGTCTTCGTTTTCGGGTGAGGACTCTTCTTGCGAGGAAGCGCCAAGCGCGGCTCCGCAAACACGACTCGACCCCCGTCGGCGCCATCGACCGCGACGAACTCGAGGGAGATCAAGCGATCTGCAAAGCCGTCGAGACTCAGCTCCAGCGGGATCCATTTGCCGCCTTCTTCTTCGCCCAGCACCTCGCGTTCGGCGAGCACGACGCTACGCCCATCGTGGGTGAGCGCTCGAACTTGGGCCACACCGCGCCCGCTGCCCCAATACCCGACGTCGAGGTGCAAGCGTGTCCCGTGCACGGGATACGCCGGGCAGCGCATGCTCCCCGGCGGGCGCAACGACAAACCACGGCGCGGCTCGTCCGCCAGCACGACGTCCTGCAACACGTTGTGCCTGGTGGGCGCCACGTAGCCACCCTCGTGGTTGTCCGGGACGAACACGCGAAGCCATTCCAGATGGACGCGCGTCAGGTCGTCGCTACGGCGCCGCCCATGAAATCGCAACGTCAGGCGGTGACGACCGGCGGCGAGAGGTTTTGGCGCGGGGCCGAACTTCAGCACTTCGGACTGGTCCCTATCGAGGCGCTGCTGGCCGAGGCGGTAGTTGTCGACGTCGAGCGAGAGACTCCGCGCCGAGTTCGCGCGCCCGCGCAACTCGACGAAGACGTTGCTCGCCTCACGGTCGAGCCAGAAGTCGTAGACCAGTTTGCCGGTGCGCACCGCACCCATCCCGACCGCGGCGATCTTCACCGGTGTAACATCGTCGAACGGCCCCACGACGAACCCGCGATGCGCGTTCGCCCAGTCGGACGCAACGTCGATGGCCAGGCCGCGATGCCGAATGTCGCACAGAGGGGCATCCTCCAGTAGATCGCGAAACTCCGGCTGTTCCGGAGGTTGTACCGGGGCGCCGGGTTCGCGAGCAGGCGGCTCTTCGTCACCGACCGCTTGGCGCAGCAGCGGCAGCTTCTTTGCCTGCTCACACGCGGGTAGCAGCCCCGCCAACACGAACGTCAGCAGCAGGAGCAGCCACGTGGACTGCCAGCGTGGCGCACACGCGGCAGCACTGCGTTGCTCGCTCGAAGCGGGAGAAAGAGGGAAGCCGGGCCGCACTGCCCAGGCCAGTTACCACCAACTCCCCCCGCATGCCCACCGCGGAATGCGCGATACACGGCGGATCGACGGCGGATTGTCAGTTCGGCTTGTCCGCCGCAGCGGGCGCATCGCCCGCGTCGTTGCCCACGCGCCGACTTTCCGGTTCCGGACCGACCGCCGGCAAGCGCGTGCCGTCATCGGCGTATTGCGCCAGTTCTTCGGCGGCTCGCCGCATGAGCGCGCGCTTCTCGTGAAACGGCAAGAACGCAGACTTGAACCCAGACAACACCATGCTGCGCATGTCGGGGAAACTGACGCCCATCTTGGTGTGCACGAGCCACAACTCGCGTGACACCGTCGTGTCGGTGATGAGCCGGTTGTCCGTGTTGATCGTTACCCGCAGGCCCAGATCGAAATAGAGTTTGAGCGGGTGTGATTCGAGGTCGCGCACGGCGCCCGTCTGTACGTTGCTCGACGGACAACACTCGAGCGGCACTCGGTGGTCGTTGACGTAGTGCAGCAGATCGCCATCCTCGATGAGCCGGCAACCGTGACCGATGCGGTGGGCACCGCAGTCGTGAATGGCCTGCGCGATCGATTCGGGTCCGTAAGCTTCGCCCGCGTGGATCGTGCAATTGACGTTGTTGTTGCGCACCAGCTCGAACGCCTCTTTGTGGCGCTTGGGCGGGTGATCTTCTTCCGCCCCGGCCAGGTCGTAACCGACCACCCCACGACCCTTGTACGCGACGGCCAGTTTGGCCATCTCGTAGGAACTCTCCGGCGAGATGTTGCGGATCCCGCACAAGATGACGCTGGACCGAATGCCGAGGTTCTCAGTGGCACGGGTCAACCCGTCGAGCACCGCCTCGACGACTTGAGTCAGCTTCATGTCACGCTGCGTGTGGAGCATCGGCGAGTAGCGCACTTCCATGTAGCGCACGTTCTCGCGATGAGCGTCTTGGGCGAGCTCGTAGGCGATACGACTGAGCGATTGCTCGGTCTGCATCACGCTGAGCGTGATGGCAAAGCCACGCAGGTACTCTTCGAGAGAGCCACAGTTGCGGCCAACGCCGATGGCGTCGTGCAGCCCCTCTGCGGTGGTCGCCGGAAGTCTCACCCCGTCTTGCTCGGCCAGTTCGAGCATCGTCTCGAGGCGCAAAGAGCCGTCGAGGTGCACGTGAAGGTCGGTCTTGGGAAGCGACTGAAAGACCGAAAGTGGAACTTCTTGATGTGACATCACAAACTCTAGCTCGCCGCTCGGCTCCGGGCCAGTCGACGCCTCGCCTCACAGTCGAGCGCAGTGCCCCTCCCAGGGGAACGGCGCAATCAGGCTCGCGCATCGGCAGCGGGCCGCCGGACCCGCCCAAACCACACGAGCGCCGCGCACAACGCTACGCACAGGGCCAAGAACACCCCACCCGGAATGGAGAACCTCGACTCCTTCTGGGCCGCGCGTTCGAACGCCTCTTTGAACACGGGCATCGGCCGCGCACCACGAATCAATTGTTCACCTACGAACGTGGTCGGCAGGCCTCGCAATCCTGCCGTGCGAAAGCGCACGACGTCTGCGCTGACCGCTTCTTGGGTCGACTCTGCCTCCAGGCACTTCTCGAACTGCCCGAGGTCGAGCTCGAGATCCTTGGCGTAGGAGAGATAGTGTTTGGGTCCCAGTTCACCTTCGAACAACAGATCCGCCATCTCTTCGCCCTTGCCCTGGGCTTCACCGCACACGGCTGCCTTCGCGGCGCCCTCGGCCAGCACGTGCATGCCGAGCGGCATGTGGAGTCGACGAAAGTGCACACGATCCCCGTACTCGTCGACGAGCGCTTTGAGCGTCGGGTGCAGGTTGCGGCAGTGAGGGCACTGAAAGTCCGCAAACTCGATGACGTTGATCTTGCCCTCGACAAACAGCTCGCGCACCTCGCTGGGCACCGAGGAAGGCGGTTTGACTACCGGCCAAAGCACGGGCAGCCCCACCACCGAGGCCAGCAGCGCCAGCCAAGCCCACGATCGCAAGACGGGTACCTGTGTTTCGCGCGCCGCGTACACCGCCTGAGCAACGAATGCGGCACCAATCGCGGAGCTGTCGACGGTGATACACAACCAGCAGAAGCGGCCGATTCCGATCGCCTGCCAGATCACGAAGACCAGCGCGAAGACGCCCCCGGCTCCCGCCATGAGCCGGATGCGGTTGGCGCGCGCCGCATCGAGTGGGCCGAGCGAGTCGACGAGCAATACGCCGTAGGCCAACATGCCGATCAGCGGGATGTTCAGGTAGGGCGTCCCAAAGTACGAAAACCCACTGCGGCGAACCGCCTCGCAACCTGAGGCCCCACCGCACAACGTCGAGTCCCCGGGGTCGAGGTAATGCACGTACAGCAGCGCGCTGACCAGCGTCGCGACCAACGTCAGGATGCGATACAGATTGAGCCAGTGTTTCTGCAGCACGGTGCTGGCTTATAGCGACTTTGGAGCACAGCGCCACATTCGCCGGGGCGACTCGCCGAGTGTCGCCCGGGTGCCCCGCAAACGCCGAGCAACCCGTGCCGGCCTCGCGTCCAAAAGCGCGAGGTCAGCGGCGACTCTGTCGCCGCCCAGCGCCGATGGAAGGTGGGTCGCAGCAGCCCTTCTGCTGGGGACCGGATCCAGCCCAGCCCCCAACGAGGGCATCGACGGACGCGCGGATGTCCAGTATGGCGAGCGGGTGCAGGTACCCTGGTCGCAGCGCGTATTGCTGGCGTTGGCAGTCTTGGGGGCCGTCGTGCTTGCGGGTGGCGTCGCGCTGTGGTGGTTGACCCACGGCGACTTCTCGCTAGCCGAGACCTGCTACTTCGCGTTGATCACGGTCTCGACGGTCGGCTTCGGTGAGCCGCCGGCACTGGTGAACTATTCCGGCACGCGCGGTGTCGTCGCGGCGTTGATCGTCAGCGGTGTGGTGGCCTTGGCCTTCTTCGAGTCGACGATGACGGCGATGCTGGTCGAAGGCGTGATCGGCAAGGCGGTGCGGAGGCGACGCATGATGAGAAAGCTCGAACAGATGAAGAACCACTACATCGTCGCTGGATGCGGGCGCACCGGTCGGTATTGCCTCGCCGAGCTGGTCGCGCTGGGGCAACCCGTGGTCGCCATCGATCAGAACGAGCAACTGCTCGAACGCATGAACCACGATCAGTATGGGGGGAAGCTGGTCTATGTCGTCGGCGACGCCACTGACGACCACGCCCTAATCGCCGCTGGTGTACAGAAGGCCAAAGGCCTGGTCGCCGCCCTGACCGAGGATCGCGACAACGTGTTCGTCGCGCTCTCATCGCGAACACTGAACACGGAGCTGACCATCGCGGCCAAAGTGCTCGACAAGGAGAACGAACCCAAGCTGCGCAAGGCGGGCGTCGACAAGCTGGTCAGCCCCTATCAGATCGGCGGCTTCCGCCTCGCGAGCGAGTTGGTTCGGCCGCGCACCGTGCAGTTCCTCGACGGCGTGCAAGCCAACAATCGCGACTACCACATGGAAGACGTCGAGATTTCGCCCCACTCTGCGCTCGCCGGCAAGACGCTGCGCGAAGCGGCCCTGCGGGGCACCACCAACGCACTGGTCGTCGGCGTGTGCGAGCCCGACGGCACCTTCATCCACAACCCCCGCGCCGAGCACCTGCTGCAACCCCGAGCGCACCTGATCGTCGTCGGCGACGAAAAGAGCATGCAGGAGATCCGAGAACTGGCCGGCGCCGCATAGCGCCCATGTGCAGCCAACCAGCATGAGCGCCGTCGCCAACCCTGTCATCCGGAGTCCCCGATCCATCGCAGCGAAGGTATCGCGAGCGCTCGAACCGGATCAGGCAAGCCAGACCCTGAGGACTCGCAGAACCAACGGTTCAAACGGCAAGCACAATCGAACTGGCAGCAACGCTGGACTGCGAACATAGCAGGGGCGCCGCCCGGAACGTCACAGGGCGAATCTCGAGCACCGTAGCGGTTGATCCCTCGAACTTACGCGACAGGAAGCGCGGTCTGCTTGGCGGTCCGCGTGGCGCTTGTGCTCGTCGCACGAACGATTGCGATCACTTCCGGTCGGATCCGGACACCTCTTGGTCGAGGTTGGCCACATCGATGCCGTGACGGCCCGCCAAGCGGCAGCATTCGCTGCGTTAAGCGGATTGTGGTTCTTGTTCGGTAGAAGCCTGCTGCCGTTAACGAATGGCCGCTTCCCATCGTGGGGATACCGGGTTTCGCGAGGACATGCTGGGACTCTGGTATGGGCTTTGCTCCTTTGGTCGGCATCGGCTCGAAATTACTCGAAGCCATCCAGACCAACGAGGAGACAACAAGATGAAGAAGATGCTTGGCGGAGCTCAGCGCATGATTGCTTTGGCGAGTGTGGCCACGCTCGTGGCGTGCGGCGCAGCGGAGCCTGAGATGGAGGCGGCGCCCGGCGAGAACTCGGGGGACGTGCCCGCTCCGGAGATGGCTGACGGGGACATAGCGTCCTACACGGCGACAATCGAAGAAGGCCATACGATCACCTGGCGCGAGGTGGGGCCGGGCCTAGTGATTGCCGCGGAAGCCAACGAGCTCGGCGATCCCCTTTTGGCGACCATTGACGAACCCAAGTCGGTGCGAGAGCTATTTGCCCTCGCACTACCAGGAGAGGAGATGCCGCAGGAGCTGCGTGACATTGCGGACCGCGAGGAAGCTTTCGCCAGCCTCACGGAAGAGCAGCGAACGACCCTATTGCAAGAGTTCTTGGCCGACAATGGCATCGACAAGAGCGCCCCAGAAGAACCACTCACTGAAGGCAAGCCGGACCTGGCTGCGTCGGAGTCTTTTTCTCACCTCTCGCTCGCCAGTACACCAACGACAGATACTGGAGACGACTCGAAGTACACGAAGAGCCGGTTCATCGAGAACACTCATTGCATGGGTGGCGAAGCCGACCCAGAAATCCGCCACACGCGCCGAACCGGCGACGACGATGCCACAATCACCGGTCTTCGGACGGGATCGGTCAGCGCGGCATCGTATCGCGGCAAGATCCAGCTGCGCGTACGCGCACGTGTTGACTACGGTCTATTTTGGGGTGGATGGGACGTCTGGGAGTACGACGTCAAAGAGGGGACGCGAAAGGGGCTCGGCATTCAGGCACCCGGAACCGTCAAGATACAGGTCAACACTCAAATCCGCAACGCAGACGGCGATGGCTGGCACCACTGTCTCCAGCGTTATTCCTGAGAATCGATCGTAAGTACTGAAGGGAAGTGGCTCGCAGTGGCCGGCGTTCGCGCCGCGCCGGCCACATCGAGCCACGGCGCCGTCAGTTGACGCAGCGATCGCGGGCGTTGCAGTCCAGACCCGCGCCACAACCCGAACCGGCGACAGCGCAGCACTCCTGCCCGACATCCCCGCACTCGGCTCGGCACATCGCGTTGTCGCCAATGCCGACGCAGGTCGAGCCGTCACACTCGCGTCCCTCGCAGCACGGCATCCCGTCCGCGCCGCAATCGGTCTGCGCAGGTTCGCTCCCGACGCACATTCCGCCGTTGCCGCCCTCGCAGGAACCCACGGCGCATTCACGACCTTCGCAACAGGCCTGGCCTTCCCCGCCGCACGCCAGACATTGCGATTCGCCGTCGATGGTGTTGCAGGTCAGCTCGCCGCTACAGGCGTCTTCGGCACAACACGGCTGACCCGCGCCGCCACACTGACGACAAACGTCGCCACCACAGGCGTAGCCGTCTTGGCAGGTGCTGTCGGGACAGCACTCTTGACCGGGTCCGCCGCATTCGCCGCAGACGCCGCGTGAATCGCCAGTTGCACCCAAGCAGGCCGTGCCGTCAGTTTCGCAGATCCCGCCGGCGCAACAGCGCTGACCGGTGTCGCCACAGTTGTCGCATTGCCCGGCGGTGCACATACCGTCGCCTTCGGCGCAGCTCTCACCGGGCGCGACGCAGGAATCACCCACGCAGCAGCCGCCTTCAGAGCAGCTATCGCCTTCGCAGCACGGCTGGCCCGGGCCGCCGCACTCGGCGCACAGGGCTCCACCGACACACAGCAGGTCGTCCGAACCGCAAGTATCCTCGGCACAACACACCTGGCCGGGTCCGCCGCATTCAGCACACAGACCGGAGCGGCAGCTCAGCCCATCGGCCACGCAGGGTTGCTCGCCTTCACAGCAGGCTTGGCCCGCAGAGCCACAGTTCGGCTCGGGCGCCGGTCCAGCGTCGGCACCGCCGTCGGCACTGACCATTCCGCCGTCGCCAGCGCTCGGTGCTGGGCCATCGTCCGTCGACGCGTCCGCGGGGCCATCGTCCGTCGAGACGTCGTCGGTGGCGTCGTCCGTCGAGACATCGTCGGTGGCGTCGTCCGTCGAGACGTCGTCGGTGGCGTCGTCCGTCGAGATGTCGTCGGTGTTGCCCGGTCCTGGGTCGTCCGTAGTCCCCGGGTTCGTGCCGCTGGGAGAGGGGCTCGGCGACGTCGGAGCCGCCGCGTCGGCGCCAGCGTCGGTGGTCGTCTCCGGATCCTCACTACTGTCGCCACAGGCGGCCAACAACGCCGCCAAGGCGATACCGAGCACGGCATGGCGGGGGCGGAAAACAACAGAACGCTTTGGGGAAGTGAACATAACGAGCTCCTTTGGCGGGAAAGCCAGATCTGCAGACCTTAGGAGAATCCTTCTCGCCACATCTCCCTTTTTGAGCAGCGCGCGCATACCAGCACAAAAACCCAGCAAAACTGCAAATCCTCGGGGCGCGGGCTAAGTTACCACCCAACGACTACCATCGAGTTGAAAGCGCCAGCCAGCCAGTTCAGAAATCGTGCATACATGGCTCCAAAGTCTGAGCCGAACCGCGAATACCGGGGCACTGGAGCATTTTCTTGAGTGTAGATCTCGAGTTGGCTACAAGCGGTCAATGGCGGCCCCGCTTCCCAACCGCGACGAAATCCTCCGCTGCCTCGAGACGGCTGGCAAAGCGCTGCACGCTGGTGCCATCGCCGAGCAATGTGGCGTCGCGAAGCCTTCCTATCGCGCATTGTTGACGCTGCTGCGCCAGTTGGCGCTGGAAGGCACGATCCGACGCGAATCCGGCAACCGCTTCGCCGCGCCCAAACGGCGGCGCCATGCCGAAGCCTGGGTCGGTTTGGTGACGGTCCACCCGCGAGGTTTCGGCTTCGTGGCGGCCAGCGGAAAGCCGGACGTCTTCGTTCCCCCAGAAGCTCTCGGCGGTGCCCTGCACGGCGACACTGTTGCCATCGAGGTGACGGGCACCTCGGCGCGGGGCAGTGAAGGGCGCGTCGTGGAGATCCGCGCACGGCGCAACCCACGAGTGGCCGGCGTGGTGCGCCGCAAGCGCAAGGCGGCGTGGCTCGAACCCGATGACACGCGCGTGCGAGGGCCCATCGTTCTGCTCGACGGCTACAGAGAAGCCCAAGACGGCGACGCTGCGGTCGCGGAGATCACGCGCTTTCCGCAGTCGGTCGACGAGAACCCGGAGGGCAACCTCGTTGCGGTGCTGGGCAAACCCGGCGAGGCCCAGGTCGAAGTCGCGAAGATAAAGATCCGCGAGCAGATCGAGGAAGACCACCCACCGGCCGCCATCGCCGAAGCGGAACGACTGGCGCTGCGAGCGCGCAAACTCAGCCCCGAGGGTCGCAGGGATCTGCGCGACGTGAAGTTTCTCACGATTGACCCCAAAGACGCGCGCGACCACGACGATGCGGTATTTGCGGAAAAGACGGCGCACGGCACCCGCGTGTACATCGCCATCGCCGACGTCAGTGAGTACGTGGTCGAAGGGTCGAGCCTCGACGAGGAGGCTCTACGCCGAGGCTGCACCATTTACCTGCCGGACCGCGCGATCCCGATGCTGCCCCAGGTGCTCGCCGCTGACTTGTGCTCGCTGCTCCCCGAGCAAGAGCGCTATTGCATGTGCGTCATTGCCGACCTCGATGCCGACGCCAAAGTGAAGCACTTCGAGGTGGTCGAGGGCATCATGTGCGCTGCCGCGATGATCACGTACGGCAGTGCGGCGCGCACGCTGGGCTACACCCAAGAGCCGCCTTCGAGCCCGCAGGCGGAAGCCTTCAAGAAGGATCTGAAGGTGCTGGCCTCGATCACTGGCAAGTTGCGTCGAGCGCGCATGAAGCGCGGCGCGTTGAACCTCGATCTGCCCGAAGCGCAGGTCGAACTCGACGACGAGCTGCGGCCCACCAACGTCGTGCGCCGCGCCAAAGATCCGGGAGTCAAACGCACCTACGAAATCGTCGAAGAGCTGATGCTGCTGGCAAACGAACTGGTGGCTCGATGGCTCGGTGAAAAGGAGAGCCCGGCCATCTACCGCGTTCACGGCCGCCCCGACGAGCAGAAGCTCGAACGGCTGGGCGCAGTTGCCGAAACCCTGGGCATCCCATTCGATCTGGAATCGATGCAGGATCCCAAAGGGCTGTCGAAGTGGCTGGCGCGGATCGCCAAGCACGAGAAGAAGACCGTGCTCGAGGGTTTGCTGCTGCGTTCGCTCAAGCAAGCCGTCTACGACATCGTCAACATCGGGCACTTTGGATTGGCGTCCGACGCGTATCTGCACTTCACGTCGCCAATCCGCCGCTACCCGGATCTGCGCGTCCACCGCACGATCAAGCAGTTGCTGCGCGGCGCAAAGCCCGATACGTCGACGAAGGCCCTCGAAGAGCTGCGCGCGGCGGCCACCACCGCCAGCGCCCGAGAGCGCGGCGCCATGAGCGTCGAACGCGAGGTCGTCGATCTGTACCGTGCGTTGTACGCGCGCGACAAGGTCGGCGAGTTGATGGAGGGCACGGTGTCGGCGCTGGTCGGCGCTGGCATCTTCGTGAACGTGGACACGCCGTTCATCGACGTGATGATCCCGTTCGACCATCTGGGACCCGACCGCTACGAGTTGTCGGACGACGAACTGAGCATGGTTGGTCTGAGATCTGGCGACACGATCAGTCTGGGCGATACGGTGGTGTTCGAAATCGACGACGTGTCCATCTTGCGGCGCACCGTGTACGGCCGCCGCGTGACTCACAGCGCCGGCATCAACGCGCCCTTTGCGGCCGCCACTCGCAAACCCAACAAACACGCCCGCGAAGGAACGCGGAAGAACACTCGACAGCAAGGTCCGACGCGGACCGCCAAGGGGCAAACCCGGCGAGCGCAGCCCAGACAAGACCAAGAACGCAGCGGCCAAGAGCGCAAAGTCACCGGCACGCGCGGGAGCAAAACCTCCCCCAAACGGGGTAGCGGCAAGCAGAGTCGCAAGCGCCACTGAACCCACGACTCGAGCTGGAGCGGCAATCATGTTGATTGCCGCGACCAATCAACAACCGAGAGCACCGAGCTGCGAGCAAGAGTGCCTGAACGTGGCCCCGAAAAGCGCCCTCACCCCCGCTGGGGCGATTCTTCGGGGCATTTACGTGCACTGGCAAGCTGATCGGTGCTCTCGGACACCCGCGTGGTGCGGGGAATGGCTACACGCTTGACGGGCGGGTGCAAGGCGCGCCAGTCTGCCGACCGCGCGGTTGGACGCCGAGGGAGGTTACCGATAATGAGCGAGACCAAAGCCACGTCGAGTGCAGGGGCCGGAGCGCACACGCCACCCGCCGGGAATGCTGCCAACAACCCCAGCGTCCTACGAACGCCGCAGCCGCATCGCGAGCGAGTGAAGATCGACGCGGTCGTGGAGCACGAACGACGGTTGATAGCGCGCCAGCGGGAAATCCGAGGGGTGGGTGGTGAACGGCCGACGACCGAACTGACCGCAGTGGCAATCTCCGGGGGCGGCATCCGCTCGGCGTCATTTGGAATGGGCGTGCTCCAAGCCCTTGCCCATCACAACATGCTCCAGCGCATCGACTATTTGTCGACGGTTTCCGGAGGAGGATACATCGGCTCCTCGCTGACCTGGTTTCTCAGCGGGCAGGGGGGTAAGGCACCGGCGGGCAAGTTCCCGTTCGCCAAAGCGGGTGCACGCATCGAGCACGACGGCAGCGCCCGCGTCCGCAGTGCCAGCGTTGGCGGTGCGCGAGGTGAGCCGCAGGAGCAGATAACCCCCGTTGACTTCATTCGCCAGCACGGCAACTACCTGACGCCCGGCGACGGGCTCGGGCCGATGTCGTTCCTGGCGAGCGTACTTCGCAGCGTGTTGCTCAGCGGGAGCGTGTACTTCGTACTACTTGCTGGCGTCTTTGCCGGTCTGATTGGGTTCGATCTGTTGCCGGTGCCTCGGGACGCCGAACGCCAGGGGCTCGACGTCATCGCGGACGGGACGCGCGCGATGCAGCTCGGCGAGATTCCGATGGAAATCCCACGGTTCTTGATCGCGCTGCTCGGCACGTTCGTCGCGGTGACGGTGGTGTACGCCCTGCTGTCCACGTTCAACCGCGGCCCGGCGATGCGCGGCTACAGCCTGCGGGTGGCGGTGCAGCGGCTGCTGGGGCTCAATCTCACAGCCGTCGGAGTTTTGTTGCTGCTGGCGTCAGTACCGTACGCGCACGTCGCGTTGTGCTCGCTGACCACGGAATCCGGTTCCGGAGTGCCGAGCATGGCCGCGGGCGGCGCGGCCACCGCGGGCGGCGCGGCAGCCGCAGTGGTGGAATTCCTGCGCCAACGCGCCGCGCGTGCCGCACAGACAGCTCCGATGGCGGTGCGCATCAGCGTCGCAGCGCTGTTGCTCGTCTACGGCCTCTGCCTGCTGGCCTACATGACTGCCGGTTGGGCACTGGCGCAATCCATTTGGGTCCTGCCGACGGCGCTCGGCAGTGCGGTGCTCCTGGGCGTGTTCGTGAACGTCAACTACTTCGGCATCGGCCGACTCTATCGCGATCGGCTCATGGAAACGTTCCTCCCAGACGTCGGAGCGTTGAAGAAACAGCGATGGCAACCGGCGACGATCGCCGACGCTGCCAAGCTCAGCAGCTTCTGTCATCCGCTGAAGAAGAGCTCCAAGGGCCCGGGGACTCCCGACTACAGCGCGGCGAACGCCGGCCCCTATCACCTCATCAACTGCAACGCGGTGTTGGTAGACTCCGAACAGATCAAGTATCGCGGACGCGGCGGTGACAGCTTCCTGCTCTCGCCGCTCTACTGCGGCAGCGACTCGACGTGGTGGTACGACACGCGTCACTTTCTCAACGATGGCATGACACTCTCCACGGCCATGTCCATCTCTGGTGCGGCTGCGAATCCGCATACCGGCGTGGCTGGTCAAGGCCCCACGCGCAACCGCGCGGTCTCGTTCTTGATGAGTTTCGTCGGATTGAGGCTCGGCTACTGGGCGCGCAACCCCTATCCCAGGGAGCGTTGGCGTCGAATGCTGGCGTACACCGGACCGAACCTCATATACCCCGGGATCGTGCAAGGTCTGTTTGGCCAACGGCTGAACGCGCACGCGGGCTTCCTCGACCTGACCGACGGGGGCCACTTCGAGAATCTGGGGTTGTATGAACTGTTACGCCGACGCGCGAAGCTGATCATCGCCTCGGACGCCAGCGCCGATGGCGAGTTCACGATGTCGGGTCTGAGCAACGCCATCGAGCGAGCACGCGTCGATCACAACTGTGAAATCAGCTTCGACGATTCGAGCTGTGACTTGCAGTGGTTGATGCCCGGCTCCTACCGCAAGGAGCACGGGTTGGTTTCCGAGTCCTTTGCCAAGCAGTTCGACCTTGCCGAACGGGGCTACGCCATCGCCCACATCACGTACGACTCCGGCGAAGGCGGCGAGCGCGAAACGGGGACGCTGATCTACATCAAGGCGACGTTGACTCCCGGCCTGCCCGCGGATCTCTACGCGTACCGCAAGGCGCAGGACGCCTTCCCCCACCAGTCCACGGCTGATCAGTTTTTCGACGAAGTGCAGTTCGAATCGTATCGAAACTTGGGCTTCGAACTCACTTCGCGAATGCTGCGCGAGGTCATGACTCGCACGTTCCGCGTTCGCGCCACGCCCACGGCTTCCATGCCGCCACCTGCGTTCGCGAAGGGACCGACGCAAAGCAAGACGGGGTGATCCCGCCCCCCCAATGAGCGCGGCGCGCCGAGTAGTTGACTCGACGCGCCGACGCGGCATGGTCCGCCGGTTCAGCGGCGCCGACGACGCAGCGCAGCGAGGCCCAGCAGGCCCACCAACGCCCAGCCGGAGTGGCGGACGGGTGACGACTCGCCAACCGTGGCGCAGCCGCAGCCTTCAGGGGTTGCCGCGGCCTCGTCCGCGTTCTCGGAGTCGGGATCCTCGACGGTGTCTTCAGGATCCATCGTGTCGCCTGGCTCCTCACTGGACGGGTCCTCGCTCGGCGGCTCTTCGTCCATGCCTTCGTCGACAGGGTCATCACCCACGTCGTCATCCTGCTTCGCGCTCGGGCCCTCGTCGACAGGGTCCTCGGGATCGGGCTCGGCGCTCGGATCCTCGGGGTCGTCACTCGGATCGGGCTCGGCCGTCGGATCAGCAACGTCTGGCATCATCTCGCCGATCCCCATGTCGGTCAGCATCGAACCGATCATGATCGCGTTGGCGTCGATCTCTTCGCCGGGACCGGTCGTGGCCAACTGAGTGATTCGGAAATTCGCCGGGAGACCGCTATCGAGGTCGAGCGGCCACGTCGTGCCGTTGCCCTCGACGATCATCCCTTGCGACAGCTCGACGCGCCACTCGGGCCCTTCGACCACCGTGCACTCCATGAGCTGATCGGCGACGTGCAAGTTGCTGATGTCTTCGAGTTCCGGATTGAAGTCGAAGGCTGGGTCGACGGTCATCTCGTCTGGCGACATCGTCGTGTACATGCGCGTGACCGAGGAGGCATTGTCGAACAACGCCCGCGTCTCGACCAACGGCGTAATCACCAACTCGTCCATCTTGTCGAGGAACGCGAGCACGTCCATGTCCAACAGCGGGTCGGTTTCCGGATCGAACGGTGTCGACGGATACGCCTCATTTCGCACCGCGACGTCTTCCTGGAAGTAGCAAGTGATGCAGGCCATGAATTGCTCAGGTGTCGCGCCCTCACGCAAGGGCAGCGCCGTCGGGTCCTTCAACACGTCGATGAAACCGTCGTAGGCGCTGAACGACGAGATGGCCGTCTGCAAAAACGCCTGAATGCTCTGGAACTGCCCGGTTCGCAGGTTGTCCCAACGCTGCTCGTCGCTGGCCGAATACATCGACTCCGCGAAAGCCCCGGCAGGCCCGGACTGCTCCGTCACGAACCCTTGCCCGCCCGCTTCGTCGGCGGCGGCGGTCACCAGGTCGTTGTAGTTCGAGTTGGGATTGAACCAGTTGATCAACGATTCGTTGAGCTCGAGGTGATAGTAGTTCTGCGGGATGGCGCGGGAGGCGCCCAACACCCACACTTTGACGCCCATGTCCTCGTTCGCGGCGACCGCCGTGGGGCGGATCGGGATGAACGGCTGCTCGCTGTCGTAGGTGATCATCACCGGTCGAATCGAACCCGAGTCGGTACCCTTGGTCAGTCGAAACGCGACGAGATTCAAACCGCTCTCGAGATACGGCCTCAAGACGTCCGGGCCGAGCTCACCGACGTCGTAGTTGTTGTCGCCCAACCACTGGATCGCGACCTCGGCGGGGTCGTCCAGCTCGGCGTTGACCTTGATCGTCTGGTAGTCGTAGGGGCCCGCCGTGCCCTCGTCGAGAACCTCGACGGACGGAGGCGGAGTCGGAGTCGTGGTCGCCTGAGGCGCTGGCGCACCATCGTTGGCGGCAGTCGCGCCGAGCCCACCGGCGCCGAACTGTACCTGCGCACATTCGGGCCCAAAGATCCGGTTCAGCCGATAGCTCGGGTTGGTCTGGCTATCCAAGCGGTCCATGGCCACCTTGGACGACACGCCGATCGTCACTTCACCAGGCGGAACGGGCAACACCCACGCAAAGCGCTCGGACGGCCCTTCGTACTGGACTTCGATGGCGGCCGTAACCGTACCATTGCCGTTGTGCGAAAAGATGATGCGCTCGGCGGCTTGATTGACCGGGTTGGCTGAGGAGCAGAACAGACCTCCACAAGCTCTGGCATCGGTGGGCGCGAGGGCCACCGCCATTCCGATTGCGGCGGCGAGGCTCGACAGACTAACGCATGTTGTTTTCGACATAAGGGCCATCCTTGGAGAAGCGTGTGCCCACGTACGGTTACCGACTGCGCCCGAGTCAGCCAAACAAACACGGCGCCACACCCGAGTTTCCGTATACGGCGAGTATACGGGTCGCACCCACCACCAAAAAAGCCGCACCATTTCCGCCACTTGCAAGCCACCGGGAAAACTCCGCCCACAGGTGTCGAGCCGGCCCCCCCGGGCCCCCGCGCAACACTCGGGGCACACATCGGTTGCAAGACTGGCTCGCGCGCTGCTGCTGGGTTCGAGTTCTTGGGTTGGGTGGCACGTCGCGGCGACCCATCAGTCACCCATCACACGTAGCGACGCGGCGCACACGTCGTTCTTGGACACACTCGTCAGCCTCCCGCGCGCGTGTGCCGGGTGTACGCTCAGCTCAAACCCCTGACAGACCGGCCGCTCGCCGAGCCGAGCGAACACACGTCCGTCCACGGCGTGTTGCGGGATAACCACATCAGCGACCTCCACGCCCACTGGACCGCGCCACAGCGCAATGCAAGGCTAGATCGTTGTGGCAAACGTCAAAGCTTCGGCCATCTTGGCGCGCATCGACTTCATCAAGCGAAAGTTCGGCGAAGAAGGTTACCAGGAAGTATTGCAGGGCATGCTGCCGACGCATCGAACGCACCTCGAAGGGTTGGTCCTCCCTCAAGCGTGGCTGCCCGTCAGCGTGATGGTCGACCTGATCAAAACCACCGAGAGCAAGTTCGGCAACGGCGGCACCACGCTGTGCGAAGAGATGGCGCGCTATTCCGCCGACGCAAACCTGAAGACGCTGTACCGCTTGTTCTTTCGCATCACCAGCGCCAGTTACGTGTTGGGCAAAGCCAAGGCCCTGTGGCGGCTGCACTACGACTCGGGGAGTCTCGAGCTCGAAGAGAGAACAGCAACGGATTTCAGTCTGAGCATCGTCGATTTCGACCAACCCGACTGCGCGCACTGCAACAGTGTGTTCGCTTGGGCCAAGCGCTCCATCGAAATGTCCGGTGGGCGCGACGTTCAACGCAGTGTTCGCGAGTGCCGGCAAAAGGCCGGTGCAGCGTGTCGTTGCCAACTGACGTTCAGGTAACGTCCGCCAGCGTTGCAGCGGCAGCGCCACGCGAGCGTGGAATTGCTCTCGCTGACCTCGGCCCCAAATGGGCGAGCACGGCGAACGCTCATTTGGCGCCCCGGACGGCAATCGGCTTGGCTTTACGCCGCCGTGGCTCTGCGCTATCCATCGGCCATGAAGTCCACGACACCCATCGACGTTTCCTACCTATGTAAGTCGGTTGTTGCGGGCGCGGTGGCCGCTACCTGCCTTGCGGTGGCACCCACTGCTGAGGCACAGAGCCTGGGTCGCAAACACGACATCACCTTTGCCGCCGATCGCTTGTTCGGCTTCTACGGCATCGACACCGACCTCGATCCCGGCACGGACCGCGACATGACGAGCTACGGTCTCGCCTACCAGTCGCCGATCGGTTTGTTCGACGTGCCGCGCCTGGGGATCGACTTCTTCCTCATTCAGCAACTGAGCATTGGCGGCTCGATCGGTTGGTTCGTTTACGACCCCGATGCGCCGGGCAACAACGACGAGGACGTCAGCGGGTTCATCTTCTCGCCTCGTATCGGTTACGTCATTCCCTTCAACGCGGAATGGGGCATCTGGCCGCGTGGCGGTTTGACCTACGCCTCGCGCGACCGCAACGACGTGTACCACGCCACGGCGTTCACTCTCGAGGCGCACTTCTACTACATGCCGGCGCCCGCCGTCGGTTTCATGCTCGGCCCCGTGCTGGATCTCGGTTTTTCCGGCGAACGTCGCATCCCCGGCAATCAGGACGCCGACTACGAGGAACGCCTGTTCGGCCTCGCTTTCGGCATGTTTGCTCGCTTCTGAGCTCGGCTCGAACGCTCCTGCGTCGCCGCGCTTCAATTCGTTTCCCTCGAAATGCCGGGGACGGCGGCTCGACTCATCACCGCGGCAGCGCCGGACTGAAGCGCGCGGCGACCTCGACGAATCGTTCGAGCGCCGGGGACGATTCGCTGTCGGAGCACACGATGGACAGCGCTGTCGTCAGCCGCTCCTCGAGCGGCACGAAAACCGAACCAGGCGTCCTCGTGTGCTTGGCTGACTCGGGCACGACCGACACGCCAATCCCCGACGCCACGACGGCGACAGCCGCATGCACCTGACTCACCGTCTGCGCGATGCGCGGCGAGAAGCCCGCACCGCGGCACGCGTCGAGGAGCATCGCATGGACCGATGGTGACGCGTCGCGGTGAACCAGCACCCACGGCTCTTTCGCGAGATCGGCCAGGGCCAGGCGCTTTCGCCGCGCCAGTGGATGTTCCTTGCCCACGACGACGCTAAACCGCTCCTCGAAGGTCCGAACCGCTTTCAGACCCGGACCCGCCCCGGTACCGGCGCGCAAGATCCCGACGTCCAAGTCGTTGCGCCGCAGCGAGCGCAACTGCTCTTCGCTGCTCTGCTCGTGCAGCTCCGCGACCACGCCCGGGCAGCATTGACGAAATGCTCGCATCAGTGCCGGCAAGATGCCGTGCGGCGCGGTGGGGGTAAACCCGACGCGCAACTGCCCGATGTCGCCCTGCCGAATGCGGCGCGCCGTGCCGCGCAGCGCTGCGGCGGTGTCCAAGACACCGACCGCCGCAGGGAGCAATTGCCGCCCGACGGATGTCAGACGCACCGACCGGCGGTCTCGGGCGAACAGTGTCAGCTCGAGTTCGGCCTCCAGCTGAGCGATCTGCTTGCTGACCGCAGATTGCGATAAATGGCAGCGGGCGGCAGCCCTGCCGAAGTGCAGCTCTTCGGCGACAGTTACGAACGCGGTCAACTGCGTCAGATCCATTCAGTGATTCTACACTGGAATCACCGGATGAATTATTACCATTGGCTGGAATCTGTGCGGCTCGCCACACTGCGCGGCATGACTCAGCAGCACACACCCCAACCGACGCAAGAACGACCAACCCAACGCTGGGACGCCGCCGACTACGCCCAGAACGCACGTTTCGTCGCAGACCTGGCCGACCCCGTCGTCGCGCTGCTCGCGCCTCGACCCCAGGAACGCATCCTCGACCTGGGTTGCGGAGACGGAGCACTGACCGAGCGCATCGCGGCGCACGGCTGCTCGGTCGTCGGCATCGACGCGAGCGCCGAGTTGATCGAAGCCGCCCGAGGTCGCGGACTCGACGTGTACCGGGGAGACGCCCAACGGCTGAACTACGACCGGCAGTTCGACGCGGTGTTCACCAATGCCACACTGCACTGGATCCCCGATCACGACGCGGTGCTCGACGGCGTTCGACGCGCGCTGCGGCCGGGGGGACGTTTCGTTGGGGAATTCGGCGCGCACGCCTGCGTCGCATCGGTGTGCAGCAGCCTGCGAGCCATCGCCGTCGAACGCGGCATCGAGTTGAAGATGCCGTGGACGTTTCCCACCGCCGCGCAGTTCGAACGCCGCTTGGCCGCCCACGGCTTCGTACCGGAGCGCGTCGAGTGGATCGCCAGACCGACTCCGTTGCCCTCGGGAATGCGCGCTTGGCTGCAAACCTTTGCCGGCCCGTTGTTGGCCCAGTTTCGCGCCGTTGAACGCGAGACGGTGGTCGAACGCGTGCTCGACGCCGTCAATTGGTCCCTGTGCGACGAATCTGGCTTTTGGCGAGCCGACTACACGCGCTTGCGCTTCGTCGCCGCGTTGCCCGCCGCAGACGTCGAAACCGAGTGACCTCAGCCACGCGAGGTTGCCGGCTTAGTGCTGGCTCAGTGCAGCGATCACCCGATTGCCGCTCTGGTGATTGTAGAGTCGAGACGCGTGCACCCGCGCCACGGCGCGTCTCGACCAAAAACACCGATCAGCTGCTGAACCAGGTCAGGCTGACTGCTGCACCATTCAGAATGCGTAGCCGACCATCACGGTCGTGTTTGGCCCGGCTTGAAGCTCGAAGTCGCGATAGAAGATCACGCCCATCAGCCCCTTGAAGACGAAACCCGATGGGCGGTGCGCGGCGTAGCCGAGATAGAGCTCGGCCGTGCTCGCTATCTCCTCACTGCCTCGGGAGCGAACGCGCGGCGGCCAGATCTCCGTGTTGAGACGTGCACGCGCGTGAACGACCAAGGTGTGTCGCGGCGTGCGCTCGCCCTCAATCTCTCCCAACAGGTAGGCACTGGCGCCGATCCCCGCCAAGGGATTGAAGACCGCGTACCCGAACGTCACATCGACGGTCACCCGCGGGTGAACGTACGCTCCGACGTCCAGGTGCCCGATCTCGGCAAGCCCAGAACCCAGACCCAGGTAAGCGACGTGAGGCTCCGTTTCGGGCGCCAACGTTGTTCCTTCCGTGCTCGATCCAACACGTCCGGCATCGGCGCGAGCCGCGCGGGGCCAAGCGCTCGACACCGCGACGAGGCCAACGACGGCCAAGCTCGACACGAACCCAGCACGACGCCGCGCCGCCGAGTCGCGACTGCGCGAAGCCGAGCTCGAACGTTGCGAAGCGACTCCCGAACAGCGCCGGTTTGGAGCGGACCCGCCACTGTCAGGGCTTGGGGTATTCATTGTCTTGCTTGTCGGAGAAGACCCAGGCGCCGTCGACCATCTTCACGCGCAGGTCCACGTCGGGGTACTCCGCGCGGTCGTTCGGGGGGCGATCGCCGACTTCGAGGACCGTCGCGGGCGCGTCGCCGCGGTTGATCAAGTGATGGCCGTTGGCTACCCCCGCCGGAAAGCCCGCAGCCATGCCGCCGCGCAACACCGTTTCACCTTCGTCGGTCACCAGCACGAGTTCGCCTTCGAGCACGTAGACGAACTCGTCCTGCTCCGTGTGCCAGTGCCGGTGCGCGGTCATTCCCCCCGGCAGGATCCGAGTGAGGTTCACCCCGAAATGGGACAGGCCGAGGGCATTGCCGAGCGCTCGTTTCTCACGCGTCCCCGCCGGCAATTGAAACTGGGTGGGGTAAGCCGACGAAGTGCGCGGAGCAAGTGCCAGCGGATCGGTGAGAACACACTTCGGAGGTTGTGAATTCGACATGGAGTCCCTTCGTTTGCGGTGCTGCGCTTCATAGCGCGAGTTTGCAATGCGCGAGCCAATCGCCGCACGCCGAAGGGATGATAGCCGCGGCACGACCGCCCGGGAAGCCGAGCGATCGCTGCGCGGCGAAGGACTCACAGTTGCTGAAGTGCGATCGTCGGCCGTGCCACACGCTCGCTCACGATGCGCACCAACAAGTCGTTGAGCATCTCCACGTCGTAGTCGCCGATCGACGGGTGCGGATCGAGGTGCGCACCGCCGATGCCCGAGTCGTCGGTCAGGAACGTGTAGCTCCCGTTCGTGGCCGCGCCGAGGAATCGCATCAGAAACTCGGTGGGTTTGTCGATGCCGCTGGCCGTCAGTGGGATGACCTCGACGCCCTGTTTCGCCAATTGCTCCGTCGCTTGCCGAACACGCTCCTGAGTGGCTTGGTCGGAGTGGGGCGGCGCATCCAGCACCAAGAACATCAAACGCGCGCGCGCCTTCGGGTTCCAGTTCTGTTGATTGGCCACTTCCAGCGCCAAATCGACCGCCTCGGGGAAGTCCCCACCGCCGCCAGCGGACTGCTGGCGCAACGACGCGATCGCCGTCTCGATGTCCTGGGTGAAGGGGAAGCTTCGCACGACGTACTGGTCGGACGTATCGCGGTAGAAATTCACACTGAGCCGGACCTGCAACGGGTCGTCGCTCTGAGACACCACACGCTCGATGACGTCTTCCAGCTCCGCTTGCAGGTAGCTCAGCTCGTCGGACATCGATCCGGTCGTGTCCACCATGAGCATCAAGTCGAGGCCCGTTCCACCGGACGCAGCGTCGAGCGCGACGGACACGTCCCCGCCGGCGACCACGTCGGTGACGATGGCGGTCTCCTCGCCGTACTCAGCGATCAACGTGTACGGCCCCTGTGCGTCGTCGAACAGGCCCGGATACAACTCGGCACTGCCGGCCGCGTCGCTCATCGCTTGCCACACCACTGTTTCGTCGCCGCCGCGCAACGTGAGCATCACGTTGGTCGCGGGCTCCTCGCCCGCCGCCACTCGGACGCTGATACGCTGACTGAAGTCGTAACCCCACTCCTCGTCCATCTCACTGAAGTCGACACCCTGATCGGGAACGTCGTCGAGCAGACTCTGAAAGAAGTCCCAGTTCTGCAGGTCCCGCCACTCGCCGGCAGTCAGTTGCCCAGCCTGCGGCGCCGGGCCAGGGCCCGGCTCGATAGGCGGTGCGATCGGATCAACGATGGGAGCATCGACGGGAGCCGGCCCGTCGGGTGTGGTCATCGGAGGTGCAGCGCCCGGTGCGGCCGGATCAGCGCCGGACTCCGATGGCCCCTCCGTCGCGAAATCGCCGGGAGGAGCGCCGGTCGCCCCCAGGCCGTCACCCGTCAAGTCTGGAGGTACATCAGGACTCAACGGTCCCGGCTCCAAGGACTTGCCGTCGAAGGTCCAGTCGCTTCCCGCAAACGCCTCGGGTTCGAGCGCGTCCAAATCCACCTCGGGTTCGGTCGTGTCAGGTGGAGGCTCCTCGAGCTCGACCTCCTTCACCGGCTCTTTCGTTGGCGTCGCCTCGTCATCGAGCGGGCCGTCGAGTTCGGTGTTGTCGTCGACGTCCGGTTCGGAGAGGTCGGGTTCGGGCGCGTCGCGCTCATCGATGGCATCCGGCTCCGGCTTGGTGTCCACGTCCATGACGGGGCCAGACGGGTCTGGACCATCGGCGACGGGCTGGTCTCCAGCGCTGGTCGAGGCGTCGGAACAGGCCAGCAACAGGGCGGGAAACGCGGAAATGATGGCAAGTGTGAAGCGAGCTTTCATGAGATCCCTCGGGGTGTCGGCGCGCGGGGCACGCTGTGGGCACAGCGCACGGTGCGCCCACCTCGACACGCTCGCAAGCTGGCCACGGCAATTCCCGTATTCTCCGAGAATACAGCGACGACCCGATCGCGGCGCGATCGACGGAGAAACGCGGCAATTCCTCACGGGGCACACTGATGGCCCGCGCCAGCAAGTCGCACCAGCGCGTCCAACCGCGCCCGCCGACACAACGCCGGGGCTCAGCCGATGCGTTCGACGCCGCGCATGTACGGACGCAACGCTTCGGGCACGGTGATACTGCCGTCGGCGTTCTGGTACTGCTCGAAGACGGCAACCAACGTTCGACCCACGGCCAACGCCGAGCCGTTGATGGTGTGCACCAGCTGCGGCTTGGCCTTCGGTTCGCTGCGGTAGCGGATCTTGGCGCGCCGCGCTTGGAAGTCGCCAAACACGCTACAGCTCGAGATCTCGCGATAGGCCTGCTGCGCCGGCAACCAGACTTCGATGTCGAAGCACTTCATCGCGCCGAAGCTCAAGTCCCCGGTGCACAGCTCGACGACGCGATAGTGCAGGTTCAACCCTTGCAGCACCGCCTCGGCGTGGGTTCGCAGCAGCTCGAGTTGCTGGAGCGACTCTTCCGGACGCACGAAGCGCACCAGCTCCACCTTGTGAAACTGGTGTTGGCGGATCAGACCGCGAACGTCGCGCCCGTAGGATCCGGCTTCACTGCGGAAACAGGGCGTGAAGGCGCAGTACGCCTTGGGCAGCTCCGCGCCGTCCAGGATCTCGTCGGCGTGCAGATTCGTGACGGGCACTTCCGCCGTGGGGATGAGATACAGCGCCGCACTGTCCTCGTCGCTCTCGTGGCGGCGCGTCTTGAACAGGTCGGCTTCGAACTTCGGCAGTTGGTTGGTGCCGATCAACGCTTCGGCCTTGACCATGTACGGCGGGATCACCTCTTCGTAGCCGTGCTTCTCCGTGTGCAGGTCCAACATGTACTGGATCAACGCACGCTCGAGACGCGCGGCCGCGCCGCGCAGCACGCTGAAGCGCGCCCCAGACAACTTGGCGGCGCGTTCGAAGTCGAGGATCCCGAGCGCAGCCCCGAGTTCGTCGTGGGCCTTCGGTTCGAAGTCGAACTGCGGCGCGTCGCCCCAAGTGTGCACCACGACGTTGTCGGCTTCGTTCTTGCCGGACGGCACCGTCTCGTGCGGGACGTTCGGCACTACGAGCAGCAGTTGTTCGAGCTGCGCTTCGATTTCCGCGCGGCGTGTCTCGAGCGCCTTCACTTCGTTGGACAGCTCCTTGAGCTGTTCACGCTTGGCTGCAAACGCCGTTTGATCGACCTTGGCGAGCTTGGCCATCTCTTGGCTGGCCTGGTTGCGCTCGGCTTGCTTGCTCTCGGTTTCCGCAACGATCTTGCGGCGCTCCTGGGCAACCTGGGCAACCTCGTCGAGGTTGCTGGCGGCCTCGGCCGAGCGACGTGCCAGTCCCTGGCGAACGGTGTCGAGGTGGTCTGCAACGTATCGGGGGTCGAGCATGGCGCCGCTTGTTTAGCGCCTTTGCCTCGGAACGTCAGTACCAAACCCCGACGCCAACCCCGAACGTGACCGGGTAGTAAGGCGCCCCCGACAGCTCGCGCTTGACGGCGTCGAGCAGCAAGACGTGGCTCACCAAGGTGCAGGAGCGCACCCCGTGCGCCTTGCAGCCCCGCCACTCTCCACCGAACACCGGCCGTCCGTCGTCGTTGAACAGCATCAGCGCACCGTCGTCGGCGACGCGCAGCCAGGCAACACGCGACCACGGCGGCGAAGCGTTGCGCAGCCCGATTCGACCCAGGTACTCGTCGCCGGTGCCGACCAAGTGCCCATCGGGACCGAGCACGGCGATCGGCTCGTTGTCCTCGTCGAACACGCGACCTGCGGCATCGAACTGAAAGAGCAGGTCGCCGTCGCGCTCCACCCGCCCGTCCGTCGACACGGTAACGGGCTCCCCGCTGTTGCGCTCCCAGACCGCATCAATCAAGTCCAGCGGCGCTCCGCCCTGCGCCCAAAACGGCGGCGGCGTGGGTGTGCAAGCGACGGCGACGGGCAGCAGGCAACAGCTCAGTAAGCGCACGGACTCATCCTCGTGTCGCCCCCGGAGGGGACGCGCGAAACATAGCGGGTTTTTTGGCCGTCCGCCGCTCGGACCACTAATGACCCGAGCCGGAGGTCGCGTGAAATTCTGGCCAGCGCCGTGCTCTGAGTTCCCGAACGACAACCCGCAATTGCACGACGGGGCGCTGTGGCTCTGCTCGTGGACGCGGGCCCGTCCCCGCGCCGTGATGCCCGCCGAAAGCGCGGCGCGCAGCGCGGCAACTGCTCCCGCTACCATTGCCAGCCCAGCGCCGGACGAGCTTCGCGTCGCCGAAGAAGACGTAGCGGTCGGCCAATTGCCGCACGGCGAACCTCCGGTCGATGCGACCATTCCGTGTGGACCCCCGAGCGAGCTGGACCTGGCCAGCCCGCTGCAACCACAACGGCTGAGCCTCGAGCAGCTTCAACCCAGGAGGGCTGGGGGCGAAGTGATCGCACGGCAACCCGTGACGCCGGCTGCGCCGGCGACGGCCGCACCGCTGCTGCCCCCGATGCCGCACGGTGAGCTGTTGGCGGCTCACCAAGCGGAAGCACCGCCCACGGCGACGACCACCATCGTCGCCGAATACCCACCCGACGATCCGTTCGTGGCAGAGCTACAAGCACTGGTCGATCCACTGGGCAGCCGCCGTCCGTCGAGCGCGCCGACCCGCCCCACGACGCTTCGCGTCCCGCGTCCCGACGACCTGCTCGTCGGGGGTCCGGACGACGACTGGGACACGTTCGTCGAAGAGCTCACGGACGAAACGGCGACACACTTCAGCGAGATGCTCGCCGAAGGGGACGAAGACTGGCCGTCTGCACTATCGCTGCGCGCCGTGACCGAAGTCCAGGAGCGGGAGCTGGCTGCGCTCGAACGCGAGGTCGCCGAATTGCAGGCACTGTACGACGTCGAATCCTACCCCGAGCCCGCGCCATCGATCGCGACGACACGAGCGCAAACGGGAGCGCCGGTCTCGGCAACCGTGCTGCGCGACAACTCCGCCGATCTGGGAGAAGCAAGCGATGGCCCGGGCTTCGAGCCTCTATCTCTCGAGGCGTTTCTCAGCGGCGAAGTGCTCGTGGAACAGGCCGCACCACCCGCAGCCCAGGGGCTCGACCCGTTGGAGCTCGATCTCGGGCCGTTGCCCGACACCGACCGCGCCTGGCAAGAGCTCGTGGGCGCCGTGTGTCGCTTCTTGCTGGACCAGAATGCCACCCGCGCCGCGGCATTGGTGCCGGGTCTGCTCGAGGGCCGCGCGCTCAACCTCAGTCGGCTTTCCGAGCCCGCGTGTGAGGCCCTGCGTGCCGCAACCATCGCCGAGGAGAAGGGTCGCGACCTCGTCGTGACGCGGGAGTTTCGCGAACGCTGCGGTAGGTTGCGCGAAGCGTTCAGCGCGCGGCGCCTGGACGTCGAAACGTTGACGCGGTGGTTGGCCGGCATCGTCGTTGCATTGCTGGGCACTCCCGAGCAGGAGGTGCAGGTGTTGTCGCAACTGCGCGCCTCCTCGGTAGCCACCGCCATCGAACGCGCCGCGTGAGGTGAGGACCGAATCTCCCGGTCGGCCTCTTGGTGTCGAACCGGTGAACGTGTACGCTCGCCTGCATGAGTCGGACGCTTGGGAGCCTCGTCAGATCGTCTACTTGCGCAACGAAACTGGAGAGGGGGCTGCGACTGCTGATGCCACTGGTAGTCGCCCTGGCGCTGTTGCTCGCAGCACGTCCGAGCCTGGCAGACGAAGAAGCACCCCCGGCAGAGGTTGCTGCCGCTCAGGCCTCGGCACCCGAGGAAGAAGAGGGCATGCTCAATCGGGGGCTTGCCAAGTTCAACAGCTGGATCGACGCGGCGTTGTTCTTCAGCGTCACCGGCTCGGCGTTTGACCAACCGGTGCTCGACGCGGACGGCAAGCCCGTGCTCGACGAAAGCGGCAAACCCCAAATGAAGGCGGTGGGGATGCCGTTCATCGTGTTCGTACTCGTCGCGGGCGGCATCTTCTACACGCTGTTCTATCGCTTCATTGGCATCCGTGGGTTCACACACGCCATCGACGCCGTGCGCGGCAAGTTCGACCGCCCTGAAGACGAAGGCGACCTGACTCACTTCCGCGCCTTGACCAGTGCACTGTCGGCGACGGTCGGGCTGGGCAACATCGCGGGCGTGGCCATTGCCATCCAAGTGGGCGGGCCCGGCGCCGTGTTGTGGATGATGGTCGCCGCCGCGTTCGGCATGGCGCTCAAGTTCAACAGCTGCACGCTGGCGCAGATGTTTCGTCAGCTCAACCCGGACGGCAGCGTCTCCGGCGGCCCAATGTACTACCTCGACTTGGGGCTGCGTCAGCTGGGCGGCGGCAAGGGCACGCCCCTGGCGATGTTGGGCAAGACTCTAGGCGTCATCTACGCGTTCATGGTGATGGGCGGCTCGTTCGGCGGCGGCAACATGTTCCAGGCCAATCAGTCCTTCGGCGCCATCGCGGCGAGCTTCGACGTCGGGCAAGGCTCGGCAAACGTGTTCGGGATTGTCCTGGCAGTGATGGTCGGTCTGGTGATCATCGGCGGGATTCAGCGTATCGGCGCGGCGACGTCGAAGATCGTCCCGGCGATGGTGAGCATCTACGTGTTGGCCTCGCTGTTCATCATCGTCACCAACATCGGCAAGCTGCCCGCGGCACTGGGCACCATCGTGACCATGGCGTTCACGGACAACGCGGCCTTTGGCGGCGCCGTGGGCGTGTTGGTAATGGGCTTCACTCGCGCCTCCTTTTCCAACGAAGCGGGCATCGGCAGCGCGGCCATCGCTCACGCCGCGGCAAAGACGGATCAGCCCGTGCGTGAAGGCCTCGTGGCCATGCTCGGTCCGGTCATCGACACGCACATCGTTTGCTTGATGACGGCCAGCGTCGTCGTGATCACCGGCACCTGGAACGACCCGGCCCTGGCCAGCGTCTCCGGCGATCTCAAGGGGGTGCAGCTCACCGCCGCAGCCTTCGGCCAAGAGATCTCCTGGTTCCCGTACGTGCTGACGGTGAGCGTGCTGCTATTCGCGTACTCGACGATGATCTCGTGGGCGTACTACGGCGAACGCGGCTGGATCTATCTGGTCGACCACATCACCGAAGGAGCGGGTCAGCGCACGTTGATCGTCTATCGATTGATCTTCGTGTCGTTCGTGTACGTCGGCTCAGTCACGAAGCTCGGGCACGTCCTGGCATTCAGTGACTACATGATCCTGTGCATGGCGTTTCCGAACATCGTGGGCGGCTTGATGCTCGCACCGCGAGTCCGCGCGGCGCTCAACACCTATTGGGCCAAGTTGAACGCCGGGGAGTTCGACATTCAACCGGCGGCCAAACCCTCCCCCCAACAACAGAGCTGAGGCGGGCCCCCGACGCAGCACGTCGAGACGCGTCGCCTTCGAACCGAGCGGAGGGATGCCAGACGGATGCGCTGCGCTTCCTCGACGTGCCCTACCCGCGCCGAGCAAACGTGCGCGTCACCGGTGGGCGTTCAGTCGCTTCACTTGGGGCACTCGCGTAGGATCTTCAGCCCATTGACGTTTACCTCGCACATCTTCTTTTGCGGCGGCTTGGGCGGTGGGCGCGACGGAGCGCGCAGTTGGATCATCAGTTTCTGGTCTTCTTGCGGCAGCACCTTGGCGGCCCCGCTACGTCCACCGAGCTTGGCGACGAATTGCACACCCTGGCCCGGTTCGAGGAGCACGTCACAGGGCGTCGAGTCGCAAACCTGAAATCCGTCCTTCTCCAGGATCGCACCTGGCGGCGTCGTCTCCACGCTGACGGTGACGCGCTTGGGGACCTCCGGCACGGCCGGTGCCACGACGGGCGCCGAGGAGACGGCCGGGGCGGCCGTTTCGACCGGGAGCGGCGGCTGCGAAACAACCTCGGGTGGCGCCGTGGCTGCAGCGGCCTTCGACGCTTCGTCCGCCGCTGGCGCGTCGCCCTCCGCTTGCCGCGGCACGAGAACGAAGTAGGCCCCGGCCGCGACGGCAGCAACGGCGAACAGGCCACCCAGGAGTGGACCCACCGCCGACGACTTCTTGTCCGCCTTGGTCGTCCCCGAAGTCGTGGCCGCGTCCAGGGTACGCGGACGGTCACCGTCGGCTGGGGGAATGGAATCGGCTCCCACGGCAGCCTCGGCCGCGACGGCGTCCGGCGTCGATCCGATTCGGGGGTCCCGTTCTTCCCCACTGCCGTGCGGGCGAGTGAGTGCCCCGGGCCCTGCGCCGGGCGGGGGCGGAGGCAACGTCGGGATCGTCAGTTCGATCCCGCCCAGCGTCTGACCCTCCTCGGTCTGCATGATGGCGAACGCCAGATCCGCCATCGAGGGGAAGCGATCGCCGGGGTCTTTTGCCAGCGCGCGCGTGACCACCGCGTGCAGCTCCTCGGAGATCTCCAAGTCTGGACGGTACTGCAACATGCTGGGCACCGGATCGTTCAGGTGCGCGGCGAGCACGGCCATGAAGCTGTCACCAGTGAACGGCACGGCCCCGGTAAACATCTCGAACAAGATGATGCCGGTCGCGTAAACGTCGACGCGCTGATCGGCCTTCTTGCCGGCGGCCTGCTCCGGCGCCATGTACTCGGGCGTGCCGAAGATCATTCCGGTCTTCGTCAAGCGACGCCGGGTGGGCTGCGACTTCGCCTCGTCTTCGGGGTTGCGCAGCTGAGCAATGCCGAAGTCGACAATCTTGACGATCTCTTCACCGTCTTCGGTGCGCTGGAGAAACACGTTGTCTGGCTTCATGTCGCGGTGCACGACATGGGCCTTGTGCGCCGCAGCAAGCGCACGACAAATCTGCAGAGAGATACGCAGTGCCCGGCGAGTATTGATGTAACCCAGACGCCCCAACTCGTCGGCGAGGTCGTTGCCTGATAGGAACTCCATCGCGAGAAACGCGCAGCCGTTGTCCAGCTTGCCGAAGTCGAACACCTCGAGCACGTTGGGGTGCTTGATGCGCGACGCGCTGATCGCCTCTTGCTGAAAGCGCGTCACGATATCCTGCTTCACGCTGTACTCGGGCTTGAGCACCTTCAACGCGATGCGTTTCTCAATCGCCTCGTGCATCGCCGCGTAGACGTGCCCCATACCGCCCTCGCCCAACCGCTCCATCACGCGGTAGCGACCGGCTACCAGCTGCCCCATGAGCGGATCTCTCAGTTCGGTATGCATTGCCAGGGTGATGCTCACGATACCCGTCCAGGCCACCGCTTGCAGCCCGAAAGCGCGAACTGGTCCAGAACGGACGGGATCGACATGTCTGGCCGTTCAGGTGCCGCTCACCTAGTAAAAACAGCGGGGGCCAGAACCGCGGTCGACGTCGGACACCCCGCCCTGCAAGGTCGGGTGAGATGAAGCATTACATGTTGGTCCCCCGAGAGCGCTCGCCTTCCCGGGCGGTTGGGCCCCCGGAGCGGTCAAGGCACCCGAACCGTGGGAATGGTCATCGCGGACTTGGGATGGTTTTGTTCTGGAATCGTGGGGGCCCGAGACTAGTGTGTGCGTCCCATGATCGTCGTGATGCACCAGGATGCCACCTCACCTGCCATCGAAGCAGCTATCGCATGGCTCGTCGCGGCAGGCTACGACGTGCATCGATCCAGCGGCGAGACCCGCACGACTCTCGGCGTCGTCGGTCCGGTGAGCTCGGACGACATGAACGTCGTACGCGAATTCGAAGGCGTCGCCAAAGTCGTTCGAGTGAGCGAACCCTTCCGCCTCGCGTCGCGACACTTTCGCAAAGCGCCGACGATCATCAGCGGCGAGTGGGGCACCATCGGTGGCCCCAACCCGTGGATCGCGATCGAACCGGTGGGGCTGCAAGGCGAACCGAGCGGTGCGCCCGACGATTCGGCGCCCGTCTCGACGCAGATGCTCTATCGCCTTCCCGCCGGGCGCCCTTTCGACGCCGCGGTGACGCGGGCGCGAGTTGCGCCGGGGTCGCTGGGTTCCCTCGCGTGTTTGTCCATCGACGGCGCGCCTCAAGAACAGCGCTTTCCACTGATCTTCGTCACGCGCACGCCGAGCCAAGGCGCCGACGGCTGGATCTCGCGAGCAGAGAAGGAACTCAAGCGCGGGCAAAACGAGGTCGCGTTGATCGAACCGGGCGGTGAGTACCCGAGCGGCGCCCGCACGTTGGAGGTGGCTGCGATCGCGCGCGCCAAGTTGCGCACGCATTTGCCAATCGTCGTCGACGTGCCGAGCGTTGCTCAACAAGGGCGGTACTGCGCACCGGTGGCCTCAGCCGCGATCGGCGCTGGTGCCGACGGCGTGATCCTCCGCGTTTGGGTAGGCCCCGAAAGTGAATCGCCACGCGTTCCGGCGACGTTGCGCTGGGATGCAGCCGTCGATCTCGCTCAACGCCTGCGCGCGATGGCCACAGCGCTGCGAAAGTGACGATGGTCCCGTTGGATTCACTGACGATCGTGGGCTTCGGCCTGATCGGCGCGTCGTTGGCGCGAGCCGTACGCGCTCGCGCACCGGAGATAACGCTACGAGCCATCGACGTCGCGGCAGTCGCGGAGCAGCCGGAAGCCATCTCAGCGGTCGACACGTTCGCCCCGATTGATGATCAAGCGCTGTGTCGCGAACTCGTGGCGAGCAGCACGTTGACGGTGTTGGCTGGCCCCGTCGGGGTGATCGTCGAGCAGTTGCCAAAGATGCTGGGTGTCGCTCAGACGCTCACCGATTGCGGTTCGACGAAACGTGAGATCGTCGCGCGAGCCCGGACGGTTGCAGGCAGCAACCGCTTCGTCCCGGGCCACCCGATGGCGGGAAAGACGCGGAGTGGCTTTGCCGCGGCCTCCGCGGATCTCTTCGAAGGGCTACCGTGGATCCTGTGCCCCGAGGATTGTGACGCCGACGCGCTGACGCTCGTCCGCAACTTGGTGACGTTCGTCGGAGCAACGGCGGTGGAGATGAGTGTCGCCAAGCACGATGCCGCGGTCGCACTCACCTCACACCTCCCGAAACTGCTCGCGGGCTTACTCGTGCGGCGCTGTCGTGCGATTGGAGCCGAACCTGCGCGTGGTCCGGCCTTTTACGGCGCGACACGTGTCGCCGACGGGGACGTCGGGATCTGGAACGACATCATGGCCAGCAATGCCGACCAGATCGCCGAAGCTGCCGCCCAACTGAGCCAAGAGCTGAGCCGCGTCGCGGCGGATTTGCGGCGGGGAGACACTGGGCTGGCGCTCAGCATCTTGGACGAAGCCCGTCGCCTCAAAGACTGAAGCGCTGGCGCGGCGCTTGCTTGAGTCCTCCTCGCGATGCGCCTGCTACTCAGTCCTCTCCTGGTCGTACTCGTCGCGGGTTGCTCGTTGAACCCGCGCGGTGAATTGCCCAGTGCGAATGAGACGGCGGGAACCCCAAACACTGCGTTGGACGAGCCGACGCCCGTTTTCGACGACGAAGCCAACGAACCCGCGGACTTCACGGACGACAGCATCGACGTCCCGCACGAAGATGGAGCCCAGCCCGACGGCAAGGGATCGACGCCCGATCCAAGCAGCACCGATGACGAAGGCGACGCCAGCGTGAGCAGCGACGGGGGCCAAGCGCCAGCCCCAACCGCCGACGGTGGTGCCGATGGTGGCGCCCTCCAATCCGACGCGGCGCCTGCGGACGACGGCGGCGCCGACGCAGGTTCGCAACGTTAGCGACGCACGAGACGCGCGGGTGGCGAGCGGGTTCGGCGCCCAGGGGTGATCAGATCCGCGTTCGGATCGCAGTCCGCGTGTGCCACCGCAAGCGCGACACTACGGTCGCTACCCTGTGCCATAGTGTGCCGGGAGAAAATTGAGCTGCCGGCGTTTCGGCCGATTTCCGCAACAACGGAATGGACCGATGCGTGCTAGTTGAACGGCGTCGTGTCTACGCGCGCCTGGCTCCCATTGGCACTGCTCACTGTGTCATGTCTCAATCCTCATGGGGAGGATCCGAGCAATGCACCGGCCGGCGCCGGCAGTGTGGCGGCGCCTCCGTTGCCCTCTCAACCCGCCATCGTCCCGACGTTGAGCCCGGGCGTTCAGGTCACTCCCACGCCACCGGCGGGCGTACCGCCCGCTCCTGCCGGACCGGTGGATTCAATGCCGCCGCCTGCGGCGACGACACCGGTCGCTGAGGGCGCGGGTGGAGGCGCGCCCGGCCCCGGCCCGGCACCCATCCCGACGGGGCCCGTACCGACTGAAGTAGAAGCAGGCGACGCCGGCACGGACGCCGGCGCGGAAGGGCACGACACGATCCTTCCAGGGGACGGCAGCGCCGAGGACACGCTGCCCGCAGAAGAAGGAGATGCCGGCTGATGCGGCGCGTCCGGACGACACAGCGCTTCACCGCCACACCGCGGGAGCTCCTGTCGTTGTTGGTGGCAATCGCGCTGAGCGGTTGCAACCTCAACCCCGTGCCGGAAGATCCGGGTCTGACCGACGGCGATTCAGTGATTGGTGCCTCCGACGGTGTGCCGGTCGTTCCCGGCGTCTCCATGTCAAACCCGAACGAACCCGTCACCGGCAATCCCAGCGAGCCCGAGGTTGCTGGTCCCATCCTCATCGACGATCCCGGCCCGGTCGCCGCGGGCGGGCCGCAGGCATCTCCAGCCGAGACCTCCTCACCAGGTGGAGAAATCAACGCCCCGGGTACAATGCCCACGAGCGGCGAACCGCGCGACACCGACGCGCCTGACGGGCTTGCCTCCAACGATGACTTCACTGACGCTGGGGCACCCGACGGAGACGGCGGGACGCAAGACGATGACCCGGCGACTTCCACGGCGTTTGACGCTACACTGGGCGATGCAGGGTTTTGAACCGGTGCGCGGAGGCTGGCATGGCTAAAGTCCGACAGATCCTCGCCGTCGTAGGCGTCGGCGCCGTGACCACGGCGTGCAGCCTCAATCCATTCGGCGAAGACCCGACGTTCCAAGAAGAGGACTCGGCAAAGTCGGATACCCCATCCGGGAACGGCGAACCCGGCAGCGGCTTCTTGCCAGACTTCGGCAACCCGTCGGCCACTGCGGTCACACCGCCATCCTCGCCAGGACCCGAGGAAGTCGACGAGCCGAGCAATGCGGGAAGCATGGCTGGTCCGTCTGCCGGAGCAACCGGTCCCGCAGGGCCTGACGGCATCACACCGGGCGCGGCACCCACCCCGTCACCGGGCTTCGACCCTGGCCTGGACGACGGGGCCCACGATGAACCCGGCGGTGCAGACGCCGGCGCAGTGTTCGATGGCACCTTCACCGATGCGGGCGTCGTGCCTCCGGTCGGCGACGGCGGCCCTTCCGGCAGCGCTGACGGAGGAGACTGACCGGGAACCGTCGTGCACCCCAGACAGCTCAAGGCTCTCGCTGGAGCGAGGCGAGCCGTTCATTGGCGACACGCAATTTCCGACTGATCTCTCTGGCCAGGTTGAGCACGAACAAGCTGTAAGCCTTCGGGTCGTAGCGATACAGCGCCTCCATGTCGGCGGATGTGACTCGTAGCAGCAGGCTCGGCGTCAGCGCGAAGACGCTCGCCGAGCGTCGCTGCATGTCGATGACGCTCATCTCGCCGAACGAGTCACCGGGGGCGAGGCGCGCCAGTTTGACTGGGTCCGCCACCCCCATGCGCACCTCGAGCTCGCCGTCGAGTACCACGTACACCTCGCGCGCAGGGTCGTACTCCCGGAACACGGATTGCCCAGCTTCTACCGAAACCTGAGCGATGCGACTTGCCAACCAATGTCGAATCGACTCCGGCAGCCCGCCGAAAAGGGCCAACCCAACCATGACTTCGGCAAGCTGATCACTTTCAGCACTCACCAAGCCGGGCGGGCCCGTGATCGCTGTCAACGGCCCGCTCCAACCAGCGACTTCGTCAAGACGACGCGTGGCCTGGCCGGACCGGCGTAGTCTTCGACGCATTCCTTGTGCCAGCCCGTCGCCTCGTGGAACGCTATCGAGCCTTCGTTGCTGAGCGTGGTGATCGCCTTGAGTTGTTCACAACCTTCGTTGCGACAGTCCTCTTCGAAAGCCTGATACAGCACCTTGCCGACGCCGCGACGCCGGTAGTCGGGATGTATACCAACGAGGTGCACGTAGCCGGTTTTGGGCGGCCCGGGCGCGGCAAAGCCAAACAAGAAACCCACCAAGATGCCGTCGTGTTCGACGACCCGCGCAAGCTGTCCGAGCTCGTAGTAGAACAAGGGGTGCGCCAGCGCGCTCGTGGGCCCACCCCACCAGCGGTCAATCACCTGAACGATGTGATCGTAGTCCTGTTTGCCGAGGGGACGCGTCAACATGGGCACGACACGCTATCACGCGTTTGGAGATCAGTCGCGTCTCGCGACGCCGGCCCGGAAACCTAAGCACCCATTGGGGCCAGCTGTGGCAAAGGTGGTCACGGTCGTGTATCGAGCCGGCATGTCCGGCAAGGTCCGCATTGCCCCGTCCATCCTGAGCGCCGACTTGTGGCGCCTCGGCGAAGAGGTCGCCGACGTCGAGCGCGGTGGAGCAGACTGGCTACACGTCGACATCATGGATGGGCACTACGTGCCTCCGATAACCTTCGGAGCCAACGTCGTCGCGGCACTGCGCAGGCACACCCCGCTTCCGCTCGACGTACATCTGATGATCAGCGAACCGGAACGTCACATCGACGCCTTCGTCCAAGCCGGCGCGGACGTCATTACCGTGCACGTCGAGAGTTGCGTGCACCTCCAGAACACATTGTCCGGAATTCGAAAGGCTGGAAAGAAGGCGGGCGTGGTCATGAATCCGCACACGCCAGAGTCGAGCCTGGAGTACGTTCTCGACGAGGTCGACCTCGTACTCGTGATGAGCGTCAATCCGGGATTCGGCGGACAAACCTTCATCACTTCGCAGTTGCGCAAGATGGAACGGGTGGCGAGCA
Organism: Deltaproteobacteria bacterium; assembly: GCA_003235365.1. Classification (GTDB taxonomy): domain Bacteria; phylum Myxococcota_A; class Polyangia; order Polyangiales; family Polyangiaceae; genus SZUA-265. The sequence goes on from QJWJ01000289.1 coordinate 65,803, forward strand.
AGGTGCAACAGCGCGGCCTGACGATCGATTTGGAGATGGACGGCGGCATCTACGCGACCAACGTAAAGTCAGTGACAGACGCTGGCGCCAACGTGATCGTAGCTGGCACGGCGGTCTTCGGTCAGTCGAACCGCGCGGCGGCGATCCAGCAGCTGCGCGACGCGGTCGCTGGCTAGGAGCGGCGTGACGTCAGCTTTCCGTTCCTGCGTCGTCGCGTGCCTGACTGCCACGCTGTGCTTGCGCTGCACACCTCCAACCCGGACTGACACCACGCCTGGGCGACCCAACCCGCCGCTCAGCTCCACGGGGGCCCCATCGCAGAACACGACGCCGCCGGCGGGCGTCCGTTTGCTCGCCGCGGCGGCTCGCGCGCGCAGCCTCGAACCGTTGCGGCCCGTTACCTCGTCGCGCCTCGATGCAGAGCGCTTCGAAGCACGGCTGCGAGAACAGTTCGAGCTCAGCGTGCCGACCGCGCTGGCGGAAAGCCAACAACGCCTCCTCTCGGCACTCGGTATCGTCCCGGCCGACTTCGACCTGCGCTCCGAGCTGTTGCGCTTCGCCGCGGCGAACGTGGTTGGTCTGTATTCGCCCGAGCGACAAGACCTGTGTGTCCACGACCGGCTCACCCCTGGGCAGTTCGACGGTGTGCTGCTTCACGAGGCCGTGCACGCCCTGCAAGATCAACATTTCGGAATCGGTGCAGAGCTCGTCCCGCAGCCGGGCAACGGGGATCGCCTCGCGACGCTGCAGGCGATGGCGGAGGGCGATGCGTTGCTCGCGGTGTCACTGGCGCAACGCCCAGGAATCGTCCAGCCAACGCCGTTGGTCGACGAAGTGAACACTCCACCTGCGTTCCTGGTCCGAGCGGCGGCAGCGCCCTACCACGACGGTTTCGAGTTCATCGCCCGGCTCTACGCCGAGGGAGGCTGGGAGGCGGTGAACCGCGCATGGGCTCACCCGCCGTCGAGCACCGAGCAGCTGCTGCACGTCGAGAAGTATCAGGCGCGGGAACCGTTCCGCGAGCTCCCGCCGCCAGCGCTCGATGGCATCGCGTGCACGACGACGTACTGGGACGTGTTAGGTGAACAGGGGGCGAGGCTGCTGTTCGAAGAATGGGCGACGCCGAACCGGGCCGCGGTCGCGGCTCGCGGCTGGAACGGCGACCGCGTCGACGTGCTCGACTGTGAGGGCAGCGCAGTGGTGGTGTGGAGGCTCGCCTTCGACACGACCGCTGACCGCGAGCGGGCCCTGGGCGTCGTGCAGGGGCGCTTCGCTACGTGTGACGACACCCTGCCCGTCGCGGTTGCCCACCACGCGACGTCGGTGATCGTCGCAGCAACTCCCCGGGGATGCGACGAGGCCCGAGCCTGGGTGCGCCGCCAGACTCCGTGAATGGCCCGCGCCGTCGCGCGCAAACGCGACACCACGTCCCACCCGTTGTCGCCAATCCCTCACCGGTGTCCGCGATGGCAACACAAGACGCCCATGTTGCGTGGGTCAGCCCAGCCCCATGGGTTCTCAGAGAGCCGCGGTCAGCTTCGACCCTCCCCACCGCGAATGTGCAGGTGGGATGGGCCCCATTGCGGTGGGTGCACACAGTGCTGATGGACGGGCTTTCTCTGCCTTTCTCCAATTTGGAAAGGGGCGACCGGAACCGGTTCAGCTCCACACAGGCTTGGCACGGCCAGTGCATGTTCGATGGCCATGGCTGGCGTCATTCGTCCCTTGGAGCTCCGCCCCCAGTCCCACTCGTGGACCGCTTTGGTCATCGAGACAGCGGGGTTGGGTCACATCACCACCCTGACCGCCAAGGTGCGTGCTCCGTTCGACGTGCCGCCGGGTTACCGCCTGGTGATTCAGGAGTTCGCCCACGGCGGGTCGCCCGGCGCGCTGCCCATCGCCTCAGCGCAGCGTGCTGTCGAAGGAACGGAGCTGCTGCGCGGATTGACTTTGCGCCTGTTCCGAAACTGTTCCGCGTCCGCGGGTCCAACGCGTGTCGTCGCCTGGCTCGAGCCGGGCGCGGCGGACCTCGAGTTCGACGGACTCGAAGCGACGCCGGATGACGCGACTTGGTTCGCTTCCGCCTCCGCGCAGCGAAATCAGGCGCAGTTGATCCTCACGCCGGTAACCCGCAGCGCCCCGACTCGTCCTCCGCCGCGCTGCGCGACCCAGGCCGCCTGAAAATTGGACCCCCAAACCCGAGTCCCCGGGCCTGCGGAGGAGCGCCGTAGCGCGTCACTCCCCGACCAGGCGGCGACGCAATTCGTCACCCTCCATCGGTGACGGGCACGGCCACCATCGTACACCTACGACACGTCACCACCGAGTTCCACGGCGGAGTGCGTCCCCGACGACCCGCGCGGCGGGAACGGACCGACGGTGCCCCGCGAATCGGGGTCGTGAAGTATCCCCGATTGCTTACTGCGCAAGTGGTCACGCCGCGCGGTCGCCGCTGCTGCGCTTGAGCGCACTGACGCGACGCTGGAACGACGCGTAGCCGTCGTCGTCGATGGGCACGCCACCGAAGCGTACCGCGAGGTACCACTCGGTCAACGACATCACCTCTTCAGCGATGGGGTGGCCCAGCTCGACCAGCGCGCGCGCATGGCTGAGCGGTGGGGTACCCGGACTGCGCATCAACCCGTAGCCACGCTCGGCTTCTTCGAGCTGTTGGTACAACTTGACGATGCGCATGTCCCGCGCCGTCAACGTCGGGCCGCGTTCGTTGGTTGGCCGCAGGCGGCGTGTCCGGCGGCGCCACAGGTAAACGGCGACCCCACCCGCCGCGCCGATCACCAGTAACACCACCACCCAGCGACCTCCCCCGCGCATCCAACCGGTGACGCTTGCGTTCTTGCGCAGGGTGCGACGGACCTCGCTGAACAACTCCATCTGCTGGCCCAGGTCGTAGCCCACCACGTGGCGATCCCAGCGTTCACCAGCTGCCTCGATGAAGTCGCGCAAGAAGGCCGTTAAACCGTGGATCTCTGCGACGGGCGCCGCGGCGGCAACCGGCGTCGGGTCGAAGCGCGTCCAACCGCTGCCCGGCAAGAACGCTTCCACCCACGAGTGCGCATCGCCCTGACGAACCGCGTAGAACCGGCCAAAGCGATTGAAGGTGCCGCCAATGAAGCCGGTGACGTTGCGCGACGGGACACCCAGCGTGCGCAACATCACCGCCATACCCGTGGAGTAGAATTCGCAGTGGCCGCGCCGTGACTCGAAGAGGAAGTGTTCGAGTGGATTGCTCGACGCGCCCGACGGACTCTCCAAGTCGTAGGAGTAGTCGTTGCGCAAGTGCTGTTCGAGCCGCCCCGCAATCAGGCGGGGATCCGACGCATCGCCCGCCCACGACGCGGCCAGCTGCCGTACTCGATCCGAAATCCCCGGTGGCAACGCGAGGTAGCGAGCCGGATCGTCGAGCTTGACCGGGGCTGGCGGGGTCCCCGGCGCGGTGCCGAAGACGCGGTAGCGCAGGCCGCGCTCATCCGGACGCTGGTATTCGAAGTCCCCCTCTCGCCCGCGAGTGATCGTCCAGTTCGGGCCGACGAGGGGCTTTTCGACGCTGGTCAGTACCTCGATCGCGTCGGCACCCGGCGGCAGGAACAACACCGTCGGTTTGATTGGCTCCAGATCGATCAGCATCAGTTCCGTGTCCGCGCTCACGCCACGGGGTCGGACCCAGATCCTGTCGGCGACGCGCTCGGCTTGGGTTTGCGTCTTGTCGCGCCGCCAGGTGGTGCCGTCGTACGAGTCGAAAGCCGCGCCCTTGAGGTACAGCGGGATGCGCGGCGGCGGCTCTTCCGGCGTGTTCGGGAGAAACACCCGCAGGGCGATCGTCGAATCGGTTCGCAACTTGCCGACTTTGCCCAGATCGACCTGGTCGGAGAAGCCGATCATCCGCTCGGAGCGCCCCTGGTTGATGAGCAGCAGCGAGAGCCCGACCCGCGGAAAAAACACGAACAGCAGTGCCGTAAACAGGAAGATCGGGATCGACAGTGAGCACGTCACCATCAAGAAACGGCGACTGACCACGCGCCGACTGCGCAGGATCCGCGGCACGTCGACCGGCAACCCGCTGCGGTCGCGCGCGCCCTGTCGGTAGTTTCCCTCGACCTCGCGCCGCAGATGGCTGAGCACCAATGCGCCTGGCGCGACGATCAGAAACCCCAAAAAACAAAAGCCATAGGCCATGCCCCCGCCGAGCACGGTGCCGGCGATCAAGTGCAGCAGGGCGAGCAGCACGATCTGCTGGTCGTGCGCGGCTCCTCGACGCGTCGCGATGCGCAGGATCTGCAAACCCGCGGCGAACTCCACCGCCACTTGCAGGATGTCGTGCCCCATGAACAGACGAAACGCCTGCATGCCCAACAGCAGCAGGGATCCCGCGACGCTCGCGCGTCGTCTGACCGGGTGCCCCTGGTAGCGCTCGGGAATGACCATCGCCGCCACCAGGCCGACGCCAAGCACGATGGTCACGCTGCGCTCCAGACCACCGCTCGACAGCAAGGCGAGCATGCCGAGCGCCGCCAGCGCATCGGTCATCAGCCGGTGAATCCGACCGAACCTCACGTCCCGGTTTCCTCCAGCGGCGCGGGCTCAGGAGCGACGCTGGACGGTGGCGCGCTCGGGCGCTTCGAGTCCGGCATCGGCCGCGCTTCGAGCAACGCCAGAAAGCGCAACAGAGGATCGGCACCGACGGCCCCGTCGATGCGCAACACCTCGCCACTGAGCGTGCGCACCGAAACGCGATCGCCGCGCTTGAGGTGGGCCACGGCGCGCGACGCGACGTCGCGGATGCGCTGTTCGAACGACTGAGACCATTTCTCCCCCGGCGGCATGCTTGGCGACTGATCGTCGAGGGTGAGGCGACACTCCTGCTCCGCTTCGCGCGCACGTTCACGAACGACGATCTGGTTGATGCTCTTTCGCCAGTAGATGTCGCGGACGTCGTCCCCCTCGCGCATCGGGCGCACGGTGAGCACGTCAGGCCCGCGCCCGGCCTCGAGCACACCGTGCCCGCCGAGCAAACCGCTGATCGACTTGGGGGGCAGGATCACCGGGTCGACCGCGGGATAGATGATGAGTTCACCTTCGGACATCATGTCGCGCGACTTTTCGAACAGGCCGAAGGGGAAGCGCGTGGCGATCCGAAACCCGACGTGGCGGTCGCGACCGCGCCGCGCCGGGGTGCGTCGGTATGCCGCGACCTGAGCCGACCCGGGACTGATCTTGAGAAAGAAGCAGCGTTTGTCGGCGGGTTGCCCGGCGCGCAGATCCTCGATCTCGATGGCGTAGCTCGGCACACGCCGCTTGTGGTTGTGAACTTCCACCTCGACGGTGTGCGGCCGGTTCACCTGGGCGCGAGGCGGCAAGCGGCGCACCACCGTCAAGTCACGCAAGCTCAGTTCGCTCATCACGCTGGAGACGACGATCAGCGACAGCAGCATGCCGAGCAACAGGTACAGCAGGTTGTTGCCGGTGTTGATGGCGGCAAACCCGACGCCGAGCGTGATCAGGATGAAGTACTTGCCCTCACGCGTGACCTTCAGACGGCGCGGCAAATTCAGCCACAAGCTCCTCGGCGTGCGCGTCAGTTGGGACTTGACCTTCCCGCGGGACTCCACCTCAGCCACGCGACCCCCCTTCAGCGCGCCGGTTCTCGCTCGACCGGCGCAACTGACGCGAGCTTTCCCGGCGGGCAGACTGGCGTGTGATTGGTCATGAGCCTTTCAGAGTGGGACGGGAACACGCGCGACGATGTCCCGTAGCGCGTTCTCGGCCTCTTCCCTGCCGGGGACGTAACCTTCGGAGTGAGCGGCAAGTCGAATGCGATGCGCGAGCACCGGCACGGCCAGCTCGTGAATGTCGTCGGCGACGCAATAGGTGCGGCCGTGAATGAGCGCCCGAGCGCGGGCTGCACGCGATAGACTCTTGGCGGCGCGAGGCGAAGCCCCCAGCGCGACGTTGGGGCTCGAACGTGTCGCGCCGACGAGAGCCTGCAGATAGGTTGCCAGGGCGTGGTCGATGCGCACGCTCGCCATGTCGCGGTGCAGCTGAACCAGCAGCGACGGCGACATCACCGGCGAGACCTTTTCCACACGATCCGTATCGGCGTCCATCACCAGACGCGTCTCGATGTGTGGCGGAGGATAACCGATGCTGATGCGCACCATGAAGCGGTCCAGCTGGGACTCGGGGAGTGGAAACGTCCCTGCGAAGTCCTGCGGGTTCTGGGTGGCCAGGACGATGAACGGATCGGGCAGGTCGAGACAACTGCCGTCCAGAGTCACCTGGCTGTCGTTCATCGCCTCCAGCAACGCCGATTGAGTGCGCGGGCTGGCGCGGTTGATCTCGTCGGCCAACAGCACGTTCGCGAAGATTGGCCCCTTGCGAATGTGGAACTCCGCCGTCCGCTGATCGTAGACGGAAACGCCGAGAAGGTCGCTGGGCAGGAGATCACTCGTGAACTGCACGCGGGTCATGTCGGCGCCGATGGCGCGCGCCAGGGCACGGGCGAGCGTCGTCTTGCCCACACCCGGGACGTCCTCAATCAGAACGTGCCCGCCGGCAAGCAACGCGATGGTGGCGAGTTCCACGACGGCAGGCTTGCCTTCAAGTGCGGCTTCAACCTGGTGTCGTAGCTCTCCCAGCAGCTCGAGTCGCTCCGCACCTGCGGCGATCGCTGACGAAGACATTGCCGACCATGGTAGCACGCACTTTCCGCGAAGGGCCCAAACGGATACACCCGGTCTGGGACAGATGGGCTGGGAGGCCAGCCGATAGCTTATCGAACGCGATCAGGCATGTCGTCACCGTGTTCGCGACTGCGGGTGAGTGTGTAGGCTGATGCGTGTGAGCGGCGTCACGCGCATCTCCGTTCAGAAGGTCACACGCCTGTTCGGCGCGACGGCGGCGTTGCGCGGCGTCACCTGCGAGTTTGTGCCCGGAACAATTACGTTTGTTCAGGGCCCCAACGGCGCTGGCAAGAGCACGCTGATGTCGATCGTCGGTACGGTGTTGCGACCGACGGCGGGCAAAGTGGTTTACGAACCATTCGGTACCTCGACGCGGCAAGCGCGTCACCACATCGGTTGGGTCGCTCACGATTCTCATTGCTATCGCGATTTGACGGGGCGTGAGAACGTCGCGCTGGCGGCACAACTGTACGGTTGCACCGACGCAGACGCCATCGCCCAAAGCTGTGAACGCGTGGGCGCGGGGCGCTTTTGGGATCAACCGGTTGGCACCCTTTCACGCGGTCAGCGCCAACGCATCGCCCTGGCTCGAGCCCTCGTACACTCGCCGAGCATTCTGTTGCTGGACGAGCCGCTGACGGGACTCGATGCTGCAACCACGGAACGCTTCGACCAGGTCCTGCTCGAGGAGCGCGACCGCGGCCGCATCGTCGTAGTCATCAGCCACCGAGACGGGTGGGCAGAACGCACCGGTGGGCGCGTCCTGCGCATCGAAGCGGGTCGCGTCGCATCCTGAAGCCGTCGCGGTCAGAACCGCAGCGCCCTGGAGTCTTGGGTCGACGCCGTGCCCACCACCGCAGGGGCGCGACAAGGCAGCTCACGGCTGCACGTAGTCGGAGCTCGGGTAGGCGGCCCGCAAAACTACCGCAAGCAGACCCGCGGGCGCGCCGCCGCCCGGAGGGATCTCGAAGATCGGCATGTCGGAGACGAGGCGGCGCAGCTCCTCGGCGTTGCTGGGCACGCTCGCATCGTCAGACTGTCCGCTGAGAACGACGGCCGTCGGACTGACGTGTCGCGCCAGCGCGGCACCCAGTGTAGCCCGCACGTCGTGTAGAACGCCCAGGCGATTCGGCGCCACCAGCACCCAGCCGCGCGCAGCAAGCGCGTGGATCAGGTCACAATTGTCGGTTCCGCGGTCGTCGAGGGGGCTCATCAGTCCGCCCGCGCTCTCGATCACGGACGTCTCTGCGCCAAACTGAGCCTCCCGCGCCGCCACCCAATCGACGATTCGGGACAGGTCGACGGCGACGCCAGCGCGACGCGCCGCGAGGTGTACGGACACCGGCTCGTCGAAGCAGTAGAGCGGCGTGACCATGCCTTCGGGCCCAGCAATGCGCTCAGCGTCGGAACCCTCGGGCACGTAGCCCGTCTCCACCGGTTTCAGGGCAAGTGCGCTCTCTCCCAGGCCGACTCGTAAACACCGAGTCACGTAGCTCTTGCCCACGCCGGTGCCCGTCCCAGCTATCACGATTCGTCGCACAGCGCCCCCTCGAGTTCTTCGGTCAGTAGTTGCAGGTCCTGGTCCTCCTGCAGCGCGTTGACGGTCAAGCGCAGCCGCGCCGTCCCCGCCGGCACCGTGGGAGGACGGATAGCCTGCACCAAAACTCCCCGAGAGACTAGTCTCTCGGCGATCCGCATGGCTCGCCAACTGTCGCCCACCACGCACGGCACGATTGGACCATGTTCACCTACAACCGTAATCCCTGGGAGCACTCGAAGTAGCGTTCTCAGCCGGGCCGACAATGCCGCCAGCCGTGCTCGTCGTTCATCTAACACACACACCTTTTCGAGGCGGCGGAACGTCTGGTGGACCAGCTGCGGGCTCACCGCCGTAGAGTAGACGAAGCTGCGAGCTCGGTTCCAAAGCATCGAGCGCAACTCGCTCGGGCCGGCAACTGCAGCGCCTTGGATGCCAAACGCTTTGCCGAAAGCTCCGACTACGACATCCGCGTCCACGCCGCCAGCGGCGCACAATCCCCGCCCTTCGGGCCCGAAGGTGCCCAGGGCGTGGGCTTCGTCGACGATCAGTGCTGCCCCGAACCGACGCGTCAACGCACGCAGCGTCACCAGATCGGGTCCATCGCCGTCCATGCTGTAGTAGGACTCGACGACGACCCAGCGCTGGCCAGCACAGGGCTCCGCTAGCGCTGCCTCCACCGCGCTCAGGTCCAGATGGGGAACGATCAGCTTGCGCGCTCGGCTCAGCCTCACTCCGTCGACGATCGACGCGTGGTTCAGCGCGTCGGAGATGACCAAGTCCTCGGATGTCGCCAGCGCCGACAGCACGCCGACGTTTGCCGCGTACCCACTCGCGAACAGCAGCGCGTCCTCGTGGCCAAGCCACTGGGCGAATCGCTTTTCGAACTGTCGGTGCGTTGGGTGCGTACCGTGAACGAGTCTCGAAGCCCCTGCTCCCCACGGCTGACGCTCGGCCCCTGGCGTCCCGTCCTGATTGGCTGATACGTCGTGTTCGGTCCTCGCGAGGCCGAGGTAGTCATTGCCCGAGAAGTCCAACAATGCGCGTCCCAGCGCGCTCGCGGCGCGTTCTGCCTCAGCCCGGCGGTCCGCAAGGTGGTCGCGCAAGAGCCCCTCGGCTCTCAAGTCGTCGAGTCGCTGCTTCAGAACCGCCTTCACGCGGGCTTCATACCAGCGCGTATCCGGCGGACCAAGGTGCGCCCCCAAATGACCGTTCGAGATTCGCGAACGCTCGTTGGATGCAGCGGGGAACGGAGTCGAGATTGCGACGGCAACAGGTGCGGCGTTTTTCGGGCCCTCACCAAACGGGGACCTGAAACGGGCGCCCGTCAATCGTGCTCGCCCCCTCCTTGGACTGCGCCCGAGGGTGGCGGCCGGGCACGGGACATGTTTCACGTGAAACATCGTTCAGTGGCTCCTTCGCCGCGCGCCCGGGGTCGCTCCCCGCGCCATCACCGCGCCGGAGCGGCCGCGGCGGCCTGAACCGGGCGAAGAGGGTCGGATCGACTCACCCGTTGCCCGCGCGTGGGGGTCCGGCAGTCCCTCGGGCAGGGCCACGGTGATCCGATCCTTGCGCCGACCCAAACAGCCCAGCATCGGGGCCGCCGTCAACGAGCGGCGGTGGCCGTGAGCCGGTGCGTTCCACGTGAAGCGTGGTCGCCAGCCTGGCCCGCCGGGGCGCAACGGAGGAGCAATCGGGTTGATCGCTTCAGCAAAGTCGAGCTCGGAGATGAA
>QJWJ01000279.1 GCA_003235365.1 Deltaproteobacteria bacterium
GGAGTGGTGGTTGCGGCGGTGGCTGCCTTGTTCGTGGCTCGGGGTGTCGCCCGGGTCGACCCGATGTCGGTATTTCGTAGTTGAGGATGCACAGTTGAGGATGACATGGCAAACGACCCGGTACTGAGCGCCCAAGAGCTGACCAAGCACTTCAGCAGCGGAGCCACCCAAGTGCGCGCGGTCGACGGAGTCTCCCTCGACGTTCGCGCGGGCGAGCTGGTGTTGATCATGGGACCTTCCGGCTCAGGCAAGACGACCTTGCTGTCCATGTTGGGTGGCCTGCTGCGCCCGAGCTCCGGGACCATTCGACTGGGCGGGACGGAAATCTCGGCCCTGTCGGAAGCGGAGCTACCGAGGATACGGGCTCGTCAGATCGGTTTCATCTTCCAATCCTTCAATCTGCTCGACGCGCTCACCGTCGAACAGAACGTCCTGTTGCCCGCTCAGCTCGCTCCCGGGGGCGTCGCGGCAGCGCGGGAGCGCATCGATGCACTGCTGAATGAGCTCGACATCGCGAAGCGCCGCCAAGCCTACCCCGCGACGTTGTCCGGCGGTGAGAAGCAGCGCGTCGCCATCGCCCGAGCGCTCATCAATCGCGCGCCCTTGATCCTCGCCGACGAACCCACCGGCAATCTCGACTCGGAAAAGGGTCAAGACGTCACGATGATCCTCCACGACATCGCGCGGGACCAAGGTTGCGCGGTGGTGCTCGTGACGCACGATCCACGCATCGAAGACGTCGCTGACCGCATACTGTGGCTCCAAGACGGCAAGCTCGAAGACCGCAAGTCACAGCTACACTCCTGGGTTTTGGATCCCGTGTGCGGCATGCGGGTCGACGCTTGGAGGGCATCGCTGTCGACACGACACGACGGGCAGAGCTACGTGTTTTGCTCCAAGCGTTGCCACGAGCGTTTTCTGAAGGACCCCGCGCGATACGCGACGGGGATTGCAGACCAACACCACGAGCGCGCGGGAGAACACTCGGCGTGAACTGCGATGAAATCACTTTCCGTCGAGAAGCGCGGGGTGTTCTCGAGAACGCTTTCGATCTTGACTAGCTGATGCGCGCCTGGTCACGGGTGAGGCGCGGGTACGAGCGACAGCAACCGCAACGTCGGGGCAGCCCCTCCACTGTGGCAGCGGAACGGATAGTCCATCCGAAGCATCAGGAAGTCCGGGGACCAGAGCGCGACAGCTTCGCGTGCCGCCGCAAGACCCACGGAAGTAGCCCCTCTTCGCGCGGGCTCGGACCGCTGCATGGCGCACCGCATCGAGGCCTTTCAGCCGCCAGGGTTCACAACATCCGTCACGCACTCTGTTTGCCACGCCTACCCAAGCGAGCAACCACCAGCAGGAGATGGTCCCATGATCTTTCGATCGACCCAAGTCGCAGTTTTCAGCATTGCTTTGGCCGCACTGGTCGGAGCGTGCAACCGTGAGCCGAACCCCCAGGCGAGCGAAGCCAGTGCCCAAGCAAAAGGGACCTCGCCGACCCAGGCGGTCACTCCAGCCCAAGCCACTCAGCCATCCGCTGGAGGCGACATGATGGCGCAAATGCAGGCGAGCTGCCCGATGTCGATCCCAGACGCGAAAGTGCGGATCACGGACAACGACGGCGGCGTCACGTTGGACTTCGAGACCGACGCAGCCCACGCGAAGATTCTGCAACAGCGCGTGGAGAACCTGGCCAACATGTACGCGATGCATAGGACCCGGGGCATGATGTGGCACCACATGGGGGCCGGTCAGATGCGCGACAGACACGACATGGCCAGTGGCCGAGGCGACGGACACATGATGGGGAGCCGCCACATGGGCTCCGCCCCCACTGGCCCCATGCCCGCCACCAAAGCGAGCGTGGAATCCACGAGCACTGGAGCGCGGCTACTCCTCACCCCAGAGGATCCTTCACAGCTCGACGCCTTGCGCCAGCACGTTCACACGCATCACGAACGGATGCAGGGCGGTGAGTGCTGGATGTGACTTGGGGCGAACGGCAAACCGCACAACTCACGTCGAGGTCAAGAGCGAGTTGAAGGGGACGAACATGCACGATCACACCCACCACCATCAGCACCAGCATTCACCTTCGCCCCACTCCCCGCCCCAATCGGGAATGCAGCGGGATCCCGTCTGCGGCATGAGCGTCGATCCAGAATCGTCGCACCGCCACACTCACGCCGGGCAGGACTACTTCTTCTGCAGCGCGCACTGCCTCGACAAGTTCAGGAGCGCGCCGGAGCGGTTTCTGAGTGCGAACGAGTCGCAGCCCCCGGCAGCGACCACACCGGGCGCTGTGTACACCTGTCCCATGCACCCGGAAGTCCGTCAGCCACGACCCGGCAGCTGCCCCAGATGCGGTATGGCGCTCGAACTCGACACTCCGGCGGCTACCGCGACACAAACCGAGTGGACCTGCCCGATGCACCCCGAGGTGGTGCGCGACGCGCCCGGCAGCTGCCCCATCTGCGGCATGGCGCTGGAGCCAAAGACGGTCGAAGCCGAAAGCAGCGCGAGCCCAGAATACGTCGACATGCGCCGCCGCTTCGTGTTCGCCGCAGCACTCGCAATACCACTCTTGTTCATCGCCATGGGCGACATGCTGCCGAGGCACCCGGTGTCGGCGCTGATGTCGTCGAGCACCCGGGTGTGGTTGGAGCTGTTGCTCGCCACACCGGTCTGCCTGTGGTCGGCGTGGCCGTTCTACGTGCGGTTCGTGCAATCACTGCGCAACCGCAGCCTGAACATGTTCACGCTGATCGGCCTGGGCGTGGGCGTGGCCTACGGCTACAGCCTGGTGGCGACGCTCGCTCCAGAGATCTTTCCCGCATCGTTTCGCGAAGGCGGAGAGGTGGCTGTCTATTTCGAGGCCGCCGTCGTCATCGTAACGCTGATCTTGCTTGGCCAGGTGCTCGAGCTCCGCGCTCGCAGTCAGACGAATGCGGCCATCAAGAAGCTGCTCGGCATGGCTGCCAAGTCTGCACGGCGCATCGACGACGATGGCAACGAGGAGGACGTGCCCCTCGATGCCGTCGTTCCGGGCGACCGCTTGCGGGTGCGCCCTGGCGAGAAGGTGCCTGTCGACGGTGTGGTCATCGACGGGCAGAGCAACGTCGACGAATCGATGGTCACCGGTGAGCCCATCCCGGTGCAGAAGCAAGTCGGCGACAAGGTCATCGGCGCGACGCTCAATGGCAACGGTGCCCTCATCATGCGCGCCGAGAAGGTCGGCGCCGAGACGCTGCTATCTCGCATCGTCGCGATGGTCGCCGAGGCCCAACGCAGCCGCGCGCCGATTCAAAAGCTTGCCGATGTAGTCGCGGGCTACTTCGTGCCGATTGTCGTCTTGGTCGCAGTATCGACTTTCGTCGTGTGGGCGCTGGTCGGTCCTGAGCCGCGCATGGCTCACGCAATCATCAATGCTGTCGCCGTGTTGATCATCGCCTGCCCCTGTGCACTCGGCCTGGCCACGCCGATGTCGATCATGGTCGCCACCGGCAAGGGCGCTAGCCTCGGCGTACTGTTCAAGAACGCTGAAGCCATCGAAGTGCTGCGCCAGGTGGACACTCTGGTCGTCGACAAGACGGGCACGTTGACGGAAGGTAAGCCGAAGCTGGTCAGCGTCTCGCCACACGATGGCTTCGACGAACGTGACCTACTGCTTCTCGCTGCGAGCCTCGAGCGTGGCAGCGAACACCCGCTCGGCGCGGCCATCGTCGAGGGCGCCCAAGAGCGCGGCCTCGAGCTGAAGGGCGTGGAAGGCTTCGAGTCGGTGACCGGTAAAGGCATCACGGGACGCATCGGAGGCCGAACGGTGGCCGTGGGCAATCGCGCACTGATGGACAGCTTCGGCGTCGATACCGCCGCGCTGGTCGAGCAAGCGGAGCAGCAACGCGAAGACGGACAGACGGTGATGTTCGTCGCGGTCGATGGCAAAGCCGCCGGCCTCGTCGGGGTCGCCGATCCCATCAAGGCCAGCACCCCCGAAGCGATCCGCACCTTGCACGACGAAGGTATTCGAATCGTGATGCTAACCGGAGACAGTAAAACGACCGCAAGAGCCGTGGCCGCCAAGCTCGGCATCGACGAGGTGATCGGCGAGGTGTTGCCCGATCAAAAGGCAGAGAAAGTGAAGGAGCTGCAGAAGCAAGGACGTATCGTCGCGATGGCCGGTGACGGCATCAACGACGCGCCTGCGCTCGCCCAAGCCCAGGTCGGCATCGCGATGGGCACGGGCACCGACGTGGCCATGGAAAGCGCGGGAGTCACTCTCGTCAAGGGCGACTTGCGTGGCATCGCTCGGGCTCGCGGATTGTCCCGCAAGGCCATGGCGAACA
>QJWJ01000155.1 GCA_003235365.1 Deltaproteobacteria bacterium
CGCCACGCAGGAATCCAAATCCCGTAACGTAGACGCTTGGCTCGTGCGGGCAACAGCACTTCTCCAACTGGTCGTACCCGCGATCGCGCTGATCGGCTGGGCCACGAGCAGCCGCTCGTTGACGGCACTGCGTTCCGGGGGAGCCACGATGAAGGTCACCACGGCGACCGCCTTCATCGCGCTCGGCCTCGCGCTGCTCCTCGAAGAGTCGCGTCAACGACGGCAAGGCACGAACCCCTGGTTGAACGCGACCCGCAACGCTCTGCTCATCGTTCCCCTGGCGATCGCGCTCCTTTCGGGCCTCGAATATCTCGGGGTCATCCCCACACTCATCGACGAAGCGCTGTTCTCCGATCAGTGGAGCTCCAGCCTGCCGGGAAGGCCGTCGCAGGTGACCACTGCGGGGCTGCTGCTGGGCGCTCTGCTGTTGTGGAGCTCAGCCAGACCAGCGCCGCGCAAGCTCTTCCACGGCACCGCAGCGTGCCTGGGAACCTTGGGCTGGTTTTCGACGTTGGCGTTCGTTCTGTCCGGCGAAAGCCTCAACAGCGTGGGTTGGTTCCGAACGTTCTCGGTTCCTACCGCCACGTGCTTCTTCGCGCTCACCGTGGGCGCGCTGTACCTGCATCCAAGTGAAGGCCTGATCGGCCTGCTGCGCAGTCAGACCGCAGGCGGCCTCTCGGCGCGTTCGCTATTGCCCTTGGGTGCGGTGGGTTCGGTGGCCCTAGGCAAGCTTCACGTGGAGCTGGTCGAACGGGAGTGGGTCGACCCTGGCGCAGCCATCGCGCTTTTCGCCACCCTCGCCCTGTTCGGCGTCACGGCGCTGACCCTCCAAGGCGCGCGGAACCTCAACGCCGCAGAACGCAAACGCGCAGCCGCATACGACGAGAAGGAAGCGACGCTGGTCGAAACCCGCGCAGCTTTGGAACGAGCCAACGCCTACCTGCAAGCCGCGCCGGGTGTGCTGCTCGGCGTGGATGAGCAAGGTATCATCCGCATCGTCAACCCGCACATCGAGTCGGTACTGGGCTACGAGCAGGCGGAACTGCTCGGTGAGTCGATCAAGCGCCTGATCCCCGAACGCTTCCGCGAACGACACGGGTCGTTGTTCGCGAAATACTGGCAGAAGCCGGAACTGCGCCCGATGGGGCGAGGAACCGATCTCGTCGTGCTTCACAAGGACCAGAGCGAGCGAGACGTCGAAATCACCCTGAGCCCCGTCGTCGAAGACAAGGAGCGGCTGGTGATTTGCGGCGTTCACGACATCAGCAAGTCGAAGCGGGCCGAACGACGAATTCGATACGCCAACGCACGGCTGCGCCTGGCCACGTCGGCTGCGCGGATTGGCATCTGGGAGTGGGACATCCGGACGAGCGAGCTCGTTTGGAGTGACGAAATGCACACCCTGTACGGGATCACCCCCGAGCAGTTCGGCGGTTCCGTCGAAACGTGGTGGGGTTCCTTGCTTGCCGAGGAGATCCCAGGCCTCGAGCGACGCATCAAGGCGATCTTGGAAGGTTCGGCGCCGACGCCTTTTGACATCACCATTCGCCGCCGCGACGGAACACTGCGGCGGGCCGAAGTGCACTGCATGGTCGAGCGCAGCACCAGCGGCGAGCCGCTCCGCATGATTGGTACCAATCGCGACGTAACGGAGGAGCGCGAAGCTCAGGAGCGGGCCGTTGCTGAGCGCCTTCGCTTCGAAGGGATCTTCAACAGCATGTTCCAGCTGACTTGGCTGGTAGACTTGGAAGGCCGCGTCGAAGAAACCAACAAGACGGCTTTGGAGTTCGCCGCCACGACGCCGGACAAGGTTACAGGTGTACATCTAGCCGACACTCCCTGGTGGATTCAGTCGACCATGGCCGCCAATCAACTCCGGCGTTCCCTGGAGAAGGCTACGGCGGGACGCTTTGTGCGCTACGTCACCCGGGTGCGCGACGCCGAGGGCAGAGAGGTCCCTGTGGACATTTCGATCAAACCCCTGGCCAGCGGGGACAACGAAACCCACACGCTGATCGTGGAGGGCCGTGACGTGAGCGAAGCGGAAGCCGCCCGCTCAGCATTGATTCAAAGCGAAGCACGCTTTCGAAGCGCGCTCGATTACTCCGCAATCGGGTTCGCGCTGGTCGACCTCAGCGGTCGTTGGATTCGTGTCAACAAGGCGCTGTGCAGAATCCTCAAGCGCTCCGAGGAAGAGCTCCTGCAGCTCACCTTCCAAGACGTCACCCACGCCGACGACATCGAGGAAGACTGGAAGTTCGTCCAAGAGTTGCTGGCGGGTCAACGCTCGCACTACCACATGCAAAAACGCTACGTGCTACCGGATTCGTCAGTGGTTTGGTGCTTGCTCAGCGTTTCGCTCGTGCGCTCTCCAGCCGGTAACCCGCAGTACTTCGTCAGCCAGATCCAGGATTTCTCCGAACGCAAAGCGTTCGAGGCACACATCCAAGAATCTTTGCGAGAAAAGGAGGTGATGCTCAAGGAGATCCACCACCGGGTGAACAACAACCTGCAGATCGTATCGAGCATCTTGAGGCTTGGCAGATCGAGCATCGACGATCCCAAACTCACGGCGCTGTTCGCCGAAACGGAATCACGTGTGCGCAGCATGGCACTGGTGCACGAATTGCTCTATCGCTCCGAGCATTTGGCGTCGGTGGACTTCGGCGCACAACTGCGCGACTTGTGCGACCTCATCCGTCGCACCTGGTCCGCTCCCGACAAGGTAATCAAAGTTCACGTCGATGCCGTTTCCGTACCCATGGACATGGATACGGCCATTCCACTCGGACTGGTTGCGCACGAACTGGTCTCCAACGCCCTGAAGCACGCATTCGCCGATCGCGAGCACGGCAACGTTTGGGTCACGCTCACGCACTCTGACGACGCACTCCAACTTCAAGTCAGGGACGACGGCATCGGACTGGCACACGGCTTCGAGCTCAATCGGGCGCGAAGCCTCGGCATGCGCATCGTTGCTCGGTTGACGCAACAGCTGCGAGGTCGAGTTCGGTTCGTCAGCCACGAAGGAACCTCGTTCACTTTGGACATCTCCACCTCGGCGACCTCTGAGTTCTCGGCCCGGCAAAAAGGAGCGGCATGAGCGAGCGCATCCTGATCGTCGAGGACGAGTTCCTCGTTGCGGCGGATCTACAGGATAGCCTCGAGCGCCTGGGGTATACGGTCGTCGGCACCGCCGACGATGCGCAGCAGGCCATCGAACTCGCGCACGACGAGAAACCCGACCTGGCGCTCCTGGACGTGAGAATCCGCGGGCACATCGACGGAATCGATCTGAGCGCGCAGCTGGACATACCATTCGTGTTCTTGACCGCACACGCTGATGCGGCAACACTCGATCGCGCCGGCGACAAAGCACCGTTCGGCTACCTACTCAAGCCATTTGACGAGCGAGAGCTACAAGCCACCATCGCGATGGCGATGCGGCGCTACCGCGCCGACCAAGACCACAAGAAGATGGCGCGTTGGCTCAGCACGACCATGGAGTGCCTCGGCGAAGGCGTGATCGCGTGCGATGCCGAAGGGAGAACGACGTTCATCAACACCGCCGCCCAGCGCATGACCGGATGGCCTCGACGAGAAGCCCTGGGCCAACTGTTGCACGACATCCTCGACCTCGGCACCAATCAGCCCCGACCGGCGATCGATCAGCTCTACGACAAGGCGCGCAGTGAACGCATCGTCGTTCACTTTCAGGGTGAGCTACCCCCGGTCGCCTCTGGCTCTCGGCCGCTGCCCGTGGCTGGAAGCTTCGCGCCGATCAAAGAGGGTTCGAGTAGCATCGGAGTCGTCGCGCTGCTGCGGGATCGGACGACGGAAGTCGAAGAAGAAGCACGTCAGCGCGAAGTCGAAGGTCGAATCCGAGAGGCCCAGCGTCTCCAAAGTGTGGGGGTCCTCGCTGGTGGGGTCGCGCATCACTTCAACGAGTTGTGGCAAACGGTGATGCGCGACTTGAATCTGGCGCGCCACAACCTCCCCCCCGACTCTGCGGTGCTGCACCAGCTGGCCCGAATCGAGGAGATTGGGGAACATGGAACGAACCTATCAAATCAACTGCTCGCATTCTCGGGACGAAGCGTCCCCCGACCCGAGGAACTGGAGCTCAACCGCTTCGTTCTGGACAACGTGGAACTGCTCCGCGTGCTTCTCCCAAGTGAGGCCGAGCTCATTCTTGCTCTCGACGAACAACCGCAGCACATCCGCTTCGATCGCGGCCAATTGCAGCAGGTCCTGGTCGGGCTGGTACACAACGCTGGCGACGCCCTGCTCGGCAATCCGGGAACGGTAACCCTCTCCACGAGTCGCACCACCGTTTCGGAGCTACGCCACACCCTTCGAGGCGGCGTCGGCCTGCGAGGCGACGAGTGCGCCGTGCTCTCGGTCATCGATTCCGGCACCGGCATCGCCGACGATGTACTGCCGAGCATCTTCGACCCGTTCTTCAGCACCCGGGGCCCGACGCGGGGCCTCGAACTGGCGGCGATCGACGGCATCGTGCGCAACCACCATGCAGCGATCGGAGTTCGAAGTCAGTTGGGCAAGGGCAGCACATTCAACGTGTACTTCTCCAACTCCGAGTTGGACACTGTCCGCAACTCGCCCACCCTTGCGTATCGTGCGTCGAGGGTACTAGTCGCGGATGATGACTCGTCAGTCCGCGCCACGCTGGGTGCCATCTTGACGGACTGGGGTGCGATTCCGGAGCTCTGTTCCAGTGGTTTGGAAGCAATTGCCGCCGTTTCCCGAGCATCGTGGGCCTATGATTTGGCTCTCATCGATCTCACCATGCCCGAAATGAACGGATTGGAAACGGGTGCCCGACTGCGCGCCTTAGCCCCTCAATTGAAAGTAGGACTGATGAGTGGCTACGACGACACATCAGCCATGTCCGCGTTTGGTGAGCACGGGTTAAACCTCTACATTCGCAAACCTTTCAGTCGCAAAGAGGTACGGTCGAAGCTCGAATCGGCACTCCCCGGCAATGGTGGCGAAACCCGGTCCTCGGTATTTTGAGCAACCCACACGGAAGCAGAAACAATAACCAGAGCGGACCACCGCCGGAGCGGCAACCAGGTTGATCACTGGCAAGCCGATCGGTGCTCTAGTTGGCATCGAAGAACCGTGCTAGATTCTTCGGGTGTTTGGGGGTTTGGGTGACACGACGCGAAGAACGAGTCAGTCCTGCTGAGCGAGACGCTGGAAACGCAGTTCCGTTGCCGGTATTCATCGTCGACAGTTCAGGGACGATACTGTTCGCGAACCAGGCGGCTGTCGGCCTTCTGAAGGCGGACGCCGATAGTCTCAACGGTTCGTACCTGTCGAGCCACGTTCATCTAGACGCGGCCGAGTCGTTGAAGGCAACGCTCAGGCAAGCCAAGGATTCGGTACCGCGGCGCGGGCCCACGATTCGATTGGCGAGCGGCGCGGGCGAAACCCAACAAACCTGGATAGCCAAGCTCGGTTCGGGCGAAACGGCGTTGTGCACCTTTGTCCCTCAACGCGACGAAGAAGCAACACAACAGCCCGCAATGGTCCACGTGCTTCGGCACTTGCTCGATTGCAGCGGCGAAGCCCTACTGGCTGCCGTCGCGGTCGACGCTGTCGGTGACCTGGAGGTGGTTGTCGCCAATGAGGCATTCCGTGAGCTTGAAACGGAAAACGGCACAGTTACTGGGCCCGTTGGCAGAAAGCTCTGCAGTCTCCCCCACTATTTCGGGGTGGACGCGGAAACCGACGAAAGTGTTCTGTCTCACTTCGACAACGCGCTGAAGAACAAGCGCCCCACCGCATTCGTCGAGCATCGGCCAGGCATCGACAGGTACTTTCGTTCCCGGGTTTCGCCGCTTCGAAGCGCTTCTGGAGAAATCACCCACATCGCCTACCACTCTGAACCGATCTCCGACGCCGCCCAAGACGAGAACCTCAATCGCCGGCTGCCAATCGTCTCCGCGTTTCGCGCAATCCCAGCTCCCAGCATTCTCCTCGACGTCAGTTCGGGCGAGATCCTGGAGGTTACCGAAAGCTACTCCAGAGTCGTGAAGGTCCCACGAGGTCGCTTGATCGGGCGGTCCATTGCCGACACGCGCGGCTGGCCGCCATCCAGCGTGCGCGACGAATTCATGGCCCGCCTGCGTTCCACCGGGAGTGTGGAACGCTTCGAAGCGGTGCTCAGTTGCGGAGACGGAAGCGAACTGTTTGCCTTCCTGAGCGCCACGGTCGTTCCTCACTCGTTTGGGCGACGCCTGGCAGCGTGCTCGATCACTGACATCTCGGAGCGACGGCGCGTCGAACAGGACAACCTCATCTTGGAGCGCAAGGTCCGACAAGCCCAGAAGCTCGAAGCATTGGGCACGCTCGCGCGAGGCATCGCCCACGACTTCAACAACATCATGGGTTCCATCGTCGCTCGTTCGGCGCTGATTCTGGCCGATTCCGGCAACCCGCAACTCGTCGCCAGCCACGTCGAACAAGTGAAGACGGCGACCAACCGCGCCAAATCCCTCGTTCGGCGAATCTTGACCTTCAGCCAACAAAACGGAGCCGACCGGAGCAGCGTCGACCTGGGACTGTTGGTGAGTGAAGCCGTGGAGCTGATCCGACCGACGTTGACGTCCACGACCTCGATCTCGTTGCAGGTTGATCCAGAGGTCCCGCCGGTATTCGCGGACCCGACGCAAATCCATCAGGCAATCGTCAATCTGTGCACGAACGCCGCTCAGGCCTTGTCGACGGCACCCGGACGCATCTCGATCTGCATCGATGCGGTGGCCGTAGATCCAACGATGGCAGCGCAAACCAAAGACCTGCGCTGCGGAAACTACGCCCGAGTCACCATCACGGACACGGGTTGCGGCATGGACAGCGCAACGTTGGCGAGGATCTTCGACCCATTTTTTACCACCAAGCCTCCCGGACAGGGTACCGGCCTCGGGCTGGCGGTCGTTCACGGTGTCATCAAGGAAAACGATGGTGCGCTCACCGTCGATAGCACGCCGGGCGCCGGGACCTGCTTCCAGCTTTTCTTCCGGGAACACACCGCGCACTCGATTCATCCGGCTCCGGGGGTTCGCCTGGAACCCGGAAAAGGTGAGCACATTCTGCTCATCGAGGATCAAACTCGGCTCTCGAGCGCAATGAGCGGCCTCTTGGAACGGATCGGATACCGCGTCACGACCTGCCGCGACATCAACGACGCACTGGAACACCTTCGGGCGGCTCCGGAAAGCTATGACCTGGTCCTGACGGACGACGACGTGTCCGTCCCTGGCGCGAACCTTTCCCGAGAAGTGAAACAGCTCCGACCGAGTCTGCCGATACTCGTCACCAACAGTCACGTCGACGCGACCAAGCATCAGGACCTCACCGAACTCGCGTTGATAGAGCCAAGTTACCGACCCCAGAGCTTTCGCGAGCTGAGCCAGTCGCTTCGGCAGGCGCTGGACAACGAACCCAATCTGCGCGCATCTGGAGAGACATCATGACCGCGGCACGCGCCAGAGGTTTCCGCACGGTCCTGGTGGTGGACGACGACACGCTTCTGCTGGATTCTCTGGTCGCCCTGCTATCGAAAGTCGGTTACGACTGCGTCACGGCAACAACTGGCACCGATGCTCTGAAACTCGCGCAGTCGCAAGAGTTTGACGCGATCCTCTGCGACATTTCCATGCCCGACTTCAGCGGACTGGAGTTCTTGCGCCGTCTGCGCCGAACCGACCTGGACGTGCCGGTGATCCTGATGACGGGCATGGCATCGCTGGAGTCCGCGGTCGAGGCAGTGCAATACGGTGCCTATCGGTACCTCGAAAAACCAATCGAACCGACGCTACTCGCCGAGTCCTTGGGCCAGGCAGTGACGGTTCACGATCTGGCAAAGCTTCGACGAGAAGCAGTAGCGTTGTCAGGTTTGCAAAGCCTGCAATTGGACGCGATGGCAGCGCTGGACACCCGATTCGAACAAGCGGTGCAGTGCCTGGGGCTCGCTCTACAACCGATCGTCAGTGTGACCGGCAGCGGCATCATCGCCTATGAGGCGTTCCTCCGGTCGTGCGAGGCGACCCTGCCAATGCCGCGCGACCTGTTGGACGCGGCAGGCAGGCTTGGCCGCTCCCACGAACTGGGCCGCCGCGTGAGGGCAATGGCCGCCCAGACCGTCGTTCACCTGCCACCAGGTCGGCTGCTGTTCCTCAACGTGAGCGTCGACGAGCTTCACGACAACGAGCTCTACTCCTCGAGCGCGCCGCTGTCCCAGGTCGCCAACCGAATCGTGTTGGAGATCAGTGAACGCGAACCACTGGGCGAAGTACTGGGCCTCACCACGCGCCTGAGCAAGCTCCGCTCACTCGGCTTCCGCATCGCGATGGACGGGGTCGGGACGGGTTACGCTGGATTGTCGACGTTTGGAACGCTCGAACCCGACTATGCCAAGCTCGACGGGCAGCTGATTCGCGGGCTCGACCTTTCCGACAGACGCCGCAGCCTGATCACGGGGTTGACCCGAATCCTGGGCCGCGATCTGAGCGTCACGGTGATCGCCACTTGCGTGCAGACCGACGAGGAGTGCGAGGCGCTATCCGAAGCTGGGGTCCTACTGATGCAAGGAAACCTGTTTGGCCCCCCCTTCGACGCGGCGAGTCTACAAGTGGAGTCGTCACTGGCGGGTGCTCCCCCAGAAGAAACGCGCCACTGAGCACAATCGTGGGGTTGGCCCCGAGGACCCGCGAACGCCGTTCAGCTGACAGGTGGCGGGAACGTGACCGGCGCGAAACCCGCCTGGGGCTTGGCAAACAGATACCCTTGCAGGTAGCGGGCTCCGATCCGCAACAACGCTTCTTGTTCGTCCGGCGTTTCCACGCCTTCCGCGACGAGCAGGATGTTCAACGAACCGCACAACGCGACCATGGCCGCGACGAGCCGCTGCTTCATGTCGTCGATGTCGATATCGCGAACGACGGACATGTCGAGTTTGACGACCTCTGGCCGCAATTGGGTCATGCTCGAAAGGGCCGCGTAGCCCGCGCCCAGGTCGTCTACCGCGATGCGGTACCCGAGCCCTCGGAGCTCGGACAGGCGTTGCTCGACGTCACCCAGCCGATTCAGTGATACGCGTTCCGTCACCTCGAACACCACTCGAGACGCATACCGCGCCAAGGGTGCATCGACACGATACAGGTCGGGATCGACCAGATCGGCGGCATGCAAGTTGACGAAGATCGTCACATCCTCGGGCGCCTGAGGGATCTCTTCAGCGATCCTATTTCGAATCGCCCCCCCCAGCTCTTCGAGGCGCCCCAGTGCTTCGGCAGCCTGCAACAGCTGGTCGGGTCGCGCCAGATCTTGGGCGTTGCTGCGCACGAGCGCCTCGTAGGCAAACACGCAACCCTGCTGGTTGTCCACGATGGGCTGGAACGCGATCCAGAGTCGCTCCAGCGCGTCATCGAACGCCTTGTGCAGCGAGATGTGCATTTGGCTGCTGGCACCGGAGTTGCCCACCACAGCACGCACGCGGTCGCGGCTGCCCCGCGAACGCCGCTTGACGATGGCCTTTTGAACCCAAACGGATAGGTCGTCGGGGTCGACCGGTTTCATCAGGAACTTGAACGCGCCACTCTCCAGCGCATCGACTGCGGTCTCCACCGAGGGCAAACCAGTGAAGAGCACGACCGGGATGTTCCGATCGACCTTGTGAATCGCGGCCATCAGTTCGACACCACTGAGACCCTCCATCGACACGTCCGAAATCACGACGTCGATGCTCTCCATTCCCATTTGATGGGCAACCTGCCGTGCTTCGAGGCCCGATGCCACCGCGCGAACGGAGTGCCCATCACGCACGAGGCACGCCTTGAGAGATTCGAGGAGCGTCGGATCGTCGTCCACCAGAAGTATCGTTCCCGCCAGTCCGGTCGGTGTCGCACCTGACGGCTCGTCGCCCTTTCCACCTGCAACAGCACCGAGCGCCCCTCCGTGCGACATCAGCTCAACTCCCCGCAAACTGATTGATAGCCCATGCTGGTCGGAACAACGGACGCACCTCAGCGGGCATAAGTTCAGAGAGCATCAAAGCGACAGATCCCCTACACGGGAAATCCGGCCAGTGGCGCGAATCAGGACACAATCAAGGCCGGGCGTCGCGACATCGAGCATGACTGAGCGATCTCGACCAGCGCCTGGCGTCGGGCGTGAAGCACGAGCGGACAAACCAATCGACATTCGTTAGTCACAATAGCTTGCCCCGAGCCAACGAAACGCCTCGGCGAAAGCCGGCTTTGCGTCCTGGATGACCGGCGTACCGTGTCCGACGATGATCCGCTCGAAGTCGAGCTGAAGCACCCGCTCGACGCTTCGACGGGCCGCCTGCTTGTCCGAAAAGGCTGTCCATTGCAGCATGCGACTCAGGGCGACGCGATCGTAGAACCCCATGGCCTTCGTGTACAGCTTCGTCCAGGTGTGAGACGGCGCCCCCACGTTGTGTACGAGATCAGCGACGACCAGAGTTCGCGATGGTCGATGGACGAGCACGGTTTCGCCGAGGCGGCAGCCGTCGATGGTGATCTCGTCGATGACGCCTGCAAAAGCCGACTCACGCTCCGAACCGAGCTGCCGATCGATCCTCAATTCGGGATACCTCTTGGCCAACATCGCCGGTGCGTGCACTCGGCACTGCGGCACCGCCTGGGCCCAGTCGCAGACCCGACGGTGGTGGAAGTGACTCGGCGCGTACACGTGCTCGATCGGCCCGAGGGCTTCGAGGGCGACGCGTCTTTCAGCCGTGTAGGCGATGGGCGAGTACAGCAACAGACCGCCGTTCGGAAGCCTCAGCACGCTCATGGTCACCGTCAGCGGCATCCCCACGATGCTGACGGGCTCGGATTCGAACCACACGCCGTCGACGAGCTGAGTCAAAGAGGTTTCCATGGCTGGCGCTCCCGTGCTGCAGCAGACGTCGCGATGGTGCCACGGGACGTCGCTTCACGGCCACGACGTATTGCCGCAGGGTACCTCCCGACCGCCGAATGCGCCTCGTGGTTCGTCACGACTGGTCGTCAGTCGGATCAGTTCCGAGCACACCCGACGATGACAGCTTGTCGCGACAGGCGTTGGCGCGAGACGTGAGCAACGCCTGTTCGGTCTGGTTGCGGGTCAACGTCGCGGCGCGTTCGAACTCGACGCGAGCTTCTTCGAAACGCTCGAGCCTGAACAGCAAATCCCCACGCACGCTCGGTAGGTGATGGTAGGAGCGCAGCGCAGGCTCTGCTTGCAACTCCTCGACGAGTTCGAGCCCTTGCGCCGGCCCATATGCCATCGAAACCGCAACGGCGCGGTTGAGAAACACGACCGGAGAACCGAGTAGCTGCGCCAAAGCGTCGTACAGCGCGACGATGCGTTCCCAGTCCGTATCCGAAGCTTGGCGCGCGCGCGCGTGACAGGCGGCGATCGCGGCTTGAAGAACGTATGGACCGCGCGCTCCACCGAGACGATCAGCACGCTCCAGCGCTGCAAGCCCCCTCCCAATCATCAGATAGTCCCAATGTGCGCGGTTTTGTTCGAGCAGCGTGACGATTTCACCGTTCGGCCCGCTGCGCGCTTTGAGGCGGGACGCCTGCAACTCCATCAGAGCAAGCAAACCGAAGGCCTCGGGATCGTCAGGAACCAAAGCCGCAAGCATTCGCCCGAGACGCAACCCCTCGTCGCACAGAGCAGGGCGCACCCAGTCCTCGCCGCGCGTGCTCGAGTAGCCTTCGTTGAACACGAGATAAATCGCCTCGAGCACGGCCCCCACCCGCTCGGTCAACTCGACACCTCGTGGCACCTCGAAGGGAACGCGCGCCTCACTCAAGGTGCGCTTCGCCCGAACGATTCGTTGAGCCATCGTCGCTTCCGCGACGAGGAAGGCGCGCGCGATCTCGTCTGTCGTCAACCCACACAGCAGACGCAACACGAGAGCTACCCGGGCTTCACGCGACAACACCGGGTGAGCGGCGATCAGCATGAGCCGCAACACGTCGTCTTCGACGACATCGATCAGCGCAGCATCAACAGCATCCGAAACGGTCGGAACCAGCTCGCGCGCCAGTTGCTCGTGTTTGCCATCGACGATGCGCTGATGCCTCGAGCCGTCGATCGCCAGACGCTTGGCTGTCGTCATCAGCCAGGCACCTGGGTTGTTCGGGACGCCGGTTTGGGGCCACGCTTGCAAAGCGCTGAGCAAGGCTTGCTGCGCCAGATCTTCGGCCAGATCGAGGTCGCGCACGAAACGGACGAGCCCACCGATCAAGCGAGCCGATTCGATGCGCCACACTGCCTCAATCGATCGGCGAACAGTCTCATCCGCGCGAGGGGTCATCCACTGCATTTCGAAGAAGCGACGAACCGCGGGCAACGGAATCGACGACGCTGGTCGCGAATTCGCAGAGCTGCAGGCCAGCAATCCGAAGGACCGAGGGCCACGCCTGCCGACGTTTCATCCGCTGAGCGGCGCGGGACGAGGCGGGCCCTGCTGATTCCAAGTCATCGAAATCTCAGCTTGCTTCAGCAATTCAGCCGCCTCGGCTCGCCAGCGCACAGAGCGAGACGCGTCAGCCGGGACGACGACCAACGCGACGGGGAGTCCCGCGGGAGCAAGAACCGCCACGTCCACTCCTTCGAGGCGGCGAAAGCCGGTACGACCCCGTGCGGCATCCAGCACCAAACGCCGAATCTGTCGTGTCGAGGTCCCTGCGACGTCCAACGCGATCTCCGCCCCGGCAAGCTCAACCCAGTGCCCCCCCGGCACCACCGCCCGGAGCGACGCCCGAACGTTTGCCAGATCGGTCGCCTCACTGGATCTGCGCAGGTACCTGCCGATGTAACGCTCCCACGCTGGACTTGCGACTCCCCTTGTCAGCGCACGGGTTCCGTCCCCGGCGCACGGCCCAACGCGCACCTCGCGCAGCGTGCCCGCACCCAGCGCAACGAGCGAACCAACGTCGCAACCTCGCATCGAATCGTCGGCCGCCTGAAACCAGGCGAAGCTGTCTTTCGATAAGCGTGCGAAAGCCGCACCCGGCAGCGCCGGCGCGAGCGCCCGCATCACGCGACCGACGCTCGCCATGCGTCGATCGACTCGAACCAACCCGATGTAAACCGGGCCCGACCGCTCACACAGCAGCCGAATCCAGATCGAAACTCCAAACGTCGATGACGCCGCCGCAGTAGTCAACGGGCGCGATGATCTGCCCAACAAGACCAGTCCGAACGCAGCCAAGGAGACCACCGCGCCGAGCGACAGATCTGCGGGCAATTGACCGAGCAACGGCGTGACGGAGGCGACCAGGAGCATCCCGAAGAACAATTTCGCCAAGAACCGATGGTCCGAAAGCGAGTAAGCTCGGATGTGCAGCAGCGATAGGCGTGCACGAACTGCAGCCAGCGCCAGCAATTCGGCGGACAGCAACCAGTACGGCCCTTTCCACATCGCCGCGAGCAACCCCCACGTCACCAGGCCGATCGGCGCGGGCACCCACAGCGCGACGTGACTCACGAATGACTCGAACCGCTTCAGTAGCAGCGGTGACCCCCAAGCTTCGAGTCGCTTGAAGTCGAAGTAGAACAACCTCGACCAAGAGAAAGCAGCGGCTTGCAGAGGGGCCACACCATGAAACAAGGCGGCGAGTCTGAGCGCCTCGGCTTCGTTGCCGGGTGCCGCGAGCAGGCCCAAAACGAGCAGCGCATCGACCTGAGCCACCAGATTGCCCAGCGCGGATCTCACACTGTGCCCAACGGACCAGCGTGCGCGCTTCAAGCTGCGAAACCAGAAGCGCGGCGAACCGACGCTGATCTTCAGTCGGGCATAAACGCGACGTGTGAACGAGTAGGACAACACAGCCCGGCGCAGACCAACCGCAGCAAATGAGATCCCGAGCCCCCACGCTCCAAGCCACCAATAGGCAAGAACGAACACGCCGATGTCCGCCACATCGACCAGCAGTAGGCTCCACAGCGGACGGTACACTCGGCGCACGCCATAAACCCCCGAATGAT
Organism: Deltaproteobacteria bacterium; assembly: GCA_003235365.1. Classification (GTDB taxonomy): domain Bacteria; phylum Myxococcota_A; class Polyangia; order Polyangiales; family Polyangiaceae; genus SZUA-265. The sequence continues at coordinate 14,041 of QJWJ01000155.1, forward strand.
AGGTAC
>QJWJ01000267.1 GCA_003235365.1 Deltaproteobacteria bacterium
AGAGTTTGGGTACGGCGAGCGCCGAATCCTTCGAAGTTCCATACATGGCCGTCGTCCGCACCCCCCGGGTGGCAATGAACGCAAGCGACGGCAGTATCCACGCGGTGGAAGAGGTCGTGTCCCGTGTCACTGATGTCGGCGCCGCCCAAAGGGACGGTCCGCGGCGCTGTTGCTTCTGTCACGTCGTCCACGATGATCAGAGTGGATGGCTGCCGCGTCAGAGCAACCAATTGAGCGGGCCGTGTTGGGTTGAAGTCGACAGCCGTGGCTTGGGTGCCGGCAGCGGCCGTCAAGGACGTGAACGGCGTTGGACCACAGCTCCCCTCGAGCTGAACTCCGGGGTCAGGCATGTTCAGCCCCTCGGCGGAGAAGAGTTGAACCGGCGCGCTGACTTCGAGGAAAGCGCTGCTGTTGCTGGTGTCGGTTGGCGCGACGTCCACGCCGCCGGTTACGGCCACAGGTCCGGGGAACGACTCTTCGCCAACGAAGTTGAACTCCCGCGGGACACCGGGATCTGGCACGCCTGCGTCGGCGATTGCGAACCAGTTGCCGTCTGGAGAAATGGCAAAGTCGACTCCGACGTTGACGAACGACAAGGCGCTACTACTCAGCACCGCGGTTTCCTGACCGAGCTTGGAGACAGCGGGTTGCACGACGCCCTCGCAAGCCCCGCCCCCGTAGCCGCCTTCGCTCGAGAGGTGGACCTCACCGCGTTGCGCCCGCTGATGAAGCATGACCACCTCCCCGTCCACGACGCGCGCGCGCCAGGCGACCGTCGGCGCGAAGGCCGTTTCGACCAATGTCGACGGGCTCGGCAGGGTGACGTCACCCGCCCCCGGGTCGCTCTGAGGTGGCTCGATGGGTTGACTGCGGAGCATGTTGACGTCCGGAAGCGTCGTCGTTTGCGCGACGGATCCGTCGGTGTTCACTCGAAGCAGCTCCGCCGATCGAAATCGGGAGACATAGATGTTGGCGTCGCCAGAGCTGGGGTCTTCCGCGGAGGGGACGACTAACACGTCGCGCAGGTCCGTTGGCAACGACGCGAGCAGCGATGCCTGTCCACTCGCAGGTGACAACGTGAACAACTGTCCGTCCCGGCATGCGAGTAGCAGCTGATCGGTGTGCGCCAGGTAGTCGATCCCTCGCGGTTCTGCGCAGGTGTCTACTCGCCAAACCGTGTTTCCTTGGGCATCCAGGCTGATCACCCCGCCCGCTCCAGCGAGGGCGACGTGAACGAGCCCTGGGCTTTCTGCAATGCGTCCGGGGCGAGCACCCGCCGCGAGCTGTACCGTGCGGACGACGGAACCCGCGTCGAGGTCGACGAAGTGCACGACGTCCCGCGCGGGGTCCGCTGCGACTGCCGTGGATCCGTTCGCAAGCACGCGAAGGCTGCCCCCTGAGATGGGGGGCGGAGGGGTCTGTGCCGCCACTGGCGGGCGTTGGTCCATGACTCGTTCGAGGGTAGGGGCATCCGGTGGGATAGGAGGCGCGACTGGTCCCGCGCCTGGCGCGACGTTGGTCTTCCCGAGCGCGTCGGCGCCGGGCTCCCCGGAATCGTACCTGTCGCTGCAGCTGGCGAGCACCAGTGCGACAACCGAAAGCGTCGTGAAGTGGTTTACGTGTTTGCATTGCGCCGAAAGGTTCGACGCCGAGTTCCGTGTTGAGAAAGCGGTTTGATGGTGCATCGTGACTCCTTGCTGCGGCATGTGTGCACTTGGTGCAGCAACGAGAACGGGGTTCCGTCGCCGCGACGATCGTTTGGCGCCCTGTGATGATAGCTGAATGGCCAGTAGAGTTCGCGCTGATCACGGAAATTTTCGGTGCAACACTTGTGTTCGCTCGTAGCTGTTGCCTCGTTGCAGAGTCTCGACACGTCGTACCGCCGAGCGCGTCTATCAAACGTGAATGTATTCGCGGTCTCCGCCGCTGCGACCCTCGACGGGAACGGTGTGCGCATGACTCATAACGCCACGCGTTGAAGAGTTTGTGGACCCGCTTCATCGTCGGCGGTGCCAATTGATGGCCGCGTCCCGGGGTGTCGTGGAGCACCAACGTCCGACCCCGACGGCGCAGTTTATTGCGCCAAGATGAGTGTTCGCGATTCGCGAACGCTCATTCGATGCAACAGAGCTGCGCCGGCCAAGTTCTTTGCGTGCCTCATCATGCTCAGCGTGCCGTCGTTGAGCACCCGAACGCGACGCTCGCCTGAAGGCACGCGAGGTCGGTCGGCCACCGGCGTTCCGGTGGAGGCCGAGCGCAGGTCGAGGGCTGAGCTAGTCTGCGTCCGGCGTGTCGCGTTGATGCCGTGGCGCGGCTTCGCCCCCTAGCCTCGGATCCTGTCGATCGAAGTATGAATCGATGACTTCCCGCACGCGGGAGTCTTTGAGCGCCACCGAAATCTCGATGCGCCGATTTCGCTGGTGCGCTTCTTCCGTGTCGCCCTCGGCGATCGGACGGAACTCCGAAAAAGCGCTCGCGGCGAAGTAGCTCCCGTACTTCTCGCCGAGACTCGGCTCCGAGTGAAACATGAAATCGAGCACCGTGCTGGCGCGCCGGGCGGACAGCTCTCGATTGTAGGCCTCGGACCCGCGATTGTCCGTGTGACCCTGAATTGCGACCACGTCGATGTTCGTGCGCACTTCGGGATCAGCCAGCACATGCGCAAACGCCTTGGCCAACATCCGAAGAAAGTCCAGCCCTTCGGGTTTGATGGTCGTCGACTTGTAGTCGAACAGCAGGCTCTCATCGAGAACGATGTTCCCGTTTTCTGCCACCGTCGCGACTGGCCCCTTTCGGGAACCCATCTGGTCTTGCAAGGATCGTTTCACCTTCTCGAGCACGCTCAACCGCAGCATGCCGATGCCCTGAACGCGCGCTTTCACCTCGCTCAACTCCTCGTTGCTGTTTGCGATGACTTCGGCTTGTTCATCGAGCCGCTCCCTCGACAGTTTCAATTCGGCTTGTCCCTTCTCGAGCTCGGCGGACAGCAGACGAAGTCGCTTCTCCGCTTGCGTGACCTTTTGTTGGGAGCCGGTGAGTTTCTCAATCGTTTGCTGAAGCTCCGAACGGGCGCGCTGCAGCTGCTTTGCTCCGAACAGGTTCTGGATGTACGCCAAGAGCACCAGTACGAACAGGATGAGCGCTACGGTAGACGTCAGATCCGCGAACGACGGCCAAAAGTTCTGCTCTTCGGCTTCGCCAGCGGCCTCGTTGACGAAGCTGCGTCGCCGAAACCTCATTTGGTCCCTCCTCGATGTTGGGAGGTTTGTGTTCTCAGGGCTCCGACAACGTCAGCGAAAGAGAGACTCATGCGTTGTATGTTGTCTTTCAGGTGAACGTTGAATTCGTGAAACTCGCGCGAGTTGTCGGCAAACCGAGCGAGCGCTCCCTCGAATCGGCCGATGCTGTTCTCCAGCGCACGCACGGCTCTATCGAACTGATCCGTGGCCTGCAGAGTGGCTTCTGCGCCCAGCGCCGGTTGGCTAGCTTCCCATTGAGCAACGAGGCGATCCAAGCTCAATTCGAGTTGAATCATGAATTCGGCGCGGCGTTCCGCCACGTTGGCAAACACACCGAACAACGTGACCATGATCGCCGCGAGAATGCCCGCCAGTGACGTCGTGAAGGCAACGCTCATCCCGCCCAGCGCGTCCGTCAAACCGCGGGTCAGCGGCTCGGCGACGTCCGCCTGGGGAGAGAAGTCGCTCGAAACGATGCTTACCAACTTCCCGATTGAGCGAGTCAGCCCGTAGAACGTGCCGACCAAGCCCAACGTGATCAGCAGCCCGGCGTTTGCTTTGATCAGTCGCTCGCCCATGAGCAATCCCGGCAACTCCAGCTGCATCGCTCGTTCCACGATGCCGGGCACGTTGACGCCGTCGGCGCGTCCACCCATCGGAAGGCGGCCCAGTTCTTGCTCGACGTCCGCAAACGCGCGGTTGAGCACTTTGAACTCGTACATGCCGCCGCGTGCAGGATCCGAGCGGACCGCCTTGGTCATTGCGGCGTAGCGAGCTCGCGCAACGATGCTCGTGGCGATACCAAGGATCAACAGTAGGGTGATGACGACGATGATGGCGGTGCCACTCAGGTCGACGAGGCGCAGACCGTGGAAAAGTGAGCTCATGCCACCGGTGTTGCATAGAGTCGGCGCGTCGTCGAACTAGCCGCGTCCGCGTTGCGATATCGTCCCAAACATCGTCGAACAGGGAATATTCCGACCCCACGACGCGTTCGAGCCTACCGTTGCTGTTTCTCCATTTCATGTTGCTTTGCAACCATCTGCTCCCATGGAACCGTGACCTCAATCAGAGTCGCCGCGGACTTC
>QJWJ01000211.1 GCA_003235365.1 Deltaproteobacteria bacterium
TTGCCGCCGGCCGCGAATCGGCACTCCGTCAGCACCAGTTTCTCCAACCCCAACTCGAGCTCGCACTCGCTCAGCGTCACGCCGTGCGAGGCCGCTTGACGCTCTATCTCGGCCAGCACGAAATGCGGCAGTGCGAACCAAGCCGCGACGGCGGCGCTGACGAGTAGCGGTGGAATTGCCAACACCACACCCACCCACAGCCGACGTTTTGTTGCCACCGAGGGCTTGTAACACGGTGGTTGGGTCAAGCCAACCGTCGCAGCGGTACACGAATCTCGCTGCTGCGAAGCCAGACAACGGAGTGTTCGCGGCGTATGATCCGGTCATGGTCGACTTCGACGACGTGGTGACCCACCGGCGCTCGATACGTGCATTCGATCCGGAGCGGCGAGTGCCCGAGTCGACGCTGCGCGAGGTTCTCGAGTTGGCGCAGCGCGCACCGTCCAACTGCAATGCTCAGCCGTGGCAAGTGCTAATCGTATCTGGTGAACGAAAGAAGCAATTGAGTCGACGGCTGGTGGAGGCAGCTGAGGCGGGGCGCGCGCGAGATGAGTCGCCGACGCCGGATTTCGTCGGCGTTCATCGACGCCGACAGATCGCGTGTGCGGTAACCCTGTACGGTCAATTGGGTGTGGCTCGGGAAGACCGTGAGGGGAGGGAACGTGCCAACTTGCGCAATTTCGAGTTCTTCGACGCGCCGCATCTCGCGGCGATCTGCATGGACCGCAGTTTCGGTTTGGGCGTGGCGCTGGACGTGGGGGCGTACCTGCAGACGCTCATGCTTGCGTTGTGGTCTCGGGGTATCGGAAGTTGTGCCCAAGCGTCGCTCAGGGCCTACTCCGCGCTCGTCGCAGACGAACTGGGCATTCCCGCAGACCTGCGCATATTGTGCGGGGTCAGTTTTGGCTACGCGTGCGAGGACGCTGCTGCGAATCGGGTGTTTCAGGACCGCAGCTCGATTGACGAACACGTCACGTTCCTGGAGTGAACTCCGGTCGCCGGCGTGACCCACTGTTCCGTCGATCGTTGGTCCTCCCGTTGCTTCGGAACTGGCGCGACGTGTCACCATCCTAGATGACGCGCTCGCGTTGGAGTCTGTGTAGGCGGTGGTGTGTCTGTTGCAGGTAGTGTTGCAGTATTGTGGGGGTCTTGTAAGTCGAGCGCCTTCCTGCCACGAGGCATTGTAATCAGCATACACCCATGGCATGCATGGGCGGTGAGAGCGTTTGTCGTGGGGGCTACGGGTTACACCGGCGGGCACGTCGTCGACGTGCTCGGCGAGCGCGGTGTGGCCATCGTCGCGCATGTGCGTCCCGGGACCTCCGCCTCACTGGACCGGCTCGATTCGTCGCGCATTCTGGTGGACCGATCCGACTTCGACGTCGATGCATTCGCGTCGACGCTTCGGCGGCACAGTCCGGATCTGGTCTTTTGTCTCCTCGGTACGACTCGGGCCCGCGCCGAACGCGAAGGGTTGACAGGCGACATCTACGAAGCCGTCGAGGGGAGGTTGACGCGTCTGGTGATCGACGCCCTGCGGCAAGCGAAGGTCGCGCCGCGGCTGGTCTTCCTGTCTTCCGTTGGTGCTGACTCCTGTGCTCGGAGCGGCTACCTGCGGGTGAGAGGAGCCGTCGAGGCCTACTGCATCGACAGCGATCTCGAATACACCATCGCGCGGGCGCCGTTCATCACCGGTCCCGATCGGCTCGAACGTCGAATGGTCGAAAGGATTGCTGCAGGTGTGAGCGATGTCGGCCTGAGCCTTCTCGCCAAGGTTGGTGGTAGGGCTGTCCACGACCGATATCGATCCTTCAGCGGTCGTCAGCTGGCAGAGGCGCTCGTGGCGGCAGCGCTCGACCCGACGTGCCGCAATCGAGTTCTGGAACCGTCCGCGTTGAGGAGTCTGGTCGAGCGCATGGACTCCTCGCCGGTTCTCGAGGTCCGCGAACTGTCGGGTTGACGTCAAGTCGTGGGGGGAGCCTGCCGGTGCGTGCTTTCGAAGATCTTGTCGGCGCTACCCGCGACGAACCCCTGATAGAGCACTCCGTCGGGGAGTGGGTGACGCAGGGCAAACTCGTAGTAGCAGCTGGGGATGACGTGGGGACCGTCGGCAAAGTCCACTTGCACCTGATCGGCCATCGTGGAGCCCTGCTCGAGGAAGACGTCTCGTGACCCCTTCACGCGGCCCCCGCTTTCGTTGATTCGATAGCCGTTGCTTTCGACGAAATCCAAGACCGCAGTCAATCCGTCGAGCGTCTTCAGTGCGTTCACACTGACGGTAAAGTGGTTGGCGCGAAACCCGAGGGCGCATAGCCACGCGGCATACTCGCTCACGGCACTCATGGCCTCGTAGGTGGCAAACGGCAACGCCGGCCACAGACGCCCAGCGCACAGTGCTCGCGCCGTACCCATCTGCACAGACGTCACGTGTGACAAGCAGCCGTCGATCGTCTCGGCAATCCAGGTGGGCATCTCGTCCACGAGCAGTTCGCTCAGGAAGATCCGAGGCGCGCCATCACAGGTGTACGCACGGGCTCGAAGCCGTTTCTCTTCGAAGCGGTATTCGTCGAAGACTCGGTAGCCGAGCGCGAGAATGTGCGGTTCGAGGTGGACGAGTGCCGAAGGTCCTCTGTCGAACGTACGGAACGCGACGTGGTCGTTCTGGAGGTGTTCTCCTCGCTCCTCGAACGCGGCTGCGAGTTTGCCTGCATGTGGAGCGATGGAAACGAAGTCCGTCCAGAGCTCGCTGAAGAATTCGTCACGATTCATGCGTCAGTATGGATCCGAAGTTCGGGGCAGCCAAACGACCGAAAGGGCCTTGCTGTCCATCGGTCTACCGGGCTGAACCAACGGGTTTGCTGCCCCAGGTCGGAGCGATGCGCTCAGAAACGCTCCTGCCAGGGTGGGTCGCTGGCCCAAAGGCTGGGGCCTTCGTTCGGACCGCAGGGGCCTGCCCAGGGATCCGCCAGCTCGTAGTAACCGGTTCCCCATACGTCGAAGTGAAGGTGCGGGCCAGTCGAGTTGCCTGCGCCCCCACTTCGGCAATGACCTGTCCGCGGACCACGCGATCGCCGGGTTTGACCAGCACTGAGCCCTGCTTCAGATGGTCGTAGCGCGTGGCGAACACACCGGGCACGCCGTCGTAGAGGATCACGATGACGTTGCCCCCCGCAAAACCCAGAAGCACGTGCCTGTCCCGGTCCCGCAGTAGGGGCCGAGCTCGGTGCAGACGTTCGTGCCGGTGTCGTCGCCCGGCAAGTAATCCTCAGGCCGTTGGCAATCGGGCTCCGTGTCGTTGGGACAGTGGTCGAACTTGCCGTCGGAGACGAAGAACACCTCGCCGTCGGCGGCTGCCCTGACGGAAACTCCGTTGCCCATCTGTGCGAACGACACGCCGATGTCCGTCCCCTCGTGGCCCTCGTGGCCCTCGTGGCCTGGAGGACCACAATCGTAAGCGATGCCGTCGCCGACGGTATCCGGAGGATCGAGGTTGACGCACGTCTCGTCAGGGATGCAATCGACTGGCCACGACAGACCTGACCGCGTGTCCGAGCCGCCTGCGTCCCGACAGCCCCCGCCGTTGCCACACACTCGCCTCCTTGGACGGCCAGCACATCATTGCCGCCAAGTCCTTGCCCACGGTGCTGGAGGGTGGTCACTACGGGCCTGGGTGTACGCACGCGTCGTGGTGGGGAAGACGGACGACAGCTTGTCGTTGAATCGAATCGCGAAGATCTTCGCACGCGACGGTGCACCGATCGCAGCAGCACGCTGTGCTCGCTCTTTCACAGAGCCGCAGAGCTCTGCGAGCCCTTGTACACCGAACTCGTGTCCATCGCGCGCCATGAATGCGGATGAGACTCGCATGCCTGTGCAGGCCAAGGGTGACTGTCGCGACGTTTGGATCTGGACCTTCACTTGCCCAACGGTCATCACCTACCGATTCAGTCCCACTCGCGAATCGGAGGTCGCCGAAGAGTTTCTGCAAGGCACTACTGGCACGCTTCAGAGTATCCCCTGCATGAAACATAGGGCGGCAGGCGCGCTCCAGGATCTGCGTTGCCTTGAGCTCAGGCGTCGCCAACAACCAGTCCTGAATCATCGCTTCGTAAGGATCGAGCAAGGACGGACGCCGACCTGTTTTCTCGTCGGCGCGATGGGGGAGCCGTCCGAGCCTTCGACGCACCGTTTGGCGCGACACGTGCAGTTTGCGCGCGATCGCTCGAACGCTGAGCCCTTCGAGATAGTGAAGCCGCATGATCTCCGCATTGCCAGCGGAGCTCTCGTCGGTGCTCATCCCATCCTCCGTCGAACCGCGCGC
>QJWJ01000120.1 GCA_003235365.1 Deltaproteobacteria bacterium
CCTGCATCCCGTTCTCGTCGATCCGGTACTCCTCGTTGACCTCGCCTATCTCCGCAGCGGGTTTGTCTACGCGCTGCTCGAGCCACTCGAACGTGCCATCCGCTCCCATACGCAAGGATACGTTCGAGCCGAGCGCTTGACTGAGCTCCGTACGCAGCCCCGCTTGACGGCTGGCAAACCGCACCGTTTCATCGTCGATGATTGAACGGTCGATCCCGACCGATGCCGCTTGCCGCAGACTGCCGGTGGTCCAACGGTGATCCCAACGTAAGTCGAACCGGTGAAAGTCCATGCTGACGTTGGTCTTCCACGCTTGACTATCTTCGCGCCTTTCCGCGAGCAGGTCACCGGCGCCGAAAGCCAGCACTTCGACGGTATCGTTCTCGTCGATATCGTAACGCACACGACTCTGGTAGTCCCAGTAGTCGACGGATTGGGTCGCGCTGAGCAACGACAGCAACGCGCCGGCATACGAATAGCGCCCGCCCAGCATGACGCTGCCCTGTGAATCAGCAAACGGCGCTTCCGCCATGGCTCCTGCATCGAGCAACCGCACGCTCAACTCGCCGCGCCAATCGTAGGTCGGTGCGCGAGCGTCCGCGGTGACGATGCCGCCGATGAATCGTCCGAGCCGGGCCGGGTACGCGCCACCGTGCACGTGCACGTTCTCCACGAACGCGGGATGCAACACGCCGGGACCAACCAGCAAATGGTACAACTGCGGTACCGGTATCCCGTCGAAGCGATAACCAACGTCACCGGGCGGTGCCCCGCGTACGAAGAAATACGGCAGACCGCTGACGATGGGCGTCACACCCGGAAGCACTTCGACCGCCCTGAACGGGTCGCCGAACGCTCCGGGAAGCTCGCGCACCTCTGCCCGGCTCAGGCGCCGCTCGGATTCAGTTCGCTCACCTCGCACCGTAACATCGATGGAATCGTCGGTAGCGATGCTGGCTGAGCGCACCGGTTCAGCGCCAGCCGAGCGCTCGGGATTCGCCGCGGTCGCGGGCAATGCCTCGGTACTCGGCGGGGGTTCTGGGGGAGGCAACTGAGTGAACACTACCCGCATGCGGATCCTCGCCGGCACGGCCTTGCCGTCACGCCGCGCTGGTTCGAAAACCCAGGCCATCGCCGAGTCCACCGCGGCTTGACGAAACGGCGGCTCTCCGGTCAACGCCTCAGCGTCTTGCACCCGTCCGTCCGCGGCGATGACCAGCTCGATGATCAGCGAGTGGTCACCGGTCGCCGATTCGGGATAGTGCAACTGCGTTTGAATCGGGTGAGGTTGTTCAATTTGCGGCGTCGTCGATGGGACGACGGATTGAGCACGCGCGGTGTTGCTCCAAGCTGCGAACAACTGAACCAAGAGGCACGAGATCGCCGCACCGTACCGTCGCGTCCGATGACAAACGATACGGCGCCGCTGTTGACGGCGCTTTTCGATCGAGGTGCTCCTATGCTCGAGATCGCCGGTCCGTAGAACCGGTCCTCCAAGCAGATGGTCGGGCGGACTCAATTCCGTTTCGAATTCGCACACGAGCGTGCGATTGCGCTGCGCTGAACAGAGTTCGGAAAACGACGAACGAATACCTGGGCGGCGCGACGTGCTTCAGCGACACGTCCGCTGGCGCACAAGGCGAGGATCCTCGCCGCGCTTCGCTCCGCAGCAAACTGACGATCACCAGTTGAATGCGCGTCGAGCAACTGGAGCGCTCGGACGCCGTCGCCTTGCCGCAGAGCAGCCTGAACCCGCCTGAGGTGCGCGATCTCTTCGCGCAACGTCGTGCGTTGCGTTTCGCCAACCGCCGTTCGTCGCTCGACCTCGGGCGCCGGCGCCTCGGGCTCCGAACGATCCCGGGACGGCCGTCGTGGCGACTGTTCCGCATGCGCGAGGTTCGAACGCGACGCATTCGGCGGCACGGAAGCGAGTCGTCCGGAAGCTGTGAGCGCGCCACTGTCAGTGACGGTTGCTTCTGGAACGACTGGCGTTTCCGCAATCCGAACCTCACCAGCTGGCGCACCGGAAGTCGGGCGGTTCGCGCTTCCGACGGCGGTGACTGTACTGTCGAGAGTTACCGGCGCGCGGTCGGACTGCGGCGAATCCCCAGTTCCAAACACCCCCGATGCGCACAACACCACGAGACTGACCTTTGCGCCGATGGCGGTGAACGCAGCGCTCGACGAAGCGGCGCTCCCTACACCCGTCGCGCCGGACGATCCTGCCGAGTGTGTGACGGTACCTGCCACCGTCAGCGCTACACCGGCAGCGATGCTCCGCCGTAGCGCAGCAAGCACGCGCTCTTCATCGGCGCTGCTTGGCGCTTCGGCATCACGCACCTGGCGCAAGAACTGTTCGGTCTCGCCGTTCATGGCCCGTGCCCCTCGTCGTGCTGTGCCCGATGCCGTTTCAAAGCAGACTCGAAAAGTTTCCGAGCGGCCCGCAGCCGGGAGTAAACGGTGTTGAGGTTCACGTCCAAAACTTCAGCGATTTCGGGCGCGCTGAGCTGCTCCAGCTCGACCAAGACGAACACGGTGCGCTTCTCTTCGTCGAGCTGCGAAAGCAGCTCATGAAGCAATCGCACTGATTCGCGGCGTTCACTCTGACGGGCTGGGCTCGGCGCTGGATCGACGACATCGTGCAATGGCTCGGTGTGACGACGCGTCGAACGCCGTCGGTAGTCGCTCGCCACACGCAACGCAATCGCGTAAAGCCAACTGCGTGGGCTGCCACGTTCCTCGTACTCGCGCAGCCGTCGATGCACGACCAGGAACACGTCTTGGGTCGCGTCGTCGAGCTGTGCCGGGCGAACGCCCATGCGCCGCAACACACGCCACACGCCCGCGAACTGCTGGCGATAGACGGATTCGAAAGCGACCGCCTCGTCGAGGGTAGCCTTCGGCACCTGGCGCGGCATGGCGAGCGAAAAAGACACGAAACTCGAGGAAATGGTCGCGCTCGCCTCAATCCGTCATCAAATCGACGAAACGGATCAAAAAGTGACAGCCACGCCCCCTGCGACGCGAAGTGCGAGCCAGTCCGTCCCGGGCGCGCTCCCCAAGGTGTTCACCGCGGCGGAAAGCAGCAGCTCAGGCTGGAGCCAGCGCCCGCGATAGGCAAACAGCGCCCCGGCGGTCGGCCTCAGACCAGCCGATAGCTCACCCTCATCCGGCTGCTGAACCCCGTCGATCTGCTCGGAGCGGGTCAGATCACTCACACCCAGCTCGAGACCTCCGCAACCCATCACCCATGCGTCGTTGCTTCCCCCGAAACAGTAGTTGAGACCCAGCGCATAGAATGACGACGACGACGCTCGGACGACGTTCCCCGCGACGTCGGCAACTTCGACCTCGGAACCTGGCGCGTACCAGGCGGCGGCGCGCAGTTCCCCCACCGGCAACAATCGGCTGACGCTCACCCCAAACAAGCCAACGTCGTCCGGAAGTGCACCTTGCTCCGCGCCAACGGTGAACGCCAAGCGCGTGTCGACAGTCGCGGCATGCTGGACCTCGGCGTATTCCGCGGATGACCAGTCTCGAGCAACCCGACCCTCGGCCCCCAGGGCGTCGCGCGCCGCAGCCAACCCGCTCCGTTCCCGCCTCGTCGGGCGGTTTCGCCGCAGCGATGGCGTCGATTGCGCTGCGTCCGGCGGATCAAACTGCTCACTGGGGGCCGTCGACAACGCCAGCGCCATGACGGCAACCAATGAATCGGTCACTTCCTCGCACGTGGGAGCGACGAGCCACTTGCTGCCCACGAACCGACCTCCCGAGAACAGCTCGACGTGCGCCTCAACCGCATCGCGACGGTCAGTCAACTGGACGCTCGCGCGAACGGCTGGGTCGATCTCGGCAAGCGCGGCAGCGACCTCACGCTCGATGCGAGCGCTGGACGGAGCGCATCGCAGGCTGGCGTCTACGGACATCCAGCCAGGCGCGCAATGCGACGTCGCTGCCCAACTGGAGATGACGAGACAAGCGCAGAAGCACAACACCAGCCATGGAGCACGTGACGTCACTCAGCTGCATTACCACGACGTTGCTGCGAGCGACCAGTGCCCGGCGCTATCCAGCCGTATCTGAGTGGCCAGAACCGCGCGCGGCGCCGACATCGAGGCAACAACTCTGCTATGAAACCGAAGTCCGTGGGGGGAATCGCGGGCCAACGACAACCACGCGAGACCGAAGTCCGCGGCGACTCTGATTGAGGTCACGGTTCCATGGGAGCAGATGGTTGCGAAGCAACATGAAATGGAGAAACAGCAACGGTAGGCTCGAACGCGTCGTGGGGTCGGAATATT
>QJWJ01000229.1 GCA_003235365.1 Deltaproteobacteria bacterium
TCGCAATCCCTGTGCTGGCTTCGAAACAGCACTTCCGCCGGCTTTCCGTTGAGCAACGCGTAGCCACCGCAGCCCTCGCATTCGGCGCGAGGGATAGCCGGGTCGGTGCCTTCGACGACCCTCATCGCGGCGGCTCCCCGCAGCGCAAGCATCGTCCATTGAGAAACCCCCAGCGAGCCTGACAGGTCGAGCATGCCCCGGTGGGCGTCAACTGCACGGGCGTTGGCTCTTTCTTCAGCGGCCAGTGTACCGCGCGCTGCTTGCGGTAGCGATGCGGGGCGACGTCGAGCTTCTTGGTAGCCGGGCGCAGCGCATCTCCGAGAGTGGCGAAGGTCACGGCTGCACCTCGAAAAGTGATCGCTGCTCGTGGATCGGGAGACAATGTGGAGAGAACCATATCCTCTCTCGATGCGGGTTCTTGTTCGATGCGTTGCGGTTTCCGTGACCGCCAGTGGCTTTCCACGCATGGCATGTCCACCCATCCGGAAGTTCGTGCTCACCCTCGTATCCGCACAGTGCAATGCGGAAGTGTGGATCGTTGCCGTGCTCGGCAGCCCAATCGCGAGCCTCAGCGTGGACCGTTTGCGATCCCTCAGCATAGCTGGCCTTGTGATCGCTTCCGTATTCTGGATCCAGGAACACGGCACACGGGCTCATCCCCATGTTTTTGAGGCTGTTGCTGGAGCCAGTAACGGCACCACTCAGCACGCGCGACCAGTCTCCACAGGCCACGCGAACACGTCTCAATCTGGAGCGCAGCGCATCGAACCATTCAACGAGTTCCGATCGCTCAGGAGAGTGAATGCCGCGCCCTGAGTGCCCCAGCGCTGGGAGCGACGCATGGACCCCGTTGCCAGTCACCCAGCCGCACAGACGTGGCAGTGCCTTGCTGCCGCTGGCGGTCATCCAGTTCCCCCCGATCGCGGTGCACTGCCCCCAGCACCACCAACCGGCGCGCTCTGAGTCGAAGTACTCGGGGTCTCCGTGCATCCGCGCGCGATGCTCCTCCAACCCGGCAAGCATCTTGTTGCCCATGGCATGCAGGTCTGCTTCGTTCACGGGCCAGTCGCATGCTCGCGCCACCGCTTCCGGATCACGGCTCGTTGCGCGCCAGAAGTTCGCAACGTCGCAGTCGAGGTCGTTGATTGTCTCGATCTTCCCGGGTCCTCCCGGGCGACGCAGCAACACAGCTGCCGAACCGCAGAACGGCTCGACGTAGTTGGGGACGCTGGCCCCAAACGCGCGCCACACAACATCAGCCACACGCGACTTGCCGCCGAACCATGGGAATGGCGCTTTGAGATCACGCGACGACACGCAACCCCCTTCGCTCGCGCTGTTCGTTCCAGAGCTCGCGTATGACGTCTTGGTGCCACCCGAGCTTCCACAGTCGCTCCAGCTCTCGCTTGCAGTCGAGCGGTCGCATGCTGTCGAGTCGGTGGAGCAACTCAGAAAATCGGTACGGCGGGATCGCGAGCGGATCGCGTGTGGTGATCGGCGCGGTGTTCACATCAACTCCAGCGCTACGAGCGCCCACAGCGCTCCCACGATCAGAATCACACAAGTCCTTTCCCGATCGTAAGAGTCGGTTTTCGCAGCCGCGATTACGCCTACTCCGAGCGCAACCCAAGCGAATGCGGCAATCACGGCTTCGCCTCCGGAACGACGACAATGTGCACCACCGCCGGCCCATCTGGCAACGCGAGCGCCACCGACTCGGACCCGTCGGAGCCCTCGAACCCGATACATCCAGCGCCGCTGATTCGCTGCGTGACGCGGGTTGCGCCGTCGGGCAGGCGAGTGGCGGCAGCGATGCAGGCGCGAACACCTGCCATGTTTTCTACGCTTGAATGTTGCATGAAACGAGCAGCAGCATCGCGTCCAGACCTAAAAACATCCCACAGCTCCTCGTCGCTCAGCTCCCGCACGAACACGCCGCGGGCGAGCTGGGCCTTGAGCTCCTCGTTCTCTGCGCTCAGTGACGCGTTTGCGGCGTCCATCTCCGCGATGCACTCGTGCAGTCGCTTCACTTCGCGCACTTGAGCGTCAGTCGACCCGGGGTACACGATGTGGCCATCAGCTTCGTGGACGATGCCAAGGGCTTCAGCGATGCGCAGCGCGTCGGTCTTCAGCTCTGTGATGATGTCGGATTCCATGCCTTGAACCATTTGCTGCGTCTCTTCGGCCACCGCAAAACACTGAGAGGCCGAGTGCGGTTCTTCGGTCGCGACGCCACACACAGAGCAAACCTCGTCAAAATCGCCGGTGTCTGCGATGGGGCTGCAGATGACCTTCGGGGCGCGCGATTCCAGTTCGGCGATGCGCTGTTGCATTGCTGCAAACTGCTCAGCGTAGTGCCCATGGGCACTCTTCTCGTAGAACTCAAACAGGTGCGCCCTGCGTATGTCCTCATCGTCGTCTTCGTGGGGCGGACCAAGATAGGAATCCGCATCGATATCGCTGATTTCCCACTGGACCAACGCGTTCAGCCCTTCGTTGATTCTTGCGACCACTGGCTCGACTTCGGACAGATTGGCTTCAAGGTCGGCAATGCGCGCCTTGAACTCCGCTACAACCTGCTCGTGCAACTGCTTATGGACGAGTGCTGTCGGGCGGCTTTTGCGCGGCCCCTCCAGTTCTGCGATGCGCTGCTCGTAGCTAGCCAGCAACGCCGCGGCGAAGCGCTCAACGTGCTCGTCGGTAACGGGGTGGACGATGCCGTTCGCTTCGACGAAGGTGCGCCATGTGTCGGTTGGCTCGACGTGGCGCGCATGCAGTGCCGCTACCATCATGTCGATCGCTTCCCTAGTTGTTGGCGCGGCGCCAAGACCAAGCGCACCAAGCGCTGTTGTTGCCGCTTGATAGTCCATCAGTGCGCCATGGTTGTGCCGTTGTAGTTTGCGCTCCAACTCCGCAACACGCGCCCTGAGCTCCGCGACGATTGGCTCGTAGTGGGCGCGGGCTTGATCCTCATAGAATTTCTCTTTTTGCGCCTGCTCATCCATGTGCGCTTTCAGCTTGTCGATGTCCATCGTGCTGTTCATCACTCGCTCCTCATCTTCCAGCCGAACTCGGCCTCTACGTCTGCCAGGTCAACACCGAGACGACTCGCCAGTTTGACGATCACTCGCTGCGCCAAGGCAAGTTGCGGCTCGTAATGGGCCGCGACCTCACGCTCCAACTTGTCGCACATGCGCGAGTGGACGTCGCGTGCATTGCTCTCGCTGTGGCTGACGGGCGCGCCATTCCGTGGAAGCTCCCAGCTACTGTTCCAGCCGGAGTAGCCCCACAGCGCGGCGCGATCAGTTCGCCAGTGTTGCGACATCAGAACAGCCCCCGAACAAGCCACCCAACAAGCAAACCGACCGCCATAAAGACAGGTGCCATCGGCATGTGTCGACGCGTGCGTCGACCACTGCACTTGGTCACCATTCGCTTGTGCGCAGCTACGGCAGCTTCAGCGCTCTCGTAGTCTTCGCTGTGCTCGCACGCCCAAGCATCGCGCTTGTAGTAGTGGTTTAGAAATAACCCTTCACGCTCGTACTCGTCGTAGTAGAGACTCCCGGTGTGAACCCAATCCTCGCCGTCTACAACCAAAACAGTTCCTCTTTTCATCACTTAACACTTTCCTTCGCCGTTCCATCGGCTACAGCCTGCGCGCAAGTCGGGTGCGCGCGACGACCATAGCCACCGTCGTAGTAGTGCTGCCCCGACTGAATCGTCTGATCGCACACGCAGCAGTTGTGCATGGACTGGCAAACCCGCTTCGGCTTATCAAGCAGTGGCTGCTTTTTGCCGCCACGTGGTCCTGGCAGCACGGGTCGAGCCGGGACGAGATACCACCACGCGTCCGAGAGGCTCGCACGGGCCCCGTCGGTCAGCTCCTCAGCGCTGTAGCCACCGACACCAACATCGTACCACCAGCGCCCGTCCCGCTCGCGGTACGCAAACACGGCGCCAGACTCGTCCGTGCCAGCTCGTACGAACAGCAGTTCTCCGGGAAGCGGCGCGGGGATGTCACGCTCGACAAGCCGAATCCAACCTAGTCTGATGCGTCCACTCACGGTTTCAATTCGCTCCTTCAGCTCCCGCTCGCGCCTTGGCGAGCTGTTCTTCAGTCGCACCGAGTTGCCGCGCCTCATGCGCTTTCTGCTCTGGCTCGTAATTCTCTGGTCTGCGGAAACGCCACGCATCCCGGTACGCGTCTAGTGCCAGTGCAAGGTCGACGCCCCGGCGGATCTCCGCGCATTGTTCGCGAGTACACCCAGCGTAATCCAGTGCGGCATCGTAAGTCACCCGGCACTCGATCATGAGCGACTGTGGTATCTTCGGCTCGGTGCACTCGGCAAAAGCCCGATACGCATGCTCGTACAGCTTCAGCGATTCCTGTTGCGTCTTGTTCAGTTCGTTCGCCATCACTCGACCCTTTCAATCCAAAACCCATCGTCCGCCAACTGCACCTTCTGCCCCGGCTCCAACGCCGCAGCAGCCTCCAGGTCAGAGCTCTCCCACCGGTTCCGCGCGAGCAGGATGCCGCCCTCGCCGACCGTCAGCGTGCCCGTGACGGATTCGCTGTTGCCGTCGTGCAGGCGGTAGACGCGAAACGCCTCGCGTTGCTCAACTCCCTTGGGAACGATCCCTTGCTCAATCATGCACAGAGCGAGATGAGCATGCGCCACGCCGTTCGCGTACCGACACTCTGTGAAATACCTGAATTGCGTATTGTCGCTTGGTTCAGCTTTCCACCACTCGTACGCCTCAATGGCTCTCCCGGTCGCTTCGCCGCACATCGCTGTTAGGTGCGCCTTGTACCTGTCATGTTGTTCTTTCAGTCGTTCGTTATCGGTTTTGGCGGCGGCAAGTTGGTTTCGAACACACGCTGCTTCTAGGTCGCTTTTCTCCCAATCTGGGTACTGCGACCACAGCAAACGTGGACAGGTGGCGCTTCCGCAGTGGCGGCACTGGTCAGTCATGAGTCAGTTTCTCCCTGTGTCCGCAGGCGCTGCAGTAGTACCCGGACGGCGACGCGTGGAGGTCGTGCTTCCCGCCACGCCCTGGATGCGGGCAGCTGTTCGGGGGCGCCGAGGCGACGAACACGGCGACCGCCACGAACGCCGTGCATGCGTCCTGCATCTGGACCTCGCTGTACAGGTCCTTGTTGTTCGACTTGGTGAAGTGCGCCCCTGGTTTCTCGCGGGTGAACAGCTGCGCCTTGCTGCTACGTCGCATCCGCGCAATCACGATTGCATGGCGCTGGTCGAGCGCGTAGATGTCCTGCCAGTTGCCGATGGGGAGGACATCTACGCAGTCGGGGCAGTCCTCCTGTTCTGATTGGGGATCGCGTGTCACATCGACCTCATCGGAAAAGGCTTCAGCGAGTAGCTAAGGTACAGTGGGTGCGTGGGGCTACCATCGCGGTTGAGTTTCAGCGCGTGGGGTCTCACGCCATCGTAGCTGAGCGTCGAGAGTACCTCAGTGCCGCGCTCGCCCCCGAGCGTTCCCCAGCCGCAGACAACCAACTGCGACAGCTTGGCCAACTCGAGAATGAACGCGTCGTTGACGGCGGGGGAGTGCTCGATCGCCTCCGGGTCCGCGGGTACCTTCGCCGGGTCGGTCTCTCGCCACGCTCGGACGTTCGCGACGAGCGCCCATCCGTAGTCCATGCGTGCGCAGCGCTCCACCCATCGAGCGACGGTTGGGTCGGTGTCGTGCTCGGTGGCTGTGCTGGGGTTGGCAGCGATGAGAAGCGCTATTCGGTGCTGGTTGCGTCCCGTCGGCCACGCGAGCGCATACCGGTACCGCTTGCACGGCGAGTAGAGCGCCCAAGCTTCGTTGGCGTGGGCGAACGTGACGGAGCGAATTCGATCGCTGGCGTCGACACGCTCGCGCTTCAGCGCATTTTCGCGCCGACACCAGCATTCGGAGCACCGATTGTCACTGGCGCTCCCCACCGCTTGGCAACTGTACCTACCGCATGAGAAGCCCTGCGTGTCGCGGCAAACGAACACGTAGCAGTCGGCTGGATTGTCGCACTCATGGGTCACTTTACGCCGCACGCCACTCGGCTGTTCGCGCCACTCTGCGGGCGTGAATTCGACTTGCTTGGTCACTTGAAACCTCCCGACGAACTTGCCCCGGCTTTCCCGGGGCCGTTGCATGGCTCGCTCCTTTCGGTTGATGGCGCCTACGACGTAGAGCCATGTGCGCTTGCGAGCTCGATGCCCATAGCTCACTTGGTCGAGCTCGACGGACCAGCCGCCGAATTCGTCGGGCAGTCCGCCAGGGAGCGGCAACCGACAGCGCTGCCACAGTGTCGACGACGCTGGGTGCTCGAGTACTCCGCCCCAGCGCTGCACCTGCTCGACGGCGCGCGGCGCACAATCCGCCGGTTGATGCTTGCAGAACCAACGAAGCCGGGAGTATGGGCCGCACGGCGGATGCGCAACGACCGGGTGCGGCCCGTTGTACTTGCGCGCATCGCGAGACTCGTCCCAACAGTCGACACCGGGGAGCTTCGGGTAGGGGCCGAGCGGGTCGATGTAGAGGGCGGCGACGGTGATCGCTGGATCGACGACGATGCCGTTCACGCCGCACCCCCGCCGAGAAATAGTGCCGTCTCTCCGGCTGTCGCGACTTCGCCTTTTACCCGACCTATGGTCAGTTTGGGGACGCCTCTCTGGTCGCTCTGACGCCCGGCTGGATCTACAGCGCCGGAACCCGCTACCACCGAACCAGTAAAGCCCGTCGACTCAGCCCTCGGCAGCTCCGTGTCAGATGCCCCACGGCGAGGCGTTGCCTGGTGACCACGGGGAGCAACCCCCGCAGCCTTCAGCCCGACGAGCCGTGCACTCGTTTGGCTCATCGAGCGGGCGCCCAGGCGCGCCTTTTGACCGGTGTGGGAAATCTTGTCGGCGATCATGGTGTGCCCCGATCGCCTAGAGCTCGTCGCCACTCATATGGCGAATGACGAGCTCCGCTTCCTCTGCGTTCAACCAAACCGGAGCCGTGAAGTCTCCTTAGGTTGTTCGCGGCATTCTCACCCGTGATGCCGACGCGCCTGGCAATGCTGCCCGTGCTGCTCCACTCTGCAGAGACCGCGCCGTATACCTGTGAGAGGCGATCAGCGACGACGTGGCCGGCGCCGTTGCAGTCACCGCAAGCGACTTCGATTTTTCCGTTTGGCTGGAGTCGGCAGGTCACGAGGCGCCTCCATTCCGAGTAACGAACGACATCCCGCCAAACGTGCTCGGGGGCCATCCGCCGCCGTGGTATCCGGACCACTCAGCCGAGAACTCGGCGAGCGAGCGCGACGACGTCCTGATCCCATCCCCTTGGCACCGCTCCATCGCGAACGTCATCCTGATCCCATCCCCTTGGCACCGCTCCATCGCGAACGTCATCCCTCGAGACATTCCGCGGTCGCAGAAGAACACATGCTCGTCGCCCTGCCAGAACCACGACCACGCGATCCCGTCGGCGCGCTCCTGAGGGACAACGTCGTCCATGAACCACGGGCAGCCCAAGTGCAACGCGAGCGGCTCGTAACCTGCGAGGTAGAGGGCCCGGCAGCACCAGACCAAGTAGCGGAGGTTTTCGGCGACGTCCCCGGCGAGGGGGGATTCAACAACGATGCGGCGGCGGGCAGGAACGATGACCACCGGACCCGGGTTCACCCCCGCGGGGCGCGCGTTCTCGCGGACGCTCACGAGGCGCCTCCAGCGAACTGTCGCCAGCGGCCGGGGACCTGGCGAGAGCAGCGGGGGGTCACGCGACCCTCCGATCGCTACGAGCTTCGCCAGAGGCGACACCTGCAGATCGCGAGGCACAGCGACGCGAGCAGAACAGGGCGCGCCCCCGCTTAGTCGCATCGTTCGCGCGCTTGATCTCGACTTCGAACCGAGCGCCGCAGCAGCCACAGTCTCGCGTGACCATCGTGCGCCCCGTACCAAAGTGCTCGCGGCAGTGGTCAGCCTTCGAGAGCAGTTCGAGGTTTACGGGGTCGTTGTTGGTCTTGTTCTCGTCGCGATGGTGAACGTGCTCGTCGGCGGCCAGCGGGCGGCCAAGCTGGCTCTCGACCACGAACCGGTGCTGAAGCTGAGTGCGCCACTTGCCATCTGCGCACTTGGCATCCCGTCCGATGTACTTGCCGCGGGGTCGCCACTGCCCGGCGCGCTCGACGGCGATGCCACTGGCCCAACCGAGGTGACTCACCGTGCACCTCGCTCACCGAGGGCATGTCCGGACATTTGTCCGGCTTTGGTGCTCCGTCTCGCAACACTGGGCCACGCGCAGCAACGACCGCGACCTCGGCGCCGTCCGTGGTTTCGGGCGCTTAGGCAGCTTTGACGCTGTCCAGAAAAGTCAGCGCAACCTTCACACGGTTGAAGTCGCAGGTCCGATTCCTGCTGCGCCCACGATTCCACATTGTAGCGATTACGAGCAGTTACCATCGCGTCCTCCAAGGTTGCTCTCGTCGGTTTCTGCGCCTGTGTCCGGTGAAAAGTCCGGTTTCTGCCCGAAGACTCTGCCGACCGCGTCGCGCTTCTCGTCGAGCAACACGTGGTCGTAGTGCAGGCGCATCCGGTCGGTGACGTGCCCCAGCATCGCCATCTGCACGCGCTCGCTCGACTGCTGAGCAAGCAAACGGTTCAGCGAGCGGCGAAACCAGTGGGGTGACGGCGAGACCGCGAGGCCAGCCTCAACGGCCGCTTTCCGCAGCGGTTTCGTCAGCACGCCGTTGAACAGCAGCCCGCCCGTCTCGCTCGGGAACACCCAGTCGCCGGGATCTCCCCGGACCGCGGCGCGGCGCACTCGCAACAGCGCAACGGTGTTCGCCTCGATGGGCAGCCGCCGGCGGCTCTTCCGCGTCTTCGGTTTGCCAACCTGACCACGCACTTGCGCGCGCCGCACGGTGAGGTCGCCAGCGTCCAGGTCGATGTCACCCCACTTGAGCGCCGTCGCCTCGGAGAAGCGCAGGCCTGTCACGGCGAGCAGCCTGATCAGCGGGTACCACTGCGGCACCACTCGAGCGGCCGCATCGAGGAGCAAGACAACTTCCTCGAGCGTAAGAATTCTTCCCCCCTCCTCGGCATCATCATCCCCCTGCTCCGCTCGGACGGCGGAAACGCCCAGCGTCGGATCGGCGATGCCGAGCTCGCGAGTCGCGTCGCGGATTACCAAGCGCATCGTGCGCAGGACGGAGTTCACTGACGCGGGCTTGCCGGTCTGCTCGTTGCGCCAACCGATGATGTCCTGTCGAGTGATCGCGTCCACCCAGTAGTCTCCGAATGCTGGAATGATGTGGTTTTCGAGTTCGTTGACGTATCGATCAGCCGTTGACGCGGCGAGCGTTTCCAGCTTTCCAGCCATCCACGAGGTCACGTAGTCCCGTAGCTTCAGTCGGTCGGGCTTCGAGTCCGCGACTCTTGCCTGCCTTACGAGGCTGTCGCGCAGGTTTGCTGCTTCGAGCGCGTTTGCTGCTTCGACCCGTCTCCGAATCGTCTTGAGCTTGCCGGTCTTCGGGCACTCGTATTCCGCTCGAATCTGGAACACGCCGCGACTGATCTGTTTCACGCCCGGTTGCTTCGTTGCCTTCACTTCCTTGCGCCCTTCTCTCTAGGAACCTGTCCAACGTGGATCTTCGAAACATCGCGACCCTGCGCCCCCCTCTCCCATCAGGCTTCAGCTGGTTGCGCTTGATCGCCGTGCGGACACCAGTCGCCTGCATCCGCAGGTACGCGGCAGCCTCTTCGATGTCGAGCCAGGGGTCGTTGGGTAGCTGGTCCATTGCTCAAAACCTCACGGTGCAGCCCTTGAACACGAGCCCGCAGCACACGACACCGGACACTTGAGTCCCGTCCTGTCGAACCGCGGTGAACTCGCGGCTCGTCGCGCTTGAATCGTCCCGCCCGCAGCTGAGCAGGACGGGGCCACCGAGCTGGAACGACTTGTAGCCCTGAGCGCGCAACGCTTGCTCAGCTGGTTCGTTGCAGCCTGTCGCCAAAAGCGCCAGTGCCAGAAGAATCGCAGCCTTCACTTTCGCCCAGCCTTCCGCCGCGACCGCTCCGCCTTGCGCTTCTTCCTCAGCGCCTTGCGCGCCTTGTGCGCCTTGAGATACGTCTTCAACCACGCCTTGCGCTCGTCGCGGGTTATCGGCAGCCTCGCGACCTGCTTTTCTGTGAGCGGGACGCTGTATCCCGCCAACTCAGCGTCGGCGAGCGTTTCAAATCGAGCAATCGCTCCGGTGTCTGGATTCATCGTCCGTTCCTTTCACGCGGCTCAGTGCCGCTCAGAACTTCGACCTGGCGCTCCAGCTCGGCGATTCTGCGCTCGCTCGCTTCGTGTTGCTCGTCGAGAACAGTGAGCATCAACTCGAACTCGTCGCGAAGACGGAGTTCGACGCCATTGCGCTCCCCGTGCTCAATGCGCTGCTGCAGTAGTTCACTCGGTTTCACTGTGCAGCCTCCCACGCGCTAACTGTGTGGTGCAGTTCGGTTACGCGTTCAACGACGAGACCGATGGCGCGCTTTTTTGCCTCGACAAGTACGTTCCCAACTTCAACGCGCTTGACCCGAGGTACGTCGTAGCACGTTGCGAACCAGCCCTCGCGTCCGGTTATGCGCGACACGGTGACACGAATGCCGCCCGAGACGAACTCCCATGTGCGCGGCTCGACTGAACCGCGTTCTCTGCGCGAGTAACTCGTTGCGTCTATCCAGTTCACGCCGCCCTCCTCACCCGCTCGCTCATCACCTGACTGAGCCGCGCCGAGAACACGAGCCCTACCTCGGAGTCGTTGCAGAGCGTCTCGATCGACACGGGTGACTCACCGGAGCACCACTTGCCCACAGTGCGCGGAGTCGACTTGATGCGCTTGGCTAACTTCGCCTGGCTCACTCCGAGACAATCCAGTGTCATTCTGAGAGCCTGAACAGTCGGCAAGGTCACGGGCGTCGCCTTGGCAAGTGGCCGAAGCGGATGAACGATGTTGCTCACAATGAATCTCCTTCACGCTCGACATCCACTCTCGCGATCTCCCGAATCCCAAGCACCCGCGCAGCCTCGACAGCCGCGTCGAGATCACACACCCCGTGAACCTCCACAGTGCGCTCGCGCTCGGCTCCGCGGCGGCCAGAGGCGCGGTAACGTGCGAGGGAAACGGTGAGGTGGTTGGACATCGGCTTCAGCAGCACCAGTAGCGATCCAACTGCGGAATGAGCGTGTCGGGCCCGACGACGTGAGCGCACCACAGCGTCGAGTCAGCTTGCGGCATCGGTCGCCTCCAGCTCCGAGGAGTCCGGCGCGCTCTCGAACCAGTCCTGCATCGGGATCCCGAGCAGGTCCTCCAGTTCCCTCATTGCCTTGCTCGATGGGAGCGATCCAGACAGCCACTTGGCGACCGCCTGCTTCGAAACCGCCATTTTTTCCGCCAGTTCGGCCGTCGTCATCTGCGGCGACTTCGGGCGCACCAATTCCGCGAGCTTTCTCGCTGCAACACTAGCCATGCGCTACGTCTACACCCGTAGTAGTAGGCTGTCAACCACGACTTGTCGTCATGATAGGCTGCAAGAGCCCCATGGCTCAGAAGATAGACCCAGAATCGCCATTGTTTCGGGCGTGTAGACTAGCCGTCGACGAGTTGATCGAAATGCACGGCGGGCAGTCCGGTGCAGCGCGTGAAACAGGCATCAAGCAGCAGAGTTTCTCTGGAATGGTGCAGCACGGTAAACTCGGTCTTGCGTTTGCCCATGCCCTCGCGCGGGCCTATGACACAACCCTCGACGGACTGATCCGTCGCTTCGTGGGGGAGTCTGGGGAGCAAGTGCGGGTTGGAGATCTACCGGGGTGGGCGCGCGCGGTTGCTGAGGCAAAGGAGCAGTTTGGGGACACGGGCTACAGTTACGAACTCGCTGCCGAGGTCGTTCTGCCCATTGCCCCAAATCGGGCTACAGCCATTTTCGCCAGGGATTTGGCTAGATTCCTGTACGACTACACGCGTCAGAGCGAGTTCCGGATGCGCGCAGTAGTGGGCGAGTAGAACCAACGGCCGGTTGTCGTCGTCAAAAACAAGTTGCCAGTCTACAACTACCACGGTAGGTGTAGTTGGCAATGCCGACGTCCCTCGCCCCACTGCTAACGACCCAGGGGGTCGCCCGTCGCCTCCTCGCCGCCATCGACGCCGGCGAAGTCGACACCACCTACCTGCACCTGTTCAGCGACGAGAACTGGGCAGAACTGGCGCGCGAGCTCGACGTCCCGACCCCTAGCGCCGCTGACGTCAGCTGGTTGATCGCGCAGCTGGGGTACCGCGAGGCGGGCAAGAGCCGTCGTGTGTTCGACGAGTTCTACGGGGCAGTCCGGAGGGCATCGTGACCTCCACGACTCGCCGCTACACCAAGGCGGAGTGCATGGCCGCCCTGCTGCTCAAGTCGATGGGCGGAGACGACGCTCGTGCGCTCGAGCTCCTCGACACCATGGGTCGCGATCAGTGGCTGGCGCTCGACACGCTCTACGTCGGCGGCTGCAACCTCAAACGCAAGCCCTATGTTCCAAGCGACGAGACCAAGCGACTCATCCGCGATCGCATCGTCAGCGACCGCGGAAACTACGACTGGATCGACGAACTGCCGGACAACGTACCGGATAGCGCTGTCAGGAGGGCATCATGAGCGACCTCGACACCATAACCCGCGCAATCATGCAACTCGAACGCCATCGCGAAACCGCCGAGTCGGATGCCGAGGCAGCCAAGGATGCGTACGGGGCCGGGTTCGGCAACGGGCAGGAAGACGCGTTTCAGACGGCCATTAACTTGCTGCGGGAACTGCAGCAGAAAGAGGCGGCGTGACACAAGCCCTTCACGATCTGCCCCTTGTCTGGCTCGCCCATGCGCTCGTGTCTATCGCGATCGTTGCGCTGCAAACCCGCAAGCATTCCCGGGGTCGCTGTGCCCCAGAGCAGGAGTAACCCAATGCACATCCACATCGTTATCCACGTCCACCTAGTCGTATACCCCAGTGAGCCGCCCGCCCGCGAATCGTTGCCTCCCCCGCGCGAGGTCATCGAGGTGGCCGGCGAGGAAGTGAGGGAAGCGGCATGAACACCCGCGCCCTTGCCGCCGATCTGACCGCGTCGGCCCAGGCCCTCGTCGATGCCAACAAGGTCGACACGATCGCCGAGGGCATCGTTCAGCTCGTCGAAACGGAGCGGTTCCGCGGGGAGCCGGGCATCCGCGAGGCGAGTCAGCTGGCAATCGACCTGCTGCCAATGCCGCCAATCAGCGTCTACCAACAGAGCCGCGCGCGCCAGACGTTGCGCGAGGTCGGGAGGTCGTTGCGGTGAGCACCTGCATTTTCCATCCCGACTCGCCAGCTTGCCCCGAGGCAGATGGTTTCGAGACGCCGTTCTGCCACGACTGCTGGTGGCGCCAGGGGTGCCCGACGCAGCAACCCGCTATCCTCGCAGACGTCAGAGTCTCGTCGCCGGAGTTCCGCCGCGTCGAACACGTGCGCACGAAGGTCGCGTTCCGGATTCGTCACCTGATGTGCGGGGCGGCGATGCACCCGCGGGATGGGCACGCGTGAGGCCCATCGCGAAAGACACGCCGGTCGGGACGCGGGTGATCGTTGTTGATTTCAATGTGCGCGCTCGCCGCACGAGAACAACCGGCCTTGTTTCCGCGTTGGATTATGTCGATTGGATCGGTGTGACCACTGCGGATCGCAACCTGCCTGTTCCAATCAGCACGGTATACCTGGACGAGCCTGCGCCAGGGACCTTTGACTGGGCATGTCACACCGCGCTCGCAGGAAACACCGTGCGGTCCAAGTCGGCCGAAGCGGAGTTCTGGTACGAGTCAGGAATCGACGCGTTCGTGAAGCGCGGGCCTGGCACCAAGCTGGAGATCGCGAACCCGAGCAAAGCGCACGTGCTCGCAAGACACGCCGATTGGGACGCGGGTGCTGTGCTTGGACGCGGGCGAACTCAAGCGCGGCACACTGGCTTTGGTACCAACTGACCGAGCGACTGTGGTCTGTGACGGTGACGATGGCCGGGGCAGACGCTTGCTCCTGTCCAGCGTATACCTGGACGAGCCGGAGCAAGCTCGCCGAATGACCGACATCGAACTGAGCGCGCTCGTTGCGCTTGTGAACGAGCAAACTGCGCTGATCAACCATGACGTGCAGCGCTACGGCGAGATCCAATCTCAGCCTGACTACAGTCCAAGCCAGGCGATTCGTGCCGAACTAACGTCACGAGGCGTTCTGGTGCGTCCAGAAGAGCCGGAGTTTCCGTGGTTAGATGAGCAGACGGATCCTTGATCCGCGAACGACTGGGAATCGAAAGGAATCAAGGCAAAACGATGACCTGCTGCCTCTGCTCACGCCCCGCCAACGCGCGCACGTCCGGAAAGGTGTCGGAGCTCTGCCAACGCTGCGACGCGCTGCTGCGACGTCCACGCCTGCGCACCGAGCCTCCGCCGCCAGAGCGCGTGCGGGTCGTCCACTTTGAGCCGGTGACGGTTGTGCCGCCGGCGTATCGGCAACTCAAGCACGCGTGAGGCTCACCATGGCAATCCTGCGAGACATCCCTGAGCACATCTATCACTCCGACGCCGTCGAGGTATTCGGCGACGTCCCGCGATTCACGGCGAGCACGGGCAAGGCGATGGATGCGCCGTCGAAGGCGCACATGCACCACCCGCGACTTGGCGGTCAGCCAATGGTGCCCACCACGACGATGGACCGCGGTTCGCTCATGCACGCCATGCTGCTCGGCAAGGGCGGGCAGGTTGCTGTCGTCAACTGCGACGACTGGCGCACCAAAGCCGCCAAGGAAGCGCGGGAGGAACACCGCAATGAGGGGCGCATCGCCGTCACGTCGAAGTTGTTCGACGACGCTCGCGTTGCCGCCAAGGCCATCCGCGAGAAGCTGCGAAAGCTCGGCTACAACCTCGCCGGCGAGAGCGAATTGACGCTCACGTGGGACGAAGATGCCGCGTCTGGGCGAGTGATCCCATGCCGCGCCAGGCTCGATCACCTAGACGGCTCCGACATCTTCGACCTGAAGATCACCGAGAACGCATCACCAACGTTCATCGAGCGACAGATCAAAAACATGGGGTACCACCTGCAAGGAGCAGCGTACCGGCACGCCGTCGAGGCCAACCTGCCTGAGCTCGTGGGGCGAACCGTCTTCACGTTGCTTTTCTGCGAGCCCGAGCCGCCCTACTGCATCACCCCAACGCGCTTCCTGGGCCCGCTGCGAGAGCTGGGCGAGACGAAGTGGGCTCGAGCCCGCGACCGCTGGGACGAGTGCTTGCACACCAATCGCTGGCCTGACTACGTGGACAACGTGTTCCTGGCCAACGCCAAGCCGTGGGACTTCGAGTCCGCGGCCTGAGAAAAGACTTTCGTGCCCACGTGCACGCGAGAACCGATGATTGCAAAACGAGGTAGTTCACATGACACAGTCACCTGATGAGTTCGTGTTCGAAGACAAGCCAGCGACGCGCGTTGCTACTCCGCTGCTGATGGGTCTGGTTGGCCCGTCTGGCACCGGCAAGACTTACAGCGCAATGCGCCTCGCGACCGGGATGCAACGGGTCACCGGTGGTGAGATCTACGGGATCGACACCGAGGCCAACCGCATGCTGCACTACGCCCCGCTACCGGGTCAGAAGGCAGATCCGTCGCGCGGCCAATTCGCATTCCGACACGTCCCGTTCGGTTCGCCGTTTGGACCGCTGCGCTACCTGTCCGCCATCGAGCACTGCGCCAAGCGCGGCGCGAAGGTCATCATCATCGACTCGATGAGCCACGAGCACGACGGCGTGGGTGGGGTACTCGAGCAGCACCAAGCCGAGGCCGAGCGCCTGGCGAAGGAATGGAAGACCTCCGTCGACACGGCGAAGATGTCGGCATGGGGCCCACCGAAGGCTGCTCGCCGCAAGCTGATCAACACGATCCTGACCGAGTTGTCGGTGAATTGCATCTTCTGCTTCCGCGCCAAAAACAAGGTGAAGGTCGCCACGAAGGACGAAAAGAAGAGCGGCGTGGATGCGGTATCTCAGCTCGGCTACTGCGCGGTCGGCGGCGAAGAGTTCATCTTCGAGATGATGGTCAAGTGCGTACTGCTTCCCGGCGCGCGAGGCGTACCGACCTGGACGTCTGCCAAGCCAGGCGAGCAGGAGATGATGAAGATCCCCGAGCAGTTCATGCACATCTTCGAAAAGTCGGCGCCGCTCAGCGAGGAGATCGGGCAGCAGTTGGCGGAGTGGGCCGCCGGCGGCGAGGCGAAGTTCCCCAGCGAGGACGAGGTCAAAGCCGGTATCGCCGCGGCTCAGGCAGCGAACACGCTGGAGGATATCGAGGTGGTTGCCGATGGTTTCCGCGGCAAGGCGTGGACGGCTCCGCAACGCAAAGCGCTCACGAAGGCGCTCAACGACCGCAAGGCTGAACTCTCAAAGGGCCAGTGACGCGCGATGAATTCATCAACCTGCCGCTCAAGCTTGCTCTCGCTGTCATCTGGGACATGGGTGGCAGCAAGCGGCTGGAGCAAATGCGGGCTCCGGAGATACCTCGCTCGCCCAGGTACGACGGGCGACTTGGGCGGCAGGGCGGGTTCGTCTGGTACTCCGAGATGGACCTCGAAAGCCTGCGCTGGTGGCACAAGGCGAAGTCCGAATCGGCGCAGAAGGACGACCAGTACGCCGAGCGCAACGGCAAGGCTGCGGCAGCTCTGGCGAAGTGG
Organism: Deltaproteobacteria bacterium; assembly: GCA_003235365.1. GTDB lineage: Bacteria > Myxococcota_A > Polyangia > Polyangiales > Polyangiaceae > SZUA-265. Next base: position 16,753 of record QJWJ01000229.1, read on the forward strand.
GTTGAGTGGCGCGAGCTGTTCCCCGCCGAGCGGTGGCGCGGGACTCGCGGAGACGACAAGGTCACCGCTGCAGCCCCAAGCCGCGAACCCCAGCTGAACGAGTGGAACAACAACGGCAGCAGCAACAAGCGGGCGAGTTCTCCGCGCAGTGAACCGCCGCAACGTGACGAAGATGGCTATGGATTCTGAGGAGACACGACGATGAAGGACGACACGCAAGTGATTTCGATGAACAGCTTCGACCTGGACGCAGAGCCTGCGCCGAAGCCGAAACCCAAGCCGAAGAAAGCGCCGACGGCCGAGGGATTGCTCGATGCGACCAGTTCGCTCGAGCCAAGCAACGATCTCGATGCAGGCGGCAAGCGCATCGAGGTTCACGACATCGGCCCCGTCACGGAGTTCGAGTACGAGTTCAACGGGCCCGGGTTGCACATTCTTCGCGGCCACCAGGGGGCGGGGAAGACGACGATTCTCCGTGTTGCTCAGTTCGCGGCTGACGGCGTTACGGACATCAAACCAACCAAACGCGACGGGGCGCGCCGCGGCGAAGCGTTCGTTGTTGGCAAGCGACTGCGCATCACCAAGCGAACCACCGAGGAAGGCGAGATCGGCGTCGAAGGACTCGGCGACCTCGACATCGCGTCGCTGCACACCCCCAAGTTCAAGGACCCCGCCACCCGCGACGCCCACCGAATCAAGACCCTCGTCCGCCTGTGCGGGGTGCAGGCCGACGCTTCCCTGTTCCACGACTTGCTCGCGGACCAGCAGACCTTCGACGCGATCGTCCCCGCCGACTCGCTCGCAACCGACGACCTGGTCGAGATGTCGGCGCGCGTGAAGCGGGCGATCGAGAAAGAGGCGCTGCGTGTCGAGGCGCAGGAGAGCACCGAGCGCGCCAACGCTCGAGCCAGCGCGCAGCTTGCCGAGGGGGTTGATCTCGAGGTCGAGACCGACGAGGCGGCGCTGCAAGCGGCGCTCGAGCAAGCCGTCGAGATGCAGGCGGACCGCAAGCGGCAGCGCGCCAACTCGGACGAGGCGCAAGTGCGCGCCACGGGGGCCAGGGCCAAGTTGGCACAGTTGCCCAAGTCAGATAAGACCACCGAGCAACTGCAGCAGGCGCAAGCCGATGCCCGTGGTCGCACCATGGCCGCAGTCAACGAGGTGACCAGACTGCGCGCCGCGCTCGAACAAGCCGAGCGTGAGCAGGGCGCCGCACGAGACGCTGAGGTCGCAGCGTACGAGCTGCTCACCGCATCAAAGCGCAACGACGAACTGACCGCGGGCTGGCGCGCAGACATCGATGCCGCCGAGGCGATCGTTGGTCCCACCGACGAGCAGCTGGCTGCCGCGAGCGAGGCCGTCGAGGCCGCCAAGCTCGCCATGGGCAAGGGCGCCGATGCCCGCCGCGCGAAGGCGGCCAGGACCGAGGCAAGCAAACACCTGGAGCTCGCCGAGAAACTCGGGGGGCGGGCTCGACGCTTGCGAGACGCCGCCCGAGAGACCGCCCGCGTGCTCACCGAGGCGATCGCCTCAATCCCCGCGTGTCAGTTCCGTGTGCGGTTCTCCGACGCCGGCGACCCGCGACTGGTGCTGGAGACCGACCGCAGTGAGCACGAGCCGTTCGACGAGCTTTCTGACGGCGAGCGGTGGCCGGTGATCCTGCAGCTGGCGGCCTCGCACAATCGGCTGATTGTCTTGCCACAGGCGGCCTACGGCGAGCTGTCCCCCGCGACGCGTGCGCAGATCGACGCGCTGGCGAAGGCCCACGGCTGCTACGTGCTCACCGCGCAGGCAGACGATGGGGAGCTGCGGGGCGAGGCGTTCTCTGTCGACGACGTGGCGGCGGAGTGATGCCAACCAACGACCTGCCGACGGAACTGCTCGCCGAGCGAGACCGCGTCCGCGACGCCATCGTGCCCCAATACGAGAGCATCGGCGACGCCGGCAAGCCTGCGCTGTTGCTCGTGATTCGACCTGCTCTGGACAAGGCTGATGCTGCGCTCAAAGAGCACGACGCCGCGGCGATGGTGGTTGCGTTGGCGGAGCTGCGGGGGATCGAGTGACCCCCTCGCTCCAAGCCATCCTCCGCGCCGTCTCACCCTGGGTCGACGTTTCGATCCCGGCGCTGCTCGGCAAGGACCGGCACAAGCACATCGTGCGTGGGCGCCATGTCCTCTACGCTGTCGCGCGTCGGTACGGCTACAGCTACCCCGCGATCGCGAAAGAGTACGGCTGGCGCGACCACACGTCGATCATCAACGGCGTGAAGCGCATCGAGGGCGCGATCGCAAACGGCGACGCGAAGCTGGCCGAGCTGGTCAACTCCGCGTTCGAAGCCTGCAAAGAGGAGCTGCCGGAGATTCGGCGCGCCCCGGTGGTTTGGTGGCCGTGCTGCGAAGGCGCGGGGATGGTGAGGTGCGCGTGATGGAATGGTCTCCCCAACAAGAGCAGGCGCTCGGCGCCGTCGATTCCTGGCTGAAGCACAAGAGCGGACCACGTGCTGCTACTCGACGAGTCCAGCGCGTTCCGCGACGACGCGCGCCGCTGGCTCTACACGGGGATCACGCGCGCGGCTGAGCGGGTGACGGTCATCGTCGGGTGAGGCTCACCCACACCGCGCCAGCCACTCAACCTCTGACCAGAGCCACAGCCCGCCCGGGTCTCGCTCCAGCACTCGGTCAATCCGACGCGACGGGGCGCCGTGGCGGGCCCCTGGAGGCTCGCGCAGCTCAGACCGAACGAACGAGTCGTCCTCGGGTAGCGGAACCACTACGGGCCCGCTGGGGGTGACGATCAGGGTTTCCACTGGCTTGACTCACCAACGCATTATCGTTCCTGGCAGTCTGTTTTGCAACGTCGTTTCGGTCTATGGGTCGGTGCCCTGTCGATTTCCCTGTCGATAGTGTTGACGGTAGGGCCCTACCGGGTTAGGTTGCCTCTTGTCAGCACGGAGCTGGCAGCAACCAGGGAGCAACGACATGACCGACCACTTCGACCGATCGACCGTAGACAACAGCCAAATCCGAGCCCTCTGTGCCGAGGCCGCGCAACACGGCGACAGCGCCATGGCCGCCGATTGCGACGCGGCTCTGGGCGGCGACAGCGCAGCCGTAGAGCGCTGCATTGACGCGATTCAGTCGGCGTTCGCGGCCGCTGGCAAGGTTCACGGTACCATCCACGAGGAGGGCAACGGGCTTGCCGGAGTCGGCGACTACGTGTCATGTGCCGACGGCAACGTCTACCGAGTGACGCGCCTGCTGCACGGCGGCCGCATCAGCACCAACGGTCCCGGCGCTGGCAACAGCGTCGACGCCGAGCTGGAGCTCGCCGACTGGGATGACATCTCCGAAGATGACGAGCCGACGTGCTCCGTCCCCCGTCGATTCAGTTCGTGGGGGCTTGGGGTGTTGGAGGTACCCATTTGGCTGAACTGCACATCACCTGGAAATCAGGCATACGAGAAATACGTGAGGCGCGCTACTCCGGCAGCGTGCTGACGGTGGGAGATAGTCGAGCCAAGCTAACGACCACAGTGCCGATTGGACCAATGGTCACCATGGGCGGCAACCGTATCCCGTGGCTGCGCGTCCGTGTCCACGGTGACGAACTGCCTGAGATGCTGTTGCTCACAGGCAAGCGGCGCACGCTGCCGCGCGCGAAACGTCCTCACAACGAGGAGTCAGAACTGGACGACTCCGATGGCTAGATTCCACACCGTGATGCCGCCCACCACGCAAGTCGGTGGGCGCGGCGCCCAAACTGGACGCCAACTCAAGCTCATGCGCCTGCTCGTCGCGTCCGGTGAGTGGGCCACTATCGCAGAGCTGTGCGATGAGATCTACGGGAAGGGTTACCGCACCGCATACCGCGACATCGAGCAGCTGGTCGCCTTGGGGATCCCGATTGAAAGGCGCCGATCGCCGGTGAACGAAATCGGAAACCTGCACGAATACCGACTGAGAAAATCCGCGCTGATGGCGTGGTTTACGGAGAAGACATGACCGCAACCCTACGCCGCAAGCGCGCGATCGAATCCCGCCTTGGAGAACCCACCGAATTTCGAACGGCCAACACGGACACGGGCGCGGCCGTCGAACTGCACTCGACGACGCCGTGGGAGCCAAGCGACGAGCAACCATTCGGTCGCGTTGCAGGCGGCCCCACGACGCTGCTGGGCGCCGGCGAGGACCACGAGACCGCACTGGCTGACGCAGAGGCCACGCTTGATGCTCGTGGGGTTCCCGCGCGCGCGTCTCGCCACGGCGTCTACGCCAACCCGCGGCGCAAAATCACAGCTCCATCAGAGGTGTTCGCCGCGCAGGACGGGGCGGCGGCTCGAGCGGGAAAACCCTGGGCGCAGTGGGCCCTCGATGTCCTCAGCGCAGCCGCTCCGGTCGCTGGGTCGGAGTCGCGAAAGAAAGATCCTCGCGTTGCTTGACGGTAGGGCCCTACCAGTCTATTAATGGGGAGTCAGCAGCGAGGAACACACCATGACCAACAAGAAGCTCTCCACCATGCTCAACGCCGAAACAGTCAAGTACACGACCGCCCAGAAGATCAACGACCTGCTCGAAGCGGCCGCCAAAGAGGCTGGCCTCAAGGGCGACGACGCCGAGGAGTACAAGACCGAAATCATGAACCTGGTCTGCGAGGACGACGAGTAACGGGCCCCCGCCACCGCCCCGCCCCCGTCGATTCAATTCGTGGGGGCTTGGGGCCGTGGAGGATACGATCATGAATAGCAAACGAGAAGCGTTGATCGAAAAAGCCGCACCCTGGATCGCGCATCAACACGCGAGCGGGTGGACGTACTGGAGGGCAGTGTATGCGGCATGGGAGCTGGGTGTAGCATGGCCGCGTGAGGACCCCCAACCAGAGTGTCTTGCCACCGCGATGCGGTCATGGTGGTCGGCATCACGGTGGAGTGGCGGAGGACTGTCCCCTGAAGATGTACGGATGGAAATCGACAACATGCTGGCCGTGTTTGACGGACTGCCCGAAAGGGCAGAACTGTGGGCACGAGGAGAACTAGTTCTCACGGGAGATTCGGCTGACGCGCTCATGTCGGGTTCGTGCGACGACGACGCGATCGTCGTTCAATACCGGGGTGATACTCCCGTTGCGGTGCACGCCGCACAGTCGGGCGAGTGGATCCCCGTATCGTACTTAGGTGAGCAGCACTTGCGACTGGCAGACGTAGTGCCGCAGGTTAGATGGTAAACTAGCGCGCGAAAACTGGCTGACGCTGGGGGCTGGGGTCTACGGATGCCCAGCACCGAGCGCCAACGCTCGCAAACAGAGTGTCGGCACAGGGCCGACGGAGAGGCAACAGGAGGATCTATGTACACAATCTACCCGACCGATAATGGCGTCGTGATCGCCGGACCAACGTGCGGCGCTGGCTACAGCGCCCGCAGCCAGCTCGCCGCCAGAATCACTGTCCTGGCGCAAAACCCAAGCGCCACCGGCACTGCAAGGGCGTATGATGGCGATGCACCAGTGATGGTGGGGTGCATCGCAGGCGTCCACCTGGAC
>QJWJ01000468.1 GCA_003235365.1 Deltaproteobacteria bacterium
CTACACCGTCGAGTGTGGTGACGGCGTCGTCAGCGGCGACGAGATCTGCGACGACGGCAACACCGACGGCGGTGACGGCTGCAGCGCCGACTGCGGCACGGTCGAGGCTGGCTTCAATTGTCCGCGCGCCGGGTTTGCGTGTCGTGCCATCTGCGGCGACGGTGTCGTCAAGGGTACCGAGCAATGTGATGACGGCCCGGGCACCGCGCAGAGCCCAGGTACGCCGGTCAGCAACGATGGCTGTAGTGACACGTGTCGGCGCGAAGCGGGCTACTCGTGCCCCGCCGCTGGTGGTGCGTGCTCGCAGACGGTGTGCGGAGACGGCACGACCGAAGGCGACGAGGGGTGCGACGATGGCAACTCCATTGCGGGCGATGGTTGCGGTCCGACTTGCCAGAACGAGCCCACATTCGACTCTGGCGGGGTGGCTCAGCTCGAGTGTGGCGACGGCCTAATCACTGGGGCGGAGGAGTGCGACGACGGCAACGCGACCGGTGGGGATGGTTGTTCGGCAACGTGCACCGTCGAGCAAGGTTGGTCCTGCACCGACAAGACTACCTATCCGTCGGTCGTGAATATGGCGGTAACGTACAGAGACTTCAAGGCCAACGCGCAGGCTGACGGTCATCCCGACTTCGAACTGACCGGCTCGCCCACGAACATCGCGGGTGCGCCTTGCACGACCAGCAACCAAGCCACTTGCGGCAAGCTGGACAGCCAGCGCAAGCCAGTGCTCAGTGGTACGAAGACGAGCATCCAGAGCGCTGCAAGTTTCGCGTTGTGGTACCGGGACACCGACCCCAACGGAGTCATCGCCATCAAGCCGGTCGCTGGCGTTCTGCCCCTGACCCAAGATGCGGTAGTGCAGGACAAGTATGTCTACAATTCGACGGCGTTCTTCCCGCTCAATGGCATCGGCTTCAACACGGCGAGCATCGACAGCTGCGACGAAGAGACGGCGAGTTGCTGCAGCGGCGTTTGCAACGGGCGTAACTATCACTTCACGACCGAACTGCGGTACTTCTTCCAGTACCAAGGTGGTGAGACCCTCGAGTTCCACGGCGACGACGACGTGTTCGTCTTCATCAATGGGCGCTCTGCGGTCGACATCAGCGGCATCGCTTGCGCGCGGGTCGGCAGGGTCGTGCTGGGCGACGAGGATTCCGACTGCTCGCTGCACGGCACCGACTACAACGGCGGTTGCTCGTCGGTCGGGACTGTCCCGACCTGTGCCCTGGGCGCTGACCCTGGCTACAGCACGGTCGAACAAGGCGACAACACCGACGATCGCTTCGGCATCACGAAGGGCGGCGTCTATGAGATCGTCCTGTTCCAAGCAGAAAGACACTACGAGGAGTCCAACTTCCAGCTGACGCTCCAGGGGTTCTTGCCGCCCCGTTCGCTGTGTACGCCCGTTTGCGGCGATGGCATCGTCACCGCCGACGAAGAGTGCGACGACGGTACCCAGGGCATCGAGGTCAATCCCCCGGACAGCGTCTTCAATACCGACACCCCCGAGTACAACGCCTGTACCAAGGGCTCGTGCACCCTCGGCCCGTACTGCGGTGACAAGGTCGTGACCGCGGGACAAGAAGCCTGCGACGACGGTGTCAATCGTGCTGTCTGGGGACAGTCGGGTTGCGCGCCGGGCTGCGTGACGCCGCCCAAGTGTGGCGATGGCATTCTCGATGCGGCGTTCGAGGAGTGCGACGACGGTGCGGCCAATACCGATACTGGCTACGGCGGGTGCACGACCAACTGCGAAATCGGGCCGTACTGTGGTGATGGCGTGGTCAACGGCACCGAGACCTGTGATGACGGCATCAACGACGGTCGCTACGGCGGGTGTACGCCGACTTGCACCGATGGTCCCAACTGCGGCGATGGCATCGTCCAGACCGATTGGGGCGAAGAGTGCGATGGCGACGCCAACTGCAACCCGCAGTGCCGCGTGTTGTGTGGCAACGGCGTCCAAGACCCGGGTGAAGAGTGCGACGATGGCGTCAACGACGGCAGCTACGGACGTTGTGCCGACGGCTGCGTGCTCGCACCGTACTGCGGTGATGGCGAGATCCTCGCTCCGTACGAAACTTGCGATAACGGCACGGCGGGCAACACCGGCGGCTACGACGGTTGCAGCGCGTTCTGCCAACCCGACCTGTACTGCGGTGACGGCATCGTCAACGGTCCAGAGGAATGCGACGATCGCGTCAACGACGGCGGCTATCGCGAGTGCGCGCCGGGCTGCAAGCTCGGTCCGCGCTGCGGCGACGGTGTCGTCCAAGCCGAATGGGGCGAGCAGTGCGACGGTGGCGCCAATTGCACCGCTCAATGTCGTCTAGTCGGAACCTGTGGCGATGCGATCGTCCAGGCCGCACTCGGCGAGGAGTGCGACGATGGTGTCAACGGCGGTGGCTACGGCCTGTGCGCTCCCGGGTGCAAGCTCGGTCCGCGCTGCGGCGATGGCGTCGTTCAGTCGCAAGAGCAATGCGACGAGGGCCCCGGAGGCAACGACGGGGGTTACGCCGAGTGCGACAAGTACTGCCAGTTCGGTCCGTATTGCGGCGATGGCGTGGTCAACGGCACCGAGACGTGTGACGACGGTATCAACGACGACTTCTACGGCTCGTGCACCGAGGAATGCACGCCCGGGCCGCGCTGCGGCGACGGCAAAGTGCAGTCCGAATGGGGGGAGCAGTGCGACGGCGGCGAGAACTGTTCGGACAAGTGCCGGCTCGGAGCGCAGTGCGGCGACGGCGTGGTTCAAACCGAGCTGGGCGAAGAGTGTGACGACGGGACCAATGACGGCGGCTACGGCGAGTGCGGTCCCATGTGTACGTTCGGCCCGCGCTGCGGCGACGGCGTGCGCGACCCCAAGAACGAGCAGTGCGATGACGGTGTGAACGACGGCGGCTACGGCGAATGCGCCAAGAACTGTCGCCTGGGGCCGCGCTGCGGTGACGGCGTGGTCAACGGCGACGAGCAGTGCGATGACGGCAACACGGCGGCATTCGATGGCTGCAGCGCGGTCTGCCGCTACGAGCACGGCATTGCGCGCTGACGGACGCGCCGTCGATGGTGCCTCGGGGTGTTGGCTTGGTGCCACACCCCGAGCGAGCACCCCAGCGTGGCCCGGTTTGCCGTAGTCCTGGAAAGGTTCCCACCTCGCCCACTGTTTGCTGCCCTATGTGGGAGCAGCCGCCGATGCGGAGTGGGGCAGGGTGCAGAGAACCCTGCCGATGTGCGGGGGCTCCGTGTATTCTACGGCATCGACAAGATGTCGACGCCCAGCGTCCCTCCTCCTCGTCGAGGCGGAGTCAGGGGTTGGTGCGTTGCCGCGCGCGGTCTCACTATGAAACGACTTATTGGTTATTCGGTCTTCGTCATCGCCTCTCACTTGGTCGCCTGTGGGGGCAATCCACAGGTGAAATCCAGCGAGGAGGTGAAAGGCGGCAAAGACGACGGGGGAGCTCGCCCGACGCAGGTCTTCGGGGATGGTGGTGTGCGTCCAGGTACGACTCCGAGCGCACCTGTCTTCGTCGATGACGACCCGTCCAGCTCCGATCGCGACGCGGGAGGGGGCTGCGACGAGGAGACGGGGCTGGGGTGCGATTTTGGCGATGCCGGGCCGGCCTGCGGCGATGGCAGGCTCGATGACGGCGAGGAGTGCGACGACGGCAATGCACTGCCCGGTGACGGCTGCAACGGTGCTTGCGCGTTGGAGCCCTACAGCGAGTGCGACGAGCCCGGCGAGCCGTGCGTGTCGACGATCGTCTGCGGCGACGGGGAGATCGACCCCGGCGAGGTGTGCGACGACGGCAACGACGAGGATGGTGATGGTTGCTCCAGCAGCTGTGAGCAAAACCCCGCGTACATCTGCGAGACTCCCGGCGAGCTGTGTGTGCTGTTCTACGCGTGCGGCGACAGCGTGGTGAACGGCGTGGAGCGCTGTGATGACGGCAACGACGATGCGGGCGACGGCTGTGATTCCGACTGCCAGCTCGAGGATGGTTACTCCTGCCCCGAGCCAGGCGAAGCCTGCAAGCCGATCGAGTACTGCGGCGACGGCGTGATCCAAGACGGCGAGACCTGTGACGACGGTGACGTCGTTCGGGGCGATGACGAGATCTGGAACGATGGCTGTTCTGGCGTTTGCACGGTCGATCCATTTTCCGTGTGCGAAGTTCCCGGAGAGCCGTGCGAGAGCCTGATCGTGTGTGGTGACGGTCAGCGGGACCCCGGCGAGATGTGCGACGACGGCGGCACCGCAGACTCCGATGGGTGTAGCGGCGACTGCTCGACACAAGCGACGGGCTGGGTATGCGTGCCGGGCCAGGCGTGCGTGCAGCTCTATCGCTGCGGCGACGGACGCGTCAGCCAATCTACGGGTGAGTTGTGTGACGATGGCAACACCGACGATGCCGACGGTTGCGACGCCAGCTGCGCGATTGAACCTGGATACACGTGTCCGACGCCGAACGCGGCGTGTGTCGTGGCGACCTCCTGCGGCGATGGCACCAAAAACGGCACGGAGCAGTGTGACGACGGCGGTACCGATCCCGGCGATGGCTGCTCGGCGCGCTGCCGCATCGAAAACGACTGGGCGTGCGATGCCAACGGCAAGAACTGCGTTTACACCGTGCAGTGCGGAGACGGCGTCGTCAGCGGTGCCGAGGTCTGCGACGACGGCAACACCGACCCCGGTGACGGTTGTGACGCCACCTGCGCCAACGTCGAATCGGGCTACACCTGCCCGCGTGCTGGTTTTGCCTGTCGGGCGATCTGTGGGGACGGTGTCGTCAACGGCACCGAGCAGTGTGACGACGGTCCGGGTACCGCGGGGGCTCCCGGAACTCCGGTGGGCAACGACGGATGCAGCGCGACGTGTCGCCGAGAAGCGGGCTATTCGTGTCCGCCAGGGGGTGGGGCATGCTCGCAGACCGTGTGCGGTGACGGCGTCAAGGCAGGCGACGAGGGCTGCGACTTCGGTGACACCGTCGCTGGCGACGGCTGTGGTCCCACCTGTCAGATCGAGCCGACCTTCAGCTCGACGGGTGTGCCCCAGGGCCTGGCTTGTGGTGACGGGTTGATCACCGGCAGCGAGGAGTGCGACGACGGCAACGTTGCGAGCAACGACGGCTGCTCGGCGACGTGTACCGTGGAAGATGGCTGGGAGTGTGACGAGGTCGTCGGTACGCCGGCCAACGTCGAGATGGCGGTGACGTATCGAGATTTCAAGCCGACCACTGCGACGACGGGCGGGCATCCCCACTTCGAGATCAATCGGTCGAGCTACTCGAGCCGCATTCCGGGTATCGCCGGTGCGGTGTGCACCTCGGCGGCAGCGTGCGGCACGCTCGACGCGGAGCGAAAGCCCGTCAAAGCGACCGGCACGTTCGAAACGATCGGCGGCACCAACCCCGCCGCCTCGTTCGCGCAGTGGTACCGTGACGACGCGCTCAACGACACCATCGTCGGCTCGCTCGATCTGATCCGGCAGCCAGACGGCTCGTACGTGGCGGAACGCAACGATACCGACGACAGTGACACCGACGGGTTCTTCCCGATCAACGACGCTGGTCTCGGCAACAGCTGTCCGCAGTTCGCCAACGGATCGGCGCCCACGTGCTGCGGCAATGGGGCGTCCCCCTCGTGTCGCGACCGCAACTACCACTTCACCACCGAGCTGAGCTACTTCTTTCAGTTCCAAGGCGGTGAGGAGCTGGTGTTCCGCGGCGACGACGACGTGTGGGTGTTCATCAACGGCCGCTTGGCGGTCGACATCGGCGGCATTCACACGTACCTCTACGGTCGCGTCGTGCTGGGCGATGCCGACAGCTCGTGTGGCGCAGGGTTGCCATCTCAGAACGCACCAGCGGCGTGCGCGCCGAGCGCCGCTGAACTTGCGACGGGCACCGACGTGCGCTTTGGCCTGACCAAGGGTGAAGTCTACGAGATCAAGTTCTTCCACGCTGAGCGACGCACGTCGTTGTCCAACTTCCGACTGACGCTCGACGGCTTCCTCGCGCCGCGTTCGTACTGTACGCCGGTTTGCGGCGACGGTATTGCCACGGCCGACGAAGAGTGCGACGACGGGACGCAGGGCATCGAAGTCAATCCGCCCGACGATGTCTTCAACACGGCCACCCCCGCGTACAACTCGTGCACGGCGGGCAGTTGCACGCTCGGGCCGTACTGCGGTGACAAGGTGGTCACTGCCGGCGAAGAGGAATGCGATGACGGTAGCAATCGCGCGGTTTGGGGTCAGTCTGGGTGCGCCCCTGGCTGCGTCCTGCCTCCGAGCTGTGGCGACGGGATCCTCGATGCCGACTTCGAAGAATGCGACGACGGCGCCGCGAACACCGATACGGGTTACGGTGGATGCACCACCGATTGTGAGATCGGCCCGTACTGCGGCGATGGCGTCGAAAACGGCACGGAGACCTGCGACGACGGCATCAACGACGGTCGCTACGGCGGTTGCACCCCTGCCTGTACGCCGGGTCCGTTCTGCGGCGACGGCACCATCCAAACCGATTGGGGCGAGGAGTGCGACGGCGGTGACAACTGCAACCCGCAATGCCGCGTGCTGTGTGGCAACGGCGTCAAGGATCCCGACGAGGAGTGCGACGACGGCGTGAATGACGGCAGTTATGGCCGCTGCGCCGAAGGCTGCGTGCTCGCGCCGTACTGCGGCGACGGTGAGATCCAGGAGCCCTACGAAACCTGCGATGAGGGCACGGCTGGCAACACCGGCGGCTACGACGGTTGCAGCGAGTTCTGCCAACCCGATGAATACTGCGGTGACGGGATCGTCAACGGCCCCGAAGAGTGCGATGACCGCATCAACGACGGCGGCTACCTCGAATGCGCTCCTGGGTGCAAACTCGGGCCGCGCTGCGGTGATGGCGTCGTTCAGGCCGAGTGGGGTGAACAGTGTGACGGCGGTGACAACTGCTCGAAGAACTGCAAGCTCGGTGCTCAGTGCGGAGACGGCGTCGTGCAGAGCGACCTCGATGAGGAGTGCGACGACGGCGTGAACGACGGTGGTTACGGCGAGTGCGCGCCGATGTGCAAGTTGGGCCCGCGTTGTGGCGATGGCGTGCGCGATCCCAAGAACGAGCAATGTGACGACGGTGACAACGACGGCGGCTACGGTGAGTGCGCGCCCGGTTGTGTGCTCGGCCCACGCTGTGGCGACGGCATCAAGAACGGTGACGAGCAGTGCGACGACGGCAACACCAAGAACTACGACGGTTGCAGTTCCGTGTGTCGCAACGAGCGGGGTCCGGTTCGCTGATTGCGTGAAGAGGTCGGGGCGCTGCTCGTTCCCGGCCTCCCTGCGGTTGCGCTGCGCCCCGGGTCTGCTGCAATACCGCCCCCAACGCGCTGGGCACCGCCGGCAGTGGGGAGTCGCATGTCGCAGAAAAGCGTTCGCGAATCGCGAACGCTCATTTAGCACCTCGTGGTAGCGTGCCCGCATGTCAGGGACGAACGGGCTCGTCGGGTTTGTGCTGCGGGCCAAGTGGGTGTGGTTGGCCGTTTGCTTGGTGTTGAGCGCGTGTCAGGGAGCTGCGTCCCCAGCCGTCGCCGAGACGCCGACCGTGGATGTCTCCAGGGCTCCCGAGCGCGGGCCGTCGAACGGGGTAACCGAAGACCAACAGATCGCGGTGGCGCCAGTCGAGTTGGGTCCCATCCCGGTGACGGTAGAGGATCCGAGCTGGGGAGCGGCGGATGCGCCCGTGACGATCGTGGAGTTCGGCGATCTGCAGTGCCCGTTCTGCGAGCGGGTGCAGGACACGCTGTCGAAGATCCGAAACACCTACGGCAACCGGCAAGTGCGTATGGTTTGGAAGAACAACCCGCTGCCCTTCCACGAACAAGCGCGCCCCGCTCAATTAGCGGCGATGGCCGTGCATCGGGCGGCTGGCAACGACGCGTTCTGGTACTTCGTCGGGCGGGCGTACGCCAACCGAGACGAGCTGACCCAGGCGAACTACGAGATGTGGGCTGCGGAAGCGGGCGTCGAGGCTGAACACTTCAATGCGGCGCTCGGCGATGGGCGCGGGGAACTCAAGCTCAATGCCGATGCGGCGCTGGCCGAGGAGCTCGGCGTCACTGGCGTTCCAGCGTTCCGAATCAACGGCGTGGAAGTGACGGGGGCGCAGCCCTTCGAAGAGTTCGAAGCCGTGATCGACGAGCAGCTGGCTGCGGCGCGAACCTTGATGGACAAGGGGGTTGCACGTGATCGCGTGAGCGTCCAGCTGACGATCGAAAACCATGCGGTCCCCCGAGAGCCGGAAGCCGAGCCCGAGGCGGAGCCTGAGGATACGACCGCGTGGCGCGTGCCGGTGCTGGCGGATGATCCGACACTCGGCCCCTCCGACGCCTTGGTGACCATCGTGCAGTGGGCCGACTACCAATGTCCGTTCTGCAAGCGCGTGCTGCCGACTCTTCGGCAACTGCGCGACGCCTACGGCGGCGACTTGCGCATCGTGTGGAAAGACAACCCGCTGGACTTCCACGACAACGCGCGACGCGCCGCGAATCTGGCGCGCCACGTGTACGCGCTACGCGGTAACGACGGTTACTGGAAGGTGCACGACGCCCTGTTCGAGAAGCAGGCGAACTTGGACGATGCCACGCTCGAAGACATCGTACGCGACATGAAAATGAGCTGGCCTCTGGCCAAGGCGGCCATCGACAAGGGCAAGTACGACGACCGTATCGGCACCGACCAAGAGCTGGCGATGGACTTGGCCGCGCGCGGGACGCCAAACTTCTTCATCAACGGTCGACGACTGAACGGCGCTCAGCCGTTCGAGCAGTTCGCCGCGCTCGTCGACCAGCAACTGAGTGAGGCCAAGGCGCTGGTCGAGCAAGGTGTCCCGCGCAGCCAAGTGTATGCGAAGCTGATGGCGGCGGCCCAAGCGCCCCCCGAGCCCGAGCAGCGGGCAGCGCTGACTTCGACTCGGGCGCGGCCGTCCAAGGGTCCGGCGAATGCCAGGGTGACCGTACGTATCTTCTCGGACTTTCAGTGTCCGTACTGCCAACGAGTGCTGCCCATCCTGGATGCCTTGGCCAAGCGCCATCCCGGGCAGGTGAGGTTCGAGTATTGGCACATGCCGTTGCCGTTTCACAAGGACGCGCAGTTGGCGGCGGAGGCTTCGGCGGAGGTGTTTGCCCAGAAGGGCAATGCAGCGTTTTGGAGGTTTCACGACCTGCTGTTTGCGAATCAGAAGGCCATCGGTCCCGATGACCTGCGACAGTACGCACGTCAGGTCGGCGTCGAGTTGGCGCGCTTCGACCAAGCGCTGGCCGACGGCCGACACAAGAAGGCTGTCGAAGCGGACTTTGACGCCGCTTCGGACCGCAACATCCGCGGCACGCCGTCGTTCATGGTCAACGAGTACTTCATCAGTGGCGCGCAGCCCGTCGAGCGATTCGACAAGCTCGTGAAGCTCGCGCTGTCCAAGTCCCAGGGCAAGCAGTAGCAAGTCGACACGACATCCGGCTGCACTCGGGTCCTTCGTTGTCACTCGGTCTGAGCACTCGAATGCTCGAGCGGAGCTGGAGCTCATCGTTTTCGAGCACTCGAATGCTCGTGCGAGATGACCCACATCACTTTCGAGCATTCGAATGCTAGTAACTCGGCTGGTCGGCCTGTGTGGCCGGAGCTCAGATATCAGAAGAGCCGCTGTTGTTCGTCGGATTGTGGGCTCCGCTGAGGCTCCGCTTCGTCCGCTCCCTGAGCGCTGTCTTGGGTTTCAGCCGATGCGGAGTCGGGCCGAGGCGGATCAGGTGTTTCCTCGTCGGGCAGCCGCGCACGACGGCCAGTGACCAAAACCTCTTCGGTGCCGTCGTCTGCCAAGCGCCTCACCAGTCGATACGTCGTGTTGCCGGCGGCCTGAGCCACCTCGGGCGCGGCAATGAGCAGCTGCAGGCGTAGCGCTTCGCAAAGGTCGAACAGCACGGCCAGATTGTCTTTCGACAGGCGGTTGGCCTCGTCGAGAAACAGGAAGCGCAACGAGCCGCTCACGTTCCGTGCGCGAAGCAGGTTGGCGTCGCGCTCCCATTCGGTGAGGATCACCATCATCAACGCGGCGCCCACTCCGATCGCCTCACCGGTGGATACGCGAGTCGGGTTGGCGAGCTCCCAGGTGTTGGTATCCGCCTTGCGTTGGACCTCGACCTGCAAGTCGACGTACTCGCGGTAGTCCAGGATGCGCTGACCGCCGCCTCTGCCGCCACCGTAGCGGTGAAAGATCTCTTCGAGCGCTTCCTCGAAGGGAAGGGTCGATTGAAACAACAGGTTCTGCGCGCTGCCGTCGCGTAACGCTTCGAGCACCTGCGCCATCTTCTCGACGCGTCCCATTCGGATGCGGATGCCGTGGATGCTGCCGAAACGGATCCCGGTCAGGTACTGATTGATGCGTCGCACTTGCGCCGTCGCTCGGCGAACCTGTACGTCGATCGCTCGCGCGACGTCCTCGGACGTCCCACGCAAGTCGTGCTCCTGCTGAAGCAACCGGTTCTCCAAGGTGGTCAGGTCGTCTCGCAATCGCCGCAGCGCGTCCAACGGATCTGCGACGTCCGCGATTTGGGCCGGTAGGCGGCTGAGGAGCCACACGCGCACTTCCCGCCACAGTTGCAGGTAGGATTCGGCACTGTCGCGTTCTGGTGTTTCTTCTGCATTGCCGTGGCGAGTGCTCAGCTCCACGCCGTCGGGACTGTCGGCGAGGCGCGCCAGCAGTAGTTGTCGCTTGCCGCGGGCTTGGGGCCAAAGCTCTGCAGCCGTTCGTGAGTGTCCTTCGCTGTGGCTCGGGAACAGGAGCCCGGCGTCTTGCACCTCGCGTCGCAGCGCCTCCCAGGACTGCCTCGAAGGTGCGGCACTCTGCTGCGCTTGCCCCAGCTCTATACTGCTCGCTTCGTGTTGCGCCTTCAAGTTACCACGCCGCTCTTCCAACAGTGCGACACGTGTTTGCAGGTCACGCTCTTCTTGCTGCAGTTTCGACAGCTCCTCGTACAACGTGCGGCTGGCATCACGCGCTTCGTCGATGCCCGTGCCGTCGAGCTCGTTGCAGCCCAAGCCGCGCAGTTCGTCTTCGAGGCGTTCGATGTGAGCTCGCAGCGCGGCGTGTTCGGCTTGACCCTGCTGGAGGCTCTGGGTAGCGCTTTCCCAGGCAACCTCAGCCTGTTCGAGCGCTGCTTCTGCCTTTTCGGCCGATGCTTCGAGCTGTTGGTGTTGCTCGTTCAACTTCGGCGCCAAGGCTTCCCGTTCGTCCAGGGCGCTGACCGCCTCTTCCCACTCCAGGGCCTGGGGTGCGCGAACGACTTCGACCAACGCCTCGATCGTGACGAAGAGCTCGTCTCGGCGCTTCTCCAGGGCCTCGCTTTCCGTTTGCCATTGCGCAAGCGTCGCGTCGTCGACAGGTACGGTCCGCAGCGCATCCATCGATTCGCGTAGCGTGTGGGCGGCGGTTCGCCCTGCGTCGACCCAGCTGCCGGCGGTGCGAGCCTGGGCGAGGCGGGCTCGCGCTTGCGCTAACGTCGCGGTTTGATCGGGGGCGTCGAGCAGCGCGCTGAAGCGCAACACGGGACGCAGTCGTTCGACGCGTTCCGTCGCTGCATCGGCGGTCTCGGCGGCGTGCTCGGCATTTTGACGCTCTTCGTCCGCCAAGCGCTGTTGCTCGTCAAGGCGTTCGTCGAGCTCCTGCAGCTTGCGGGAGGGGTCATCCAGGCGCCAGACTTCGATGCCGCCGAGCAAGGTGTCGATGTCGTTCAATGCGGTGTTCGCGCGCCGCAACTCGCGGTCTTCCTCTTCCAACGTCTTGGTGCGCGTCGCGGCGGTCCGTCGCAGTGCCGCCGCGCGTCGTTGGCGTGCGACCTTTCCAAGAGTGGGCGTGTCGGGAATGCGACTGACGCGCACGCCGAAGGGGTGTTCGACGATCACCTGACGACCGAGATCGGCCGGTGGCTCCTCGTCGACCAGCGATTCGCCCGCGCGAACCAGCCAGAGGTCGCCGATGTCGTGTTCCTGAGCCTGCAGTGCCTCCAGTGCGGCGTTTGGGTCCTCGACGATGATTGCCTGGCGCAGCGGCCCGAGTTGTGCCTCCACGAACCGAGCGGCGTGAGGTTCCAGATCTTCGAAGCGTTCGCTGAGCAGTTCACCGCTGACACAGTCGCGCAAGGTGAGCAGCTCGGGATCCACCGCCGTGCTGTTGGTTTCGAGCTCGGCTGCCTGCTGCAGCGCCTGATCGCGTTCGGTTTCGAGGCGTTCGGCGCGGGCGCGCATGGCGTCGACGCGCAGCTGCACCTCGATACGCGAGTCACGCAGTTCCTGTTGCGCCTGGCTCGGGTGAACACCGTACTGGACCAGCCGCTCAGCGGCCGAGTCGAGCCGTTGGCGCAACGCCTGTCGTTCCTGCCATCTGGTTCGCTCGACCAGTAGCGCCTCGACCTGTTGCGTTGCGTTGCGCGCATTCCAGGCGGATTGGCGCGCCGTCTCGCGGTTCGTTCGCACCTCCTTGTCGAGTTCCGCCACCAGACGGTGCAGCCCAGCTCCGGTCAGGTCGTCGGTCGCGAGATCGAACTGTCGCAGTTCTTCGAGCGCCTCCCGCCTCTGTTGAACTTGCTTCTCCAGCCGTTCGGTTTCGGCTTCCAATCTCGGCAGTTGCAGGGCATCGCGCTCTGCTTCGTCGAATCGCGCCAAGCGAGCTCGAGCAGTCGCGAACAGTTCGTCCGCTTCGCCCGCGAGTTCGCCTGGCGTCGAGAGCGCCTGACCGAGATCCGTGAACGCCTGTTTGGCTGCGGCGTAGTCGCGGCGATTGGCGGCGACGAGTTCTCCGCTTCGCGCCCGTTGCGCGCGTTGCCGGTCCAGCTGTTCCAGCTCGGCGCGGGTTTCTTCGAGCAGCCGCGGCGCTTCGTCCTTGGATACTTCGCGCTGAAGCGTATCTCGCGCGGTTTGCAATTGCGCGCTGATGTGGCGATAGGCTTGCGCTCGTCGGTGCAGCTCGTCGAGGCCAACTTGCAGGTTGGCAAGTCCCTGTGCGCTGCGTACGACTGCGGCGTGCGCTTGGCTTCGTGCCTCTTTGGCGGCGGTACGCTCGCCGGTCTTGGCTCGGTGCGCAGCTTGGAGCACGTCGAGCTGCTGCTGCGAAGTCTGCAGCTCCTGCCTCAGGGACGACAGACGCGTCGCCGTCTCGTGGCTTCGCTCGTGGCGCGTCAGATCGGCTTGGGCAGCGCGCAGGCGTTGCTCGGTGTGCTGAAGCAGTGGGGCAAGCGCGTCGCGCCGCGCCCTGGCATCGGTCAGCTCCGCGGCTTGGTCCAGCAGCTGTGCATTGATGGCGTCGAGGCGTGCCCGAACCTCGGCCAGGCGCTCCTCGTGCTCCTTCGCACTGCTGCGAGCCGCCAGCACTGCCGCGTCGAACATGCCTAGGCCCGCGTCGAAGACTCCCGTGATTTGCCGCTCGAGGCCTCGCGACTCCGTCACTTCCTGACGGGTGCGACGACACGCCGAAAGGCTCTGACGCATCCTTCCGAGCGTGTCGCTCAGCCCGGTCTGCTCCTTGAGTACGAACGAACGCAGCTCTGACGTCAGCACTCGCGAGATGCCGCCGGTCATGCTGGTGCGCAACATGTCGTTGTACTTGCC
The DNA here is from genome assembly GCA_003235365.1 of Deltaproteobacteria bacterium. Taxonomy (GTDB): domain Bacteria; phylum Myxococcota_A; class Polyangia; order Polyangiales; family Polyangiaceae; genus SZUA-265. The sequence goes on from QJWJ01000468.1 coordinate 13,655, forward strand.
CCGCTCGTCGTCGTTCGCGAGGCGTAGTGGGTTTACACCGAGATCGAACAACGTCGTGAAGTACGCTTTGGTCGTGCTGTAGACTTCGACGTCGGCGCCGGTTCCTCGCACGAGCTGCTTCATCTCGTCCACGGTGGGGATTTCGTCGTGTTCCAGCGTCGTGTGCAGCAGGTAGTCGCGCGCCCGAGCTTCGATGGGCAAGCCCGTGATGATGAAAGGATCGAGCTGTACCGTCGGTTCCGCCTTGCGTCGGATCACGACGCCGGCGATCAGGT
>QJWJ01000164.1 GCA_003235365.1 Deltaproteobacteria bacterium
GAAGATGTACGGTGTGAACTCGCCGATCTTCAAGCCTAGCCCATTGGAGCCCAACTACACTTCGTACCTCATCTTCGAAGGGATATCCGTGGATGAAGCAGGCAAACAGCACTACCTCGACGTGCACATCGCATACCGGCAGGCCTGTCTCAACGCGATTGAGTACATGAAGAAGTTCGGGTACACCGGTGCGCAGGCCTACGCGATTCTCGGCACGGCGCCGGTTGAAGGGCGGATCAGCGGGATTGTGGACATCCCGAATGCGTGCGCGACGTTGGCGTTGCCCACCGAGATCTTCGACTTCGACATCAAGCCGAACGCATCGGGCCCCTCTCAGAGCGTGCCACAGGGGGCTGACCTGGCAGTCGTCAAGTGACGGAGAGAACCAACCGATGCCCATCTACGAATACGAATGTTCAGAGCACGGCGAGTTCGAGCTCATCCGCAGCATGCGCGAAGCCGGTGAAGCGGGGCAATGTCCGCTATGCTTGACGCAGTGCCGACGCATCGTCAGTGCGCCCCACGTCACCGGGATGCCCAAGGCCGCGGTCGTGGCACACGAACGCAACGAGCGTAGTCAACACGAGCCGCGCGTGGCTTCACGGCATGTGTGCAACTCGGGTTGCCGGCATGGTGCCACCAAGAGCGGCGCGGCTCGCGGAGCCGGCGTGAAGAAGTACACCGGTGCCCGGCCTTGGGTGATTGAGCACGCGTAACGTCGAGCCAGCGGTGTGCTGGGATTGGCGTTGCCTCGGATCACCGCGCGTCGTGCGGGGTGTGGGGCGGAACAGCGACCCTGAGCATCGCGCCGTCTCCGAAAAGCGGGTCGGCGCGATGCTAGTTGCTTTGTGCCGCGTGGCTGGGGATGACCAGCCGGTTGGCGTTGCAGTCCGTGAGCTCTTCCCAGTCGTCACTTCCCGAGCCCGAATACGCCCGCCAGTGACACCGCGACGAACGGCCCCGACTCGTGGGTGACACCGCCATCTTCGGGGAAGGGCGCACCCGGGGCAAATAGCGCTATCCCTCCACGAAGTGCGAGCGTAAACGCGGCACTTGGCGTGATCAGGAAATCGTTGCCGAGCTGCCCTCCCAGCATCGCGCCCAGGGCGTAGTCGCTGACCGTTGAGCTGGCGCCATTGGTGGTCGTCTCCAATGCGTCGCGCACGACGACCAGCTCAGCGCGCGGCCCGAACCATAACCCGCTGTAGAACGGATGAAACTGCCCCTGCAGACCAGGGATCATCAGCAGCGTGGAGCGCTCCGTCTCGACCGTCCGGAATTCCGTGGAGTTGCTGGTTCGCACCCGGCCAGGTGGTATGGAAACCGTGAACACCGGTGCGACGTTCCAACGTTCACTCAAGCCAAACCGCAAGGCCAACTCCATGCCCATGTAGCCCGTCACTGGCGAACAGCTCACCAGGTCGGAGTCCCGCTCGCACTGGTCGGCAAACCACGCCATCGGGGTCACCCCGGCGGAGATCGCCAGCTGCTCGGGTTGGGGTAACACATTGCTCGACGTGGTTTCTTTCGATGACTGTCCTCGAGCGTCGAGCGACCCGGTCAAGAGCAGGGTGCCCCACGACAGGATCCGTACGACCGAACGCGTCGCGCTCCTCCTCATTTGGCGGTTTCTCAGCTGTCGTGACATCGTCGACTGCTTCCGTTTTGCATGGCTCCAGGGTGTCCGTCAAAGCTCGTGGTCACAGCAGTAGTACCCCTCCGGCCCCTCGTGTGGCTCGCAGCCCGCCGGTATCTCCACACCGACCTGGCAGATGTACGAATGGGGTCCCATCTGGGCGGCTTCACAAAGGAAGGCGTGGTCGCTGCCACCGGGCCCGCATGCTTGTCCTCCCGCCAGAGAGCAACGCGCGAACGGTCTGCCGTCGCACTCGTCGTCCGTTGCACCTGCGGCCCAATCCGTATACGTACAATCAGTCGTCAACTCTGTCACGCACCTGTTGTATGGGACCCTCGGTGCGTAGCATTCGGGCGGGATGTTATCACGTTGGGCGTTGCAGATTTCCTGGCAGTCATACGTCGCGGTGGAGCACGTCAACTTGACTGCTTCGCAGCGCCGCTCGTGCCAACGATGTTGTCGGCAATAACTGTCTGAACGGAGGCGGGAGTCGGTCCCGCGTCGTGGACAGGTGTCGTCGGCGAATCGTGAGCTGCCTTTTGTTCGCGCGTGTCGTCTGAAGTCTGTTCGGGTTCACAAGATGCGAGCAACGCCAGTAGTGGAGGCAACAGTCGACCAGGCCCGATTCGCATCGGGGCCCAGCGTAGCGCAGCGTTACGGCTCTGCACAAGCGAGCGAGATCGCGGTGCGCCACACCGGCGTTCGAGGCGCGAATCGCGGCTTTCGACGGCGGGACCGTGCAGGAGGTGCAACTGCCGAGGAGCTGCCCGGACCTTAGGCTTCGATACCTTCTCGGGTGCGAGAACCCCGCCGTCTCTGGACGAGCAGACGAGCAGAGCGAGCTGGCAGCGCGTCGGGTTTGCGACGTCGCCACGCGAGGCACAACAGCCACGACATCGCGACGAACAACGGCGGGTTACGATAGCCTCGTGCTCTGAAAGAACAGCTGCTACTCGGTACGGACCGTCCACTTCTCACGAAAGTGGGAGGGCTTGGGGCATCGCTCGGTGGAGCGCTCGGTGTGCTGACTGTGGTCACTACGAGCGCCGGGTTCTGCCCGTTGGGCGGCTCCTCGGGGAATATGGGCTCGGCGGGTTCGCCCTGCGCTGGCTCCGACAATTCTGCAACACATGCGCGGGAGTCCACATCGCGCCCCAGAAGTTCGGTGAACTCGTCCCAATCCCGCTCTTCGCGTGCGCGCTGGCAGTTGACGGTGAAGGCCAGCTGTTGCCACGTCAGCTCGATTTCGGAGCTCTCCACGCAGTCCTGAGGAACTCTCAGCTCGCGCAAAGGCGTTTCGTCCAGTGGTCCACCCTCGGTGTGCGCGAGGATTCGGTATACGTGACGTCGGCTCGTCGTGGTCGTGTCGAAAGCAACCCATCCTGGACCGTTGGGCAGGCCGGCGGCTTTGAACTGCCGTCGCGCCTGACCCAGGCACGGTTCGGTTTCCCAACGTAGCGCGGTGTCTTTGGTCGCTCCGTCGTCAGCGATTTCTCGATCGAAGAGGTCGATGCGCACCACGTTGTCGGGCAGAGGGGCGACACCCACGTCGAGGTAGAGATCCGCACTGTCGCCGTTGACGCTGCAGCGCAAGCCCAGGGATCCTGCTGACCAATTGAGTGCGCCGGGCGAATCTTGCCCCGTCTCGAATGCCGAGTCGGCGTCGCTGCCATCGAGCGCACTTCGCGTCCCATCGAGTGCTGCAGGTGCTGCGTCGAGCGGTTGCGATCCACCGTCGAGCTTGCCCGCGTCGGTCAAAGCATCTCGGCTTTCCACCGATCCGCCTTCGGCCTCGACTTGGAAACTGAGTAGCGGCTCGAATTGCTGCATCGAGGCGTCGACGGTGGCGCAGCACGGCTCGGCCTGGTCCAACTCGAAGCACCCGGCGGGGTCGTAGTCGTTCACCCCGTCGTGTGTGGTCAGCGCGTCCCAGCAGTACTGAGAGCCGCTACTGCCGAGCGTCACACTGGCACCCTCGGGCAGCGGAGGGCCTGTTCGTTCGTATCGTGTGATCTGGAGATCGTACAGACCGTACTGTCCGGTGCCCTGATCGATCCACGTCGACTCGAGCAAGGAGCCGTCTCCGAGTCGTAGCTGTGGTAAATTGACGGCGCGTTGCGCCCGGCAAACGACTTCGATCGTGATTCGGTGGGAACTCGTCACGGTGCGGTCAGAAAGTGGATGGATCAAGCGGTAGCCGCATGGGACGCAACGCGATGCCCAGTCGCGCCCGATGACAGTCGCTGTCGCGAGCGTCGGCAACCCCAACATGGTCGCCGTGGCGAGGCCAGCCGCCGCCAGCAGGCTGCGAACTCGACGACCGACACGCCGCAGGGCCGCCGTGCGTGCAGGCTGGGTTGCTTCGGTGCCGCCCTTCATAGGCTCTCGAGATACTGGCTCAAAACGGCGACGTCCGCGTCGTTCAGGTCCGACAGCTTGCCGTGCTTGCTGCCCCCACACTGTTCGTCGAAGCGATCGGTGAGCGACTGGGCACAGCCATCGTGCATGTATGGCCCGCTGTGCCCCAGCCCGCGCAGCATCGGGGTTTGAAACACGCCGCCGGTCCCGACGTCGTGATTGGCGTTGTCTGAGTAGTTGACGCCGCTGTGACAGACGTCGCACCCGGCGCGTTCGAACAGTGCGCGGCCCGCTTGCTGGACGTCCGCGTCGCGCGGAGAGCTGGTCGGCAACTGCAGCGTATCGAGCCACATCCCGAAGGCCTTGCTTTGCGTTGCAGACGGCATACTCCCGCCCATTCTCGAGACGTAGGTGTCCAACATCAACGCCGTCACGTCAGCCCGTTCACCTTCCCAGTGTAGCGGTAGAGTCGCCAGTAACCCACCCTGAAGCGGTTGGGTCTGGCGTGGGCCCGGCACGATGAAGTCCCACGTCACGCCGTCTTCTCCGCCTTCGGGATGGCACGAAGCGCAAGCGACTCCGAGCACCGTCGAGTGGTGAAAGATGACGTGCCCTGTATCGAAGCGGGAATCGTCCGACAGTTCGAGGCTCGGACCTCCCGGGACCATGAGCGTTGCAGGTTCACGGAGCTGGACCAACAAGCGCCCCTGACCGTCGTAGGCCAATGCGCTGGCCTGGCCGGGAAGCGTAAGAGATTCCCACGTTCCCGATGTCATTGCGTCCAACGTGGCGCGCTCCGGCCAGGCGGTGTGCAACACCCGGGTGGATGAAACCCCCAGGTCGAAAGCTGCGACTTGCAGTCCGTCGCGGCGAATGGCCACGTCGTAGAATTGCCCCGGCGGCAACGCGCCCCGTGGCTCGAAGTGGCGCGTCGCCACGTTGAACTGAGCGACAGCGCTGTGAACGACCCCGCCGCCTGTGACGCCCGTGCCGTAGTCGGCGCTCCCCAACTGCGCGACGTTTGCGTACTGGTGAAAGAGCAACAGCTCGCCACCAGGCAGAGGCACCGTGCGTCGCAGCACGCGCGCCTCGTGGACGCCGGGCGACGTAGGAAAACTGCCGTCCGCGTTCAGGAGCTCGGAGCCCGGCGGGTACACTGTCGCCATGGTTGCGGCCCCTACGAGACCGCGTTCTGGGTCCACTTCGAGAAGCTGTGCGGTTTTCATGCGACTGACCCAGTAGCGATCAGCGGTGACCACGATGTCGCGCAAGTCGACAGGGAGTTGCACCTGCCACGTCAAGTCGCCAGTGGACGCATCCAGTCGTTGCAACAGGCCCGACTGGCACGCGACGACGACGCTGCTGCGAGCTGAATCAAAAGCCAGCCCCCGCGGCGCGGCGCATGTCGACCATCGCGACCCAAGCGTGTTCTCGACGGGATCAAGCTGAACGATTGCGCCACCGCGCCGCAAGGCGACGTACACCCGGCCCATCCCTTCGGCGATGCGCCCCGGTTCGTCGTCGGTGGCTAACTCGAGCGTCGAGCGGAGCTCGAACTCGTTCAAATCGACAACGTAGATTTGGTCGCGGTCTGGGTCGGCGGCGACGGCGAACGTCGCATCGCCGCTGACCAACAGCGTCCCACCGATGATCGGTTTTGCTGGTCGTTCTGAGTGAACGACCGGCAAGTCGGCAATGGCTGCCGAAGCCGGCAGGGAGACGTCCAGCGCTGACGTGGGAGTCGCTGCAGGGGGGCCTTCGAGGGGCGCGGCGTCCGGTGGCAGGTCGACTATCAAGATGGATGATTGCGGCTCTACCGGTGCGATGGGGTCAGACGACGCCAGCTCAGTCGACGGCGTCGTATTGGCAGGGGTTGGAAACGGGGCCCCGGGCGCTGTGTTCGAAGCAGGCACGGGCTGCGACGTGTAGACGGTGCCTGTTCCGAATCCGTAGTCGCCATCATCTGAGCATCCGCTCACACAGAGCCATGAGGCCGATATTGATAGTCCGGCAAGCGTGTTTCCCCATGCTGATAAACATCCCCAACAGCGCCGCATCGTCCGATGGTCTCGCCAAATTCACACCACCGCAATGCGATCTTTGCTGTCTCAGAGGTGCGTCGTGCCAGATCACTGTCGTGACCGCCAGCTGCCTGGTCTCTGCTCGCTAGGAGTGCGTTCCCGCTGGTGGTGCCTTGGATGTGGACTGTGAGTGTTTTTCCAAAGGATCTAGCGGTTTGTCGTGGTTGGAGATTTGCGCGAATGACTCTGGGTGACGGCTTGCGTTGCGCCTCGTGCGTTCAGCGTTTTCGGGCAGTGGACGTGCCGGAGGCGATTCTCGCCGAGGCAGACTGTTTCACTCTCAGCTCGTGTTGCGTGGCGAATCAGAATGGAAGTGCGTTGGTACCAACCGGGCCGCTCGGCACTGCCCCGACATCTACGCTATCGTTGGGCTCTTGGGACGCGTGGTGATGGTCCGACGTTTTCAAAAGCGCGCAACCTTGTCGGTGAGTGAGCGGAACCCTCGCGGCGTTGGGGGATCCAACCGACGCGTCGAAGTTGTGTGTGACTCTTGGAGAACGCGTCAGGTCGCGACCGGTTTGTTGTGGTTGGTGGGGTGTGCTGCGGACGCCGGTTCGAGCGGGCAAGGCGTCGCGCTCGTCGATACCCCGAGTTCGAGTCCGGGGTCTGGCGCCATGCCTCACGTGTCTATGTCGGTGTCGTCTGCGCTCGGGCCATCTGCCGTGCCGATGTCGTCCGCGGAGGCTGTGTCGTCTGCGGTGCCTGGGCCTGATGGGCAAGTATTGATGATCGAACCGGGGCAGTGTCCAGCGCCGTGGGTTCATTGCGACAGCTATCAGCCGCCTGCCGGCTGCCGTTGCGAAACCGGAGGGCCGCTGACGGAGCAAGATTGCGCAGAAGGCGAACAGTTCTACTGCGAGCAGCGACCGGCGTGGTTCTCGGTGCCCCTCGAGACGTCTGGCGGCGTCGGTAAGATTGCCGTTGCTTGCCAGTGTCGAGCCTTGCCGATGCAACCGAGCGACTGTTTGCATCCCGGGCAATTCACTTGCGCGAGCTACGAGCCGTTCGAGTATTGCGCCTGCAACGGTGCGATTCTACCGACGGGTGTTTGCGATCCACCACGCAACATGCGCTGTGAGAACGTCGAGGTGCCCTACGGTTGCAGGTGCTTGTGAGTCGGTTGGGGGAGTGGGGCTCACCGCGACTTGCGGAGGCGACTTCTGAGGTTCTGGACAAGCCGTCGGTCGCGCCGCGATACTCGCCGAATGAATGCGCGCACGAAGTCGCGCCTGGGCATCGCCTATGGCGTCATCGCAGTCTTGATGGCCGCAACGTTGTTCATGTCTGCGAGACCAAAACTGGCGCAAACCGTCGAAGTCGTCAAAGTCGTTCACGACACGCTCGGCCTTCCGATGGACTGGATCCCGGTGTTTGCGGCCTGTGACATCGCTGGGGGGATCGGGCTCGTGGCTGGGATCTGGCAACCCCGCTTGGGCATCGCGGCAGCCCTCGGGCTGGTACTCTACACGGCCGCGGTGGTCGTGCTGCATCTGCGTGTTGGTGCCGTCGACACGATGTCGGCGCTCCTCGTTCCACTGTTGCTTTCGGGTGCCGCGTTCGGGTTGCGCATCTCGAGCAAGCCGGACGGCACTTGACCGGTGCGGTAGTCGTTCGCGTCAGTCTGGGTGGGCGAGAGCTGGACCGGTTCGCGGATGGGCTTGCGCGACGGCTGTTGAGTTCGCGCGGCGACGCCGTAGCCACGCGGCCGCGAGCAGACCCCACAACCAGTTGCGGCTGGCGGCCGCGCCGCCAACCACGTCGCACGCGCACCCCGTGGGATCTTTGCGAGGGGGCCCGAGTCCGTCGTCCTCCAGCCGGCTTCCCGCATCGGCGCTCGGCGGTTGCCCTTCGCGCTTGGTTTCCGAGGCGGGTGTTTCGGAAGGGCCGTCCGGCGATTGACTCGCTGTCTGGCTTGTGTCGTCTGACGGTGCAGAGCCAGCGTCGCCGGTGTTCACAGGGTTTGAGTCGGACTGCGTCGTCGTTTGGGGTGCAGGTGGGGTGGTGTTCATTGGTGCGGGCGAAGCCGGGGTCGTGGTGGTCGAAGCGGGAGACGACACGTCCGAGGGTGACGTGGTCGCCGCCCCCGTGACGTTTGGATCATTGTCGTCCGGGTCGTCGCTGTTGCTCGCCTCTTGTTGCGATGTGTCGCAACTACCATCGTCCGCGGTGCGGGGCCGGATGGGATCGCCGTAGCCGTCTTGATCGAAGTCACGGTAGCAGCGCACCGAATCGCTGCCGTTGCAGTCCTCGTCGATCCCGTTGTCCAGTCGTTCGTTGGCCCCCGGGTAAACGTCGGCGAGTTGGTCGTTGCAGTCGGTGCCGTCGCTCGCCATACCCACCTCGCAGCTGCCGGTGGGGGATACGGTGAGTTGATTTGGGTCGCCGTAGCCATCGCCATCGGCGTCGACGTAGCAGGCCACGGAGTCGCTGCCATCGCAGTCCTCGTCGATGCCGTTGCCCAGTCGCTCCTTGCCGCCGGGATGAATGGCTGGGCGTGAGTCGTTGCAGTCGTCTCCCGTGGCGGACTCACCATCTGCCAAGTCGCAGGAGCCGTCACTGGCGATCAACGCCTGTTCGGGGTCGCCGTAGCCATCGAGGTCTGAGTCTACGTAGCAAGTGATCGGATCGATGCCGTCGCAGTCTTGGTCCACCCCATCGTCGGGCGTCTCTGTTGCCCCGGGGTGAATGCTAGAAGCAGAGTCGTCGCAGTCTCCGGCCAGGGTAGCCTGCCCCAGTGGGCACGAACCATCACTGATCGCACTGACGCTGGCATCGCCATGGCCGTCCCCGTCGGCGTCGACGTAGCAGGTGATGGCACCTGCGCCGCTACAGTCTTGATCGATCCCGTCATCGGCTGCGTCCGGTGCTCCGACGTAGATCGTCGGATCCGTATCGTCGCAGTCGAGCGTATCGTCGACCTCGCCTTCGGCGGCGTCGCAAGTGCCGTCGAGGGCCACCACCGTGGTTCCTTGCGCATCCCCCTGACCATCGCCATCGGCGTCCGCGATGCAGCTAACCGCGTCGACGCCGTTGCAGTCTTGATCGATGTCGTCCAGCGGTGTCTCTGTGGCGCCGGGGTAGACGGAGTTCAATGCGTCGTCGCAGTCGTCGCCGTTGGTCGACTCGCCTTGACTGACGTCGCAACTGCCGTCCAACGCGATCGCCGTATCGCCGGCGTCGTTTCCGTGGCCATCGCGATCGAAGTCGATGATGCACTCGATGGCATCGATGTTGTTGCAGTCTTGATCGATGCCGTCGTCAGCGACTTCGCTCGCGCCGAGGTAAATGGCGTCGTCGGTGTCGTCGCAGTCGGTATTGTTGTCGACAGTTCCGCTCGGCGCGATGCAGGCGTTTGTGCCCGTACCAGCGCCTTGACCGTCGCCGTCGCCGTCAACGTACCAGGCAGCACCAACGTTGTCAGCGCTGGCGTCTTCGTCGTCGCAATCGCCCAACTTGGCCGGATTGGCGTTGGCCTGGAGCACCCATTTGACGGGGTCGACCCCGTCATCGCAGGGACTCTTGTATCCCGCGTTCGCGCAACGATTGACGACCGGGTCACGGAAGTAGCCATCTCCATCGCAGTCGGCATAGGCGTAGTCACTGGTCGCGACGCAGTCGTAGGTCGTCACGTTGACAGTCGCGGTGTCCCTGATGCCTTTTTCGTCGGTGGCCGTGAGCTCGAAGGACAACGTCTCTTCGGTCGCCGGGGCGACGAACGTCGTCAGTTCGCCGGTGGGGTCGCTCAAGGTGACGGGTGTGCCGGCGGTCTGTTGCCACTGGTAGCTGAGCGAGTCGCCGACGTCGAGGTTGGGGTCGGTGCTGCCCGCCGCCGAGAGGTACACGGTCTTGGTCGTCGTGGCTTGCTTGTCGCCGCCGGCATCGGCGGTGGGTCCGACGTTCGCCGTAAACACGAGGCCCGCCTCGCTGGTGATTTGTCCCGATATTTGGTAGGCAACGCCTTCGTCGACCTGGATGCCGATGGGGATGCCACTGCCGTTGTCACAGGCGATGCCGTCCCAGTCCACGTCCTTGTATTGGAACTCGACGTCGGAAGAGTTCTCCTTGAAGATCACCTGGAAGCTGCCGAAACCGGTCAGTTCCCCGGTGTCTGCATCGTAGTTGGTGCAGGAGAGGAACGGCCCGCCCGCATCGCGCCATTCGATGACGAGTTCGCGGTTCGGTGCGGTTCCCAGCTCGCCCCAATACAGCGTCGTAGCGCCCATATCCATCCAATACGGCGCGACCAGTGTCTCGACGCGCGCGACGGGGAGGTTGGTCGGGACCTCGTCGATGCCTGTGCCGAACATCGAGTCGAGCCGCAGCACGCCGTTGGCCGACACGTAGAAGGTGTCGAATCCTGGCGAGTAGTTCCCGAACGGTACCTTGAACGAGCTGGTCAGCGTCTTCATCACGCCGGTCGTGAAGCCCGATAGCGTGTTTTCTACGGCACTGATGTCGCGATAGTCGTATCGATCGAGCGGGTTGGGCGAAGAAGGCGGTGGCCAATACGGGTCCAGAACCGCCACGCCGAAGGTGTTGCCATCTGGCAGCAACAGGCTGTGCTGTGTCGGGCTGTCCGTGGTGGACGTCAACGCGAAGGTCCCGGTGTAGACGCCGTCGGACGCCGCCAAGTCGGTCGACGTGCCATCGTCGAGCAGCGGGATGTCCATGCTGCCATCGACAGTGGCGGTGTCCCCGCCGCCGCTTGGAGCGTCGCAGGTGATGTGCAGGTGCGAAATGTCGATGCTGCCACCGTGAGTGGTGATCAGCGGGTCACGTAGCGGCGCAAGTACTTCGTTCAGCTCCTGACCGCTGCAGGTCATCGAGCCGATGCCGCCCGTATCGTAGGCACGGGCAAGGCGACCCGTGAGCGTCTTGCCGGATAGCGACGACACGGGTAGACCGCCGCTGAGCACGAGATTGCGCAGCGCGATGTAGTCGCGCGTTTCGTCTTGCCCATAGAGCAGGCCTACCAGGCCGGTCACGACCGGAGCCGCCGCCGAGGTACCGCTCTGTGTGGAGTATCCGCTGCTCAGCCCCAACCCGGATATCGAGTCGCCGGGCGCTCCTAGGTGAACGCGGTGGCGACCGTAGCTGGAGAAGCTCGCTTTTCCACCTCCGCTCGTCGTGGCCGCCACGCTGACGACGCCCGGATCGTCGTAGCTCGCCGGGTAAGTGGGGCCCACGTCGTTGTCGCTACCGGTGTTTCCCGCCGCCGCGACGTAGAGAATGCCGGCCTCGCGTAAGGCAGCCACTTGGTTGGCGTGGGACTTGGAGTAGGAAGTCGAGCCGTACGAGGCATTGACGGCGATGACGTTGATGCCGTAGTCCTCCTTCAGCGATCGGGCGTACTTGAGGCACTTGATGATGTCGCCGGTACTGCCAGTGCCGCTGCTGTCGGCGAACTTGCAAGAAATGATCTGCGTGCTCCAATTTACCCCAGCCACGCCTTTCGAGTTGTTGCCGACGGCACCGATTACACCCGCGACGAACGTGCCGTGTCCGTGGCTATCGGTCGGATCGCCATCGCCGTCGATGGCGTCGATACCGTACACGTCGTCGATGTAGCCGTTGGCGTCGTCGTCGATACCGTTGCCGGCGATCTCGCCGGGGTTGACCCACAGGTTGGCCGTGATGTCCGGATGGGTCGTCTCCACCCCGGAATCGACGACCATGATCACGCCGCTGCCGCTCGACGTCACCTCATCCCACGCTTCGGTGGCGTTGATATCGTAGTCGCCGCCATCGCTCAGGTGCCATTGTTGCGACCACAGCGAGTCGTTGGGTGTCGCGAGCAACGACACCTCATAGTCTGGTTCGGCGTACAATACGTCGGGATTGCGACGGTAGGCACTCAGCGCTGCGCTTACCGAATCACCTCCACGCAGCTCGACGATGCGCGGGCCGGCGTTCCGTATCCCAGCGACGGTCAGTTCGCGATTGCCCCGCCGCGCCATGAATTGGGCGATACGCCGTTCGTCGGCCCCCAAGCGGTACTCGACTAGAATGCGATCAGCGCGCGCAGGCGGGATGGCGTTTTCTACTGACGATGTTACCGGCGCGCCGTCGAGAGCTGACCTCGTGGGCAGCGCGCTATCGGCGGTCAGCGTCGCGTTCGCAGGCAGTGACGTGTCGTCGCGGTTCGGCGCGAGCGGTAGCTCGCCACTGCATCCCACGAGGACCGCCACTGTCTGGGCGCATACGAACACCCGTAGGGCAGACGGCACGAGAAAGACTGGCCCAGCTCTGCCCCGAAAATGCATGTCCGCTCATCGTGTTGCGCTCAGTGGGCTGGGGCAACGCTCGATCGCCTTCAGCCCTCACTCGTGTCGTACCGAGTGTGACGAACAACGCCGTGGTCACGACCTCGCTGCAACGCGGGCGGCCCGATTGGGGACACGGAGGGCAACTCCTACACTCTGCACTCCGCGATGTGACGGCGGAGGTAGCCGGCGGCGACGAGTGGAGCGGGCCGAGCTGCCCCACTCGTCGGCTTTGCCGTCAGTTGTACGTTGCGCTCAAAGCGATGGACGCGGCCTTGGAGGACCAGTTCACGTCATCGATCGAGTCTTTCATCGAGGACATCTGAAACTGCGCGCAGACGCCCAGGCCCCAGTCTTGCGAGACCCATGCTTCCCAGCCGGCACGCAGCAATCCGCCGTAGCCGGTTTCTGACTCGGCCGCTGATACGGGGGTTTCCAATTCGCCGTGGGAGAGGACCGCCGAGGCGGCGACGTAGGCGTTGAGCGGCATGAAATAGTAGGCAACGCCGACTCCGTAACCAAACACGGAAATGGCAGAGTCTTCGAGTTTGGCTTCGGTGCCATGTAACGTCACCGTCGGATCCTTCGTACGAAGCATGTTCGTCTCTCCAAACAGCACCAGATTGTCGGTGATCGCACCGCCGATCGACAGACCGAAGTCGACTGCTTGGCCCGACGCCGTGAGCCCACTGGATCGCAGTTTCGAATAGCCTGGTCCTAGACGCATGGAGAGGTAAAACCCGTCGTGCTCGTGGATGTCGCTGCTGGTGTCGATCACTTCCGACGCATCCTCGGGTGATGGGTTCATGCGCGGTTCGGCGTGCGCGACGGCAGTGATGGCGGTGATGCAGCAGCAAACGAGGGTAGTGAGATGGGCTTTCATGGGGATTCCCTTTCGGATTGGGTCGAGGTCTGTCTGCAGCCTCGACGCGGTTTCGACTGCCCTCTCGGTCCCCCCCTCAATCGGTTGCGCACAAACTCGACGGTTTCCCAATCGAGCCGAATTCGCGCGGAAATGCCGGCCGTCGCGACAGGCGAGTGCTCGGCAACCGGCTTCGTTCCGGACATTCGGCCCGACGCATTCGTGGGCGAGCAAGACCAACTCAACCGTCGATCGACGCCTCACGGGCAAGACACTTGGACCAACGAACGACTCGTCAACCGTCGATGTGGTGTCTCAGTGCTTCGACGGCCCGTCCGAGGTTGGCGCGCGCTGGGTCGATGATGGCCGGAGATTGAGTTTCGATGGCGCTGCGAAAGGCGGCGAGTTGCTCTCCGAGGGCGACACGCGCTGGTCCGGTGAGTTCGACGTAGAGGGCTTCGGCGCGTGCCAGGGCAGTGACGTTCGGCAACGCGTCGCGTGGATGAAACTTGAGCCGCTTCATCTGTCGCTTTGCTTCCGCCAATTGCGACGCTGACAGTCGACCGGGTGCCTTTTCGATGGTCAACGATTGTGTCTTGCCCGACCCGACGATGGTCGTGTCGACTTCCAAGATGCCGTTGAGGTCGTACGTGAAGCGAACTTGCAGCTCCTGCCCA
>QJWJ01000402.1 GCA_003235365.1 Deltaproteobacteria bacterium
CACTGAGGATTGGCCAAGCGTTGGTTGAGCCGCTCTACAAGGCCATGCACCTCACGCAGCTTGGTGTCCGCGATCCAACGCTGCCGCACGAAGATCTCCGGATTGAAGTAGGCCACGCAGCGCACACGCCGTGGACTACTCGGCGCGCTCCGCTTGTGTGCGTTGGCACTGGAGACGACGCTGCTCTGCACCTGGCGAGGACTCGGTGCTTGGTGAATCAGTTCCGCAAACCGAGCACGCTGCTCCTTGTTGTCTTCGAGGTTGGCGACTTCGAAGAGCCGATTGACGGTATGCCGATCGACGTGCCCGCTGAGCACCTGCTCCTGTTGGTCTGCATCGAGCTTTGTGAGGTTTCGGTATCTATGTCCCTGCTCTGCGCTCAGTCCCATCGAGCGCGCGGCCGCAGCGTGGGTCGAGAACTTGCGACTGGCGACGCTCTCCACCAGACAGTGAGCCAGACGCATCGCTTCGGAGCAGGTCATAGGCGTGCCTTTGGTCTGGGTCTCATCCACGGGACACTCAACGACTCCGAGGTCGGTGTAGAATAAGTTATCGCTCAACTGTTGAAGCACCGTCTTGCGTGCTTGCTCTGCGGCCTGTCTCGCACACGCTGCAAGTTCGTCGTGCGAGCGCGCAATGGGAAGGTCGAGCAACGTTTCCGAAGGCAGCTTCACCCCGTAGCTATTGAACTCTGGCCTGAGTAAAGAGGTAACAAACTGGATATCGGCGTCGAGCATCTCGCGAATGTACGCCGAGCGCCCCATAGCCCGGTCGCACACGATGGGGATCTTCTCCAGCCAGGGTACCTGCTGCACCGTGCGCATCGTTTGCAGCATCGCTGGGGCTTCGGCGCTAGCGCCTTGAACCACCTGCCAGCGCAGCGGGTGCCCCTGTTCGTTGCACAGTAGAACAATGCCGATCTTCTTCTTGACCATCCCCTCCTTGACCTTGCCTCGCCGGGCGAGCTCAGGGCCATCGCCCACGAACCAGGTATCGGTGAGATCCAGAAACATCGTGGCGAAACGCCCGTGCTGCTCATGGGCACGCCGACTGAGCGCTCGCATCAGTTCGTGCTCGCTGTCCTCGAGCTGATCGAGTACCCGATGGATACGCGTGTTGTTGAATTGCGCAGGCGAGACCCCAAGCAGCTCGGGCAGTGTCGTGCGAGGGAACCACCGCACCGCATGGAGCTTCGACTGCGGCTCGACACAGCGCTGGGCGACCAACGCCGTGACGACCCGCTCGGGCGCTACGTCACTCTCCTCTCTAGGCAGTAGTCGAGCGAGCTCTTCGGTGAGCCCAAGCTGCTCCAACAGGGCGACCACCACCGCGATGTCGAGGTAGCGCAGTTGGGCGTCCGGTCTGCGAAGGCGTGCCGTCTCCTGGGTCGGGTCGGCGGCGGCACAAACCACAGGCGCCAAGCGCTGACCGGTGCGGTTGGCGGCAAAAGCGGCCTTGAGATTCTCGAGCTGAACGGGGTCGGAGATGCGGCCGAGATTGGCGACGACGCGGTTGGTGGGCATGCCGTCGCGCTGTAACCGTTCAGCCGAGGTCCGCTAGAAGGGGAAGGCGGGCTCGGCCAAAATCTCGCGCGTGGGCATGAGCAAGCGGGCGAAGCGCCAAGGGCGAGATTTCTGGGCAGGAGTCGTGGCGAAGTTCGAGGGGTCGGGACAGACCCACGACGGGTTCTGCTTGTCGCGGGGGCTCGAGGTGGGCACGTTCCGCCGCTGGCTCTATAAGCTGCGCCGAGAAGGAAGCAGCAAGCGCAAGGGGCCGGTGCTTCAGTTCCTTCCGCTGGTTCCGTCCTCAACGTCGTCTGGTTCGGTCAGGGTCCGTGTCGGCGAGGTCGAGCTGAGCTTCGCGGTGCTGCCGACGGCGACCTACCTCGCGGAGTTGCTCCGACTGATGGACCGGTAGGAGATGCTGGGACTGACCTCCGACTGATGGACCGGTAGGGGATGCTAGGGCTGCCCACTACGACTCGGATTCTGCTGTTCACCGGCGCCACGGACATGCGCAAGGGCTTCGACGGTCTGTCGGCGTTGGTCATGGCCGCTGGCGAAGACGTCTACAGTGGGGACCTGTACGTGTTCATTTCGCGTCGACGCAATCGGGCCAAAATCCTGTGGTTTCAGAAGGGAGGCCTGATCTTGTGGTACCGGCGGCTCGACAAGGGCCGGTTCAAGATCCACCTGCCCGACGCCGGGGACCGGGCGGAGATCGATGGCACTGAGCTGACGATGCTCCTCGACGGGATCGACTTCGGGCGAGTGAAGAGACCTCGTCACTGGAAGCCCGCCGCGTAGAGAAGAAAGTTGCGAAAGGGGATCGACAAACGGGATCGATCATGATCTACGTTTCTCGATGACGCCCGAGGAGCTCGACAAGCTGCAGAGCGAGCTTGACCCCGCCGCTCGGTTCGTTGTGGCGTTCCTACGGGAAGAGAACGCCAAGCTCCGCGAACAGCTCGCCGTCAGCATCAGGCAGCTGGAGGCAAACGTCGAACAGATCGCCAGGCTCAGCGAGCAACTGGAGGACTTCAAGCGACGACTCTTCGGCAGGCGCTCCGAGCGCATTCCGACGGTAGCCGAAGAGCTTCGCCGGGAGGTGGCGCCCGACGAACTGACCGTCGATGGCGAGCCCATGCCCTCGGACCCTGAGCAGCGCAAGAAGGAGAAGCGGCGCAAGGCACGACAGAAGAGCGAACCAGCACGGCAGCGCAGGCGAAAGCAGCGCAAGGGCATCCCCGTGGTGATGGAAGACTGCAGCGTCGATCCCGATAACCTGCCCGAGGGGTACACGATGGACGACTTTCGAGTGCTGGGTGACGGGAAGCTCGTCAAACGCATCGAACACGTCCGCGAGCATCTGATTATCCAGCACTTTGTGTTGCAGACGCTGGCATCCAAGGACGGCAAGCATTACGTCACCGCAAAGCCGCCCCCAGGTGTCGTCGACGGCGGACACTACGGGCCGGGACTACATGCACACGTAGCGGTCAGTCGATGCGACGACACCATCCCGCTGTACCGTAGCGAGCGAGCCCTGGAGCGTGCAGGCTTCCCCGTGGCACGCAGCACGCTGTGCGCGATGTTCCACAGAACAGCGGAGCAACTCACCCTCATCTACGAGGAGATGAAGCGTGTGGTGCGTCGCGGGCGCTACGTGAACGCGGACGAGACCACTCAGCGCATCCTGGCCCCCGAAGAATGCTTCAAGGGATGGATGTGGACGATCCTGTCACGCCAGGCAATCGTCTATCACTACAGCGACCATCGCGACAGCGAGACCGCCAAGGAGCTGCTGGGAGGCACCACCGGAAACCTAACGAGCGACGGCTACAGCGCCTACAGCTGTCTCAGCGACAAGGAGGCCTCTCGCAACCGCAGCGGGTGTTGGGGTCACGGTCGGAGGAAATTTTTCGAGGTGATGCCCAAAGAGGACACCAAGCACGAGAACCGCGAAGTCCTCGACATGATCAAGGAGCTGTATCGCATCGAGGACGAGGCCGAGGAACTGGGCATCGTGGGAACGCCCGAACATCTCGAACTGCGGCAGCGCAAGAGCAAGCCGATCGTGAGAAAGATCTGGCGCTGGGTGGATGCGCGCTTGGGCAAGCACTCCCCGTCCAGCAAGATGGGCAAGGCTCTCAGCTACGCAACCAAACAGCGGGACAAGTTGGAGCAATTTCTCTCCGATCCAAAACTTCGACTCGACAACAACGAGGCCGAGCGCGCCCTACGCATCGTGGCACTCGGGAGAAAATCGTCGCTATTCGCAGGAAGTGCCGAGCACGCCCAGAACCTCGCGGTCCTGCTGACGATCGTGGCGACCTGTCGACTGCATGCCGTCAATCCCTACGAGTACATCCGCGACATGCTGATCAGAATTCAGACGCATCCAGCATCGCGGATCGACGAGTTGATGCCGTGGCGGTGGCGTCCACCTGACAGCTGACCACCGCGAATGTTACCGACGATGCCAACACGACCGTCCTGGCGGCGGCGCTCATCGAACCTGTGTCTTCTCCCAGATAGCCGTATGACCGAACAGCAACGACCCTCGGACTGCCACGCTTCCGGCGAGCCCGGCGCCAGGGCGCCGCCCGCTTGCACACCATGGAAATCACCGCAAGAGGTCCTCGGCGGATCGGTTACCGAACAGGTACCACTCGCTCCCTCTGCTGTCAGCTACGGGGCTGACCGAACGGATACAGTTGCTTCAGAACCCCTCGAAGCATGGCCATTGACCCACGAGCTCGTCGGCAATCGGATCG
>QJWJ01000073.1 GCA_003235365.1 Deltaproteobacteria bacterium
GTGGCGCCGCAGCGGGGGTGAGTGGAGCTGCTGATTGACTGATTGACAGCAGACCGCGATGTGCGCGCACCGGTCACCCGACGGGTCCGCGCGTGCTGAAAGCCTTGCCTGTCGCTGGGGATCCTCCCAAAAGGCGGGTTCCTCGGCGGGCCGCGTCGAAAGCACTCGGGCTTGGGGCAACGGTCGGTGTTGGCCATCGCGCCGTGTCGGGTTTGGCTGGCGACTCGCCAAATCAGCGTATTTGGCCACCCAGTAGCGCCGCTGGGTGTGTGTTGGGTGAACGAAGGCATGCGCGCCGTGAACCATCGGCGCGCGATGGACGCCGCCGAGTGCACATCTGTCGATGGTAGTACCGGTGTAGGTACGGTGGGGTGAAGCGGCGCCGAGTGGACGCATTTGCCCGACCTCCTCCGGCACGTCGATGGGCACTGTAGGTGCCCGATTGTTCTTGGGTTGTCGTTTGCTCGACGTACGCCGGGCGCTGCGGGATGCGGCCGGCCTCGGCTGGGGTAAGCTAGTTTCGCAATGCTGACTTTCAGTGAAGATGGGGCGACGGCGGACCGCCAGATGCGCGCGGTGATTTTCTACCTCACGACGTTCGGGTACATCGACGGCGAATTCGACAACAGCGAAAAGGAATTCGTTCGCAAGTACATCGAGAAGCTCGTAGGGGCGCGGGTGAATGGCGCAGTGGATGCAGCCGACGTCGATTTGCGCAAGGAACTGACGACCAAGTACACGAAACACTTTCACGAGGTGTTCGAAGGTATCGATCGCCAGGTGCAAGAGCTGTTCACCGAAGCTGTCGCCGATGGTGAGGACCACGACGCGTTCGTGCATTCTCAACTGAAGCTCAAGTGCTTCGAGATCTTCAAGTCGTTCGACGAACGCAGTCAAGAGCTGTTGATGGATACCATCGACGAGTTGATCAAGGCCGACGGCGAAGTCCACCCCGCCGAGCTCAAGTTCCGCGGCGAGTTGGCCGAGTTGCTCGAAGAGGATCTGTGCGTCGAGTTGATCGACGACGATGACGCCGAACACGAGCGAGTGCGTGTCAACGCCGTGCAGAGCATCGCGCCTGCGCCGAACGACGACCCTCTGCTGGCGAGCGTCGAAGTGCACTACAGTCGCGAACGGAGTAAGCTCGAGGGGCAACTCGACCAAGATCGCCAACTCATCAACAAGGTGATGAGTACCATCGAGGAGAAGCGCTTTTCCGGAGCGGGCAAGTTGGGGCGCGCCAAGCACGTTTCTGAATTCGCCGGGCAGCAGCCGTTCTTGGACGGGCACGTGTGGGTCGTTCCGCCTGCGGCCGGCGTCGAGTACGAAGTGACCGTGGTCGGTGACCTACACGGCTGCTACAGCTGCCTCAAGGCCGTGTTGGCGCAGTCGCGTTTCTTGGAGAAGGTCAAGGCGTACAAGGCCGCGCCGACAAAAAACGTCTGCCCGCTGTTGGTTTTGCTCGGTGACTACATCGATCGCGGGATGTTCAGCTATCACGGCGTGCTGCGCGCGGCGATGGAGCTGTTCGTGCGAGAGCCGGAACACGTCGTGATGTTGCGCGGCAACCACGAGTACTACTTCCAGCACAAGGGGCAGGTTTACGGAGGCGTCAAGCCTGCCGAAGCCATCAACACGATGAAGCCGCACGTGCCGTCGCAGCAGGTGTTCCACGAGTACATGGCAATGTTCGACATGTTGCCGAACATGCTCTTGTTCGAAGGGTTCTTGTTCGTGCACGGCGGCATCCCGCGAGACCGATTGATCAAGGAGCGCTACCGCGACTTGTCGAGTCTCAACGACGATGACATCCGCTTCCAAATGATGTGGAGCGATCCGAGCACGGCAGACGTGATCCCCGCCGCGTTGCAGGAGCAATCGGCGCGCTTTCCGTTCGGTCGTCTCCAGAGCCAGGCTTTTCTACAGAAGCTCGGCTGTCACACGCTGGTGCGCGGCCACGAGAAGGTCGACGAGGGCTTCCGTCGCGTCTACGACGACGACAACCAGTTGTTGATTTCGCTCTTCTCCGCCGGTGGCGAGTCCAACGAAGATCTGCCGATCGACAGTAGCTACCGCAGCGTCACACCGATGGCGATGACCCTGAAGTTCAAGGACGGTGCGAGCGAGGTCGTGCCCTGGAAGATCCACTACGAGGCGTTCAACTCCCCGCAGCGCAACAAGTTCTTCCAGCAGGTGCCGGAGATCGAGCATCGCGCCGATTGAGTGCGCGGGGCGATGGGGGGCGCCCGGCAGCCCCCGCTGCCAAGATCTGAGCTACGCTCGGGTCTGATGCTTCGTGCGACGGCCAGCCTTGCCCAGTCCTCCGACCGAGTCGTGGAGGGTCGTGGGCGCTGAGACCCCCTGGGCTGCGTTTCGCGCCACGGGCCGCGGATGGTCGTTTCGCGGGCTGTTGCTGGGGTCGTTACTGCTTCACGTCGCGGTTCTGGCGATCGGGCGCTACCTGGAGCCGCCACCCGGGCCGGTCGCGATCCCCATCCAGTCTCCCTACGGCGCGCTGAATCGGGCGGAAGTCGACGTTGCCGTCGATGCGCCACAGCCTCCCGCCGCATTGGCGCCTCGCGCTGCCGAGCCTGCTGACGATCTTTCGGACGTCGAAGGCGACACCGCAACGCCACCTGCCGCTCCCCCCGCCGAAGCTGCGGCCGATTCGGTGGTCGTCGCCCCCAAACCCGCAGTTGCTGTCAAAGCTCCCCCCGCGCCGCCCGATCCCGCGCCGCCTTCTGAGCCCGCGCTACCCGTCGAACCCCCCGACGCGCAGGGGGAGCCCGACGGCACCGACGAGGCTCGGGACGACCCCCGCGCGGCCTCGGCCGAGGGCGAGGATTGGCTTTCCGTCGACGATCAGCTCGATCCGGCCGAGCCCGAGCCGTCCCCGGCCGCTTCGGCGCGCGCGACCGATCCGTTGATGGAGCGCCTGATGGCTGCGGAACGGCAAAAGGCTCAACGCCGGGAGCAGCTCGTCCCCGCCAACAGTTCAGCTGAGAAAGCCGTGGTAGCACCCGCGCCGCCGCTTCGCGCCGCTGCCGCTCCTGCAGCGGCGCGTGTCGTCGTGGTCGACGTGCCGGTGGCGCTCACGCGCTGGCTGTCCGAGCAGGCCCCCACGAACCCCCATTGGCAGCGGATGGCGCTCGGGAGTAGTCGAACGGAGCTCTCTCTCTCTCTGTCTGGCGGCCAACTCCAGCACTACGACATCGAGCGGGGGGCCAGCGAGTCGATGAAGCAGGTGCTTCGCGGGGCCTTGTTCTACGTCGGCAAGCGCCACTTGCCCGGCGGGACCGTGCATCCCGCAACGGGCGAGCTGCGCGTGGTGGTCGAGACGCGGGTCACCCCGGACGGGCCGTCTTCGACCGGTGAGCAACTCCCCGCCATCTCCCACTTCACCGAGGCAGACGGCAGCTACTTGCCCAAGGCCCGCGTGCGCCTGCCGAGCGGCCGCCGTATCGACATCGCGGTCCGTTTGCGGCCCTGAACGCCGGGCGTCCAGCCCACGATTTCTACCGCAGCGATTCGTGGCACCCAGCGACAAACCGTGTAGGGTGCCGCCCCGATGTTGCGTGCCGTCGTGCTGTTTGCGGGTTTGGCCATTTCGTGCCGCCCAGCGGACTACAAGCCCACTCCCCTTCCGCCCGAGCCGCACCTGGGGGCCGAAGACGATGGCCCCGAGCCGGCCAACGAGGACGAGTTCGTACACCGCGCCCTGTACGGCGCAGATTCGGCGCCCGCGTCGGTGATCAAGCCGCCCGGCAATGCGGAGCTGTCGGCCAGCGGCCTGGCAAGTCTCGTGCTCCGTCAGGGGACGGGCGAACGCACCCCGCGAGACGACGACACGGTCGTGCTGCATTTTGTCGGGTGGGACAGCAAGGGGGAAAAGTTCGACAGCTCCTTGGCGCGCGGCAAACCCGATCACCTGCGCGTGCAGCTACTCGAACCGGGGTGGCGTGAGGGGGTGCAAAGGATGGTCGTCGGCGAGAAGCGCCGCTTGTGGATCCCGGAGCGCCTGGCGTTCGGCCCGGTGCCCACGCCGGGCAAGCCGGCGGGTGACATCGTGATCGACGTCGAGTTGCTCGACATCGTCGAGCCGCCCGCTGCACCGACGGTGCCCGAGGATTTGACGTCGCCGCCGGCCGATGCGTTGACCACGGCGTCGGGCTTGCGCTCCAAGGTGCTCGAGCCGGGCAAGGGCAAGGTGCATCCTCAGCGCACGGACCGAGTGCTCGTGCACTATTCGGGGTGGACTGCCGACGGCAACATGTTCGACAGTTCGGTGGCGCGCGGCCAGGCGCTCGCTTTCGGGGTCGATGAGGTCATCCCCGGCTGGACCGAAGCGCTGATGCTCATGGTCGAGGGAGAAAAGCGCCGGTTGTGGATCCCGGCAAACCTGGCCTACGGCGATACACCGTCGCGACCCGGTGCGCCCGCCGGGCCGTTGGTGTTCGACGTCGAGCTCATCGAGATTCAACACTGAATTCCCAGACTGAGTTCCAAACTGACGAAGCGCGGGCGTCGGAGCGGCGTCGGGTCACCAGAGGTGCCATGGACCAAACCAAGTTTCTGATCATCGGCGGGGGCATCACGAACTTGGCGTTTGCCGCGGCGCTGCGGGATGACGACTACCTGATCGTGGAGGCGGAGCAAGAGCTGGGCGGTTACTGTCGCACCGTCAAGCAGGACGGGTTCGTGTGGGACTACTCCGGTCACTTCTTCCACTTTCGGCACCCGGAGATCGAGCGCTGGCTCGTCTCGCGCATCGGCGCAGACAACGTGCTCGAGGTCGCCAAGCGCTCCCACATTCACTGGCCGGGCGGCGCCGTCGACTTTCCGTTTCAAAAGAACATCCACCAGCTGCCCCACGCTGACTTCATCGACTGTCTGGTGGGGTTGTTCGAACGACCCGAGGGCGAGCCGAAGAACTTCGAGCAGATGCTCCATTCGAAGTTCGGACGCGGGATCAGCGAACGCTTCTTGGTACCCTACAACGAGAAGTTGTACGCGACCGATCTGAGCAACCTCGACGTCGATGCGATGGGGAGATTCTTCCCCTACGCGAACGTCCCCGACATCATTCGCGGCTTTCGCGAGGCCGATAACTCGAGCTACAACGCCACGTTCACCTATCCCCGCGGGGGCGCCATCGATTACGTCAATGCCATCGCCCAGGACGTGCCGATGGAGCGGGTCCGCCTCGGCGAACGGGTGTTGAACATCGATCTGACCGACAAAGTCGCGACGACAAGCAAGGGCACGGTGCGTTTCGAGTACGTCGTCAGTGCCGCGCCCTTCCCTCGCCTGCTGCAGATGACCTCGCTGCCGCACGATCCTACGATCTACAGCTGCAACAAGGTGCTGGTGTTCAATCTCGGCTTCGACAAGAAGGGTCCGAGAGACGTGCATTGGATTTACTACCCTCAGCGCGACGTCGTGTTCTATCGGCTCGGCTTCTACGACAACATCTTCGACACTCCGCGGATGAGCATGTACGTCGAGATCGGCTACCCCGGCTCGGCCCAGTTGGACGCAGCCCACGTGCAGAGCGTTCATGCACGCGTGCTCGACGATCTGAAGCGAGTGGGCATCGCTACGGATCACCGGTTGGTTTCCCACCACAGCGTGGTGCTCGATCCGGCCTACGTTCACATCACGCGCGATTCGATCTGCGACGTGCAGGAAAAGAAGGCGATTCTGGCCACCCGCGGGGTGTACTCGATTGGGCGCTACGGGTCGTGGACGTACTGCTCGATCGAAGACAACATCGTCGAGGCACGGCAGCTGGCCGCGCGCTTCAACGCGGCGTCATAGAGCGGTCTGCGGATCTCGGAACCTGCCGCAGGGGGAAACCCCCAAGGGCCCGCGAAGCTGGCAGTGCTCGGTTCTGAGCACCACCGGCTGTGGTACCGCTGGCGACGTTACTCGATGGCCGCTGCGAGACGACTGGCGAGTTCGGGGGCCGTCGACTGATCGAGCGGGCTCGGACGCCACCCGACGCCCAGGCCGACGTCGTTCGAGCGCTTGGGGATCACGTGAAAGTGCACGTGGAAGACCGCTTGGTGGGCGGCGGCTTCGTTGTTCTGCAGCACGTTGTAGGCATCGACGCCCGTCACTGCTTTGACGGCGCGGGCCACCTTGACGAGCGCAACACCGAGCGCCGCCGCGGATTGCTCGGACACTTCGTCCAGGGTCCGTGCGGGCTGTTTGGGAATGACCAACGTGTGGCCGGGACTGATCGGCGCGATGTCGAGGAACGCCAGCACGTGGTCGTCCTCGTACACCTTGTGACAGGGGATCTCCCCGGCGATGATCTTCGAAAAAATGGTCTCCGCCATGATGCCGCGAGCCTGCCTCAAAGGCAGGCCCGGGGCAACCGGTGCATGCATGCTACGATGCTGGCTGGTAGCGTCGGGGGTGAGCGCTAACGGCTGAGGAGCGCGGCAACGTCTTGTGCGAGTTGCTCGGCGTTGGAACGCAGTACCTTGCCCCACCAGCGCGTGTTGGGGGAGCGAGCGAGGAATTCCGGCTTGTCCGAGTCACCCGCCGCCCGCGCGACGGTCACGGTTCCGAGTGCTTTGCCCCCTTCGCCGACGTAGGCGACCTCGAACAGCGGCGTGGGCGGAGGCTCGGGGTTCTCCACGTACTCGGTGACTCTCAACCGCTCGAACTTGTCCATCCAGTTGCTCGCGGTCTCGTCCTTTTGGTCAGCAGACGCCGGATCGGCCCAGAACGATTTCTGCTCGGTTCGAACCAATTCGCGAGAGGCCTCACCGGCGGTGACCTTGACGGACTTGGTGTCTTCGTCCTCCCAGCTGCGCAGTTGCCGCTCCATCAGCCGCGCGTCGGCCGTGATGATGGACCGCACGAGTTGACCATCGAGAACGAACGCCTCGCCGTCGGCAAACCGCGCATAGGTGTCGCTGCCCCCCGGTGTGGACGCGCCCACGATCAGTTCGTGGACTTGGCCGCCGATGGTGATCGTCAGCTTGCCGGGCTGTTCCGCGTCGAAGCCGAAGTCGGCGAGGCGGCTTTCGTCGAGCTTGCCCAAGCTGCGAATGGCTTGCAGCGGGGCGAGCTTTTCGAGCAACTCGTTGGCTTCTTTGACGGCGACGAAGCGAAGGGTCTCGCGTTCGCCGGGGTCGGCGACGGCTGGAGGGGGAGCATCGTGCGGCGCATCCTCGTCGGGTTGGGGACGCTCCGGGGGCTTCGGACGTTCGACCTGGCCGACGAAGTACGATCCCGTCTCGTCGCTTTTGGCCTCGAGCAAGACGTCGCGCTCCTGCGCTTCGTACTTGATGCTCGTGACTTCGGAGGGCTTTCCTCCCCAGACCTCGACGGTGTCAGCGTTCTTGCTGTCGTCCTCTTTGAGCCACGCGTGCGCAGCCAGGGCCGCGCTGCACACCAACAGGCCAACGTGCATGCTCAAGCTTTTTTCGATCATGAGTTTGCTCCCGAGGTGCTCCCGATTGACGGGGTGACGGCGCGGGCCTTGTCCCGACTGCGTCCGCGACGGCTGATCAGCAAGCCCAGCGCCAGCACGAGCGCCGGCACACCGAAGATCGTCACGTAGAACCAGACTTGATCTTGTTGCTTGGTGTGCTCGATGCGGACGTCCTCTTCACTCTCCATGGCGCCTGCGAGGCTCTCCTCGCCGACCAGCCAGCGTACGGCGTCCACCAAGAGCATCTGGTTGCCGACCACGCGTTCCATCAGCAGATCGCTCAGCGCATCGGCATCGGCCAGGACGAAGGCGCGCATTTCGTCCGGGTTCTTCTCGTCGGTTTCCTCGCCGTCGCTCGCGGCGCCTTCCTCGCGCTGTTGTTCTTCGCTTTGCGGCTCAGCGGCTGCGTTGGCCGCGCCGCCCGTGCCTTGGGCGGTAGTGGGCGCATCCGATTTGTCGGAGTCGGCCCTGGCGACCTGTTTCGACAGCGCGACGGCCAGATTGTACGACTTCGACATTTCACCCGCGGACTGATTGAAGTCCCGGTTGGCGTCTTCGAAGCTCGACGCCATCGAGCGCAGCGGCACGTTGGGTTTGCCCATCGGGCCTTCGTCGTCGAGCAAGTAGGAGGCACCCATCACGACGACACCGGCGCGTGACGAGTTGCGGCTCAGGGTGGACACCGACGCGTGCGACGAGAACCGGTTTGTCGGCATGATCACCCGATCCGACGGCTGGTTGAGGCGGACCACGTAGTTTTGGGCGTCCGCCAGGACCGTGGGCATCAACTTGGCTCCGACCGCGGCTGCCAAGTCGACCAGCCACTGGCCGCCCGGGGGGGCCGCTGGCTCGGCGGACGGCGGCGCTTCCGACTCCTGGGGGGCAGCGCTCGCTGCGGCGGCAGCGCTGGACGTCGGGGCCGCCTGGGGCTCGGTGCCGCTCGCGCCGCTGTCCATTGCGCTCGGAGACAGCGAATCGGCATCCAAGGCCATGAACACCCTGCCCCCCGCGTCCGCGTAGCGATGCAGGGTTTGGATCTCTTCTGGCGCGAACGGCACGGTGGGGCCGAGCACGAGCACCACGTCGGCGTCGTCGGGGACGGCTTTGCCCAGACCCTGGCCGAGGCCGAGGTTCTTGACGCGGTAGTTCTGCCGTTCGAGCAGCGTCTTGACGACGTTCGCCGAGCGGCCATCTTGGCGTTCCGTGCCGCGCTGGGGGTCGTTCAGTTCGCCGTGTCCGACGGTGAAGTAGGCGGTCTTGCGTGAGTTGATGAGTTGCGACAGTTTTCCGTAGAACTCCGAGTCGAACTTCATCAACTTGGCGCGAGCCTTGTCCATCTTGGTGCCGACGTTGATCGTTTCGCTGCCGTCTTCTTGCGTCAGCACGATGGCGCCGTCGGAAACGACGTTCATCTCCTTGGCGAGCGCCGGCTCGAGGTAACGGTCGGCGATCTTCACCTCGACGTTCCCCGTCTGCTTCGCAAGCGCACTGAGGTAACCTTCGACCTCTTTGCGCACGTCGCTGACCTTCGGAAAAAAGGCCGTGACCTGGATCGGTTTGCCGGCCTTCTGCACCAGCTTGACCGTTGCTTCGCCGGGCTGGGACGTCTTGAAGTAGGAAAAGTCCGCTTGGGCTTCCTGCTGGGCCGCCGCGTAGACGAGCAGCGAGCCGTAGGAAGCGGTCAACGCCAGGGTCGCGCCACTGATTGCCGCGGCGCGCACGCGCCGCACCTCGACGTGGTGGGCGCTGCGCATCGGGTGCAGGGCGAACTCGGCAAACACCAAACCCACGACACTGACACTGACGCAGATGACCCATGAGACCAGCAGCACCGTGGAGGCGTGTTCGTGACCTTGCAGGCCGAACAGCGCGGCGCCGCGCTCCGTCGTCAGGAAGAACATCCCGACCGCGACCAGGCCCAACACCTGCAGGCCATCGAGCAGGCGCGCCACGCGCGCGTGTTCCCCTCGGCCGCGCAGGGCGGGAGCGAAGCGAGCGATGGTTGCACCGACCAAGCCCAGCATGCCGAGCCAGCTCAGGCCGGTTGCGACGCCCTCCCACTTGAGCACCACGCGCTGGCCCAGATACAGCACGACGAGCCCAGCCAAGAATGCGACCGTGATGGCAAGGGGGGCACCGGCGCGTGCTGCATCATCAGCGATCTTGCCCGTCGCGTCCGCTTGCCTGGAGGCGCTGGTCGGTTTCGAGGGGGCGTCGGGCGGTGTCGACGCCGTGTCGCTGCTCTCCGGTTTTTTTTCGTCGTTCAGCGCCATCGGCGTGCCTCCAACACTTTGATTGCAGCCAACAGGAAGAAGTAGGTCATGCCGAGGTAGTAAGCCACGCCACGCAGCTTCAGGATGCCCGCCTGAAATGGTTGAAAGTTGATGTGGTGGAAAGCCATGGCGGAGATGAACTCGCTGACGGGCGGGTCGGCCACCTGCGCAATCATCCAAGCGATGTAGGTCACGACGAGGATGACGCCGCCGATGATCAGCGCCAGCACTTGGTAGCGCGTGAGCGCCGATGCAAACAGGCCGATGGCGGTCGATGCACTGCCGATGAGCAGCAGCCCGAGGTAGCCCACCGCGATGTGTCCGACGCTGACCTTGCCGTTGACGAACAAGAGCGCCGGCATGTACAGCGACAGCAGCGTGAGCAGGGTGACCATGCCGAACGCCGAGATGAACTTGCCCAGCACGATGTCGCGATCGGTGATCGGTGACGTGTTGAGCAACGTGAACGTCTTGGTCTGACGTTCTTCGGCGATCAGACGAAACGACAAAGCCAGACCCGCCAACGTCGTCACGCCGCTGGCGTTGAAGAAGTAGCGTTGCAGTGCTTCACCGGACAGCAGGCGTTCCGAGAGCGCCTGGGTGTGAAACAGGATGCCGTTGACCAACAGCGCAATGGCGATGATTACCGAACCCAACGGCGAACTGGCGTACGCGGACATCTCGCGCCGCGCGATCAACAGGGCGCGACTCATGCCGCCTCACTTTCGGCGCCGGGGCTGCCGGCTGCCAGCTTCGAAAATACGTTCTCCAACTCGTGGCGGCTGCGACCCAGTGCCAACAGC
This sequence comes from Deltaproteobacteria bacterium, assembly GCA_003235365.1. Taxonomy (GTDB): domain Bacteria; phylum Myxococcota_A; class Polyangia; order Polyangiales; family Polyangiaceae; genus SZUA-265. The sequence continues at coordinate 10,524 of QJWJ01000073.1, forward strand.
TCGTGTCCGCCTTGGACGACGACACGCGCCACTTCGGCGCGCAGGTCCTTGTCGCAGTTGACGACGAACGACAGCGCGCCGGACTTGCCGTCGACCGCGGCAGTCTGCTGAACGTGAGTGACGCCAGCGACGTTGTGCAGGGTCGCCAACAGTGAGTCTTGCCCGTCCGGCCCGGGACAGGCCGTCAGCTCCAGGCGTTCGCCACTGAGCAGTGTGCCGATCAACTCGCTCTCGGTGCCCGAGGCGACGATCTTGCCGTCACCGATCACCAGCAGCCGATCACACATCTCACTGATTTCCGGCAGGTTGTGGCTGGAGACGAGGACGGTGCGCTGACCGCCGATGCCTCGGACCAGCTTGCGCATCTCCTTGATCTGGACGGGATCGAGGCCGCCGCTCGGCTCGTCGAGGATCACCAACTTGGGCTGATGAACGATCGCCTGCGCGATGCCGACGCGCTGGCGGTAGCCGTGGGACAGCGACGAGATCCGACTGCCGGCAACACCGAGCAGCGCGGTCTCCTTCAATGCTGAGCGGACGGACTCGTCGAGCTTGTCCCCGCTCACGCCGCGGAGCTCCGCGGCGAAGCGCAAGAAGCGTTCGACGCTCATGTCTTCGTAGACCGGGGGCACGTCCGGCAGGTAGCCGATCATCGCACGGATGCGGTCCGGCCGTTCCACGACGTCCACGCCGTCGATCTCGACGCTGCCTGCGGAGGGCAGCAAATCGCAGGCGAGGATACGAAGTGTCGTGGTTTTGCCCGCGCCGTTCAGGCCGAGCAAACCCACTACCTCCCCTTCCTCGATTTCGGCAGACAGCGGCCCTACCGCCCGCTGCGCACCGTAGTACTTATACAAGTCACGTATCCGAATCATAGGCTCTCATACCCGCCTGCTCGCGGCGCAACGCCCCGTGGCGACGCGCTCGACAATCGTTGTCGCCGGTTTATTCCAGACGCTTCGGTTGCGGCACAAGCCCGATCGTCAAAGCCTTCGGCCGTCCGCTAAATGCGCGAAACCGGGTGGCGCCCGAACGCCGGCGAACCGACCCGAATCCGGTTGGCGACTCCGCCTGGGTGCCGCTTTCATGGGCACGGGCAGAACCTGTGCTGGCGCGGTTGGTATAACCACGAGATGCCCGCCCTGGCCGACTCGGACGACCGCCCGTTACCGGGCGTGGTCGAGTTGTGCCCGACGCCCGGACTGCAGAGCCCGCGCGTGTTGGAGCAGTTGGGCCAATTCGCCTCGTCGCTGGGCGTTGCTCGATTGGGTGTCGCGCCCGTCGACGGCCAGGACGCGGCGCGGCAGAAGCTCGAACGGTGGGTCGGCGCCGGGATGCACGGCGCGATGCATTACATGGAGGGGCCGCGGCACGACCCGTGTCGGCTTCTACCCGGGGCTCGCTGTGTCTTGGTGGCGGCGAGCAGCTATGGCCCGCGTCGGCTCGAGGGCGGGCCGGTCGCGGGCTACGCGCGGGCCGTGGATTATCACCGTGCGCTGGCGGACGTGATGCGCCGCCTGGCTCAGCACTGCTGTGACCTGTTGGGGCGACCGCTGCGGGCGCGGGTGTGCGTCGACACGGCGCCCCTGCTCGAACGGGAACTGGCGGCGAGTGCCGGTGTCGGCTTCATCGGCAAGTCGACGCTGTGCATCTCGCCCGGAGTCGGCACCGCGACGTTGCTGTCCGAAGTGATTCTGGACGTCGACCTGCCGCTCTCCCAGCCCATCTCCAACGGCTGCGGCAAGTGCCGCAGTTGCCTCGACGCGTGCCCGACTGCTGCCTTCTCGGGGCCGTACGTCTTGGACGCGCGGCGATGCATTTCGTACCTGACGATCGAGCAGCGTGGTCCGATCGATCGCGAGCTGCGCCCGCTGATGGGCGGGCACGTCTTCGGTTGTGACATCTGCCAACGCGTTTGCCCCTACAATTTCAGCCGCAAGTTACCGCCTCCGTCCGCTGCCCTACCGCCGCACGAGCCGGTGACTGCGGCCAGCGCTCTGTCGTTGCTTGAGATGACCAGCGGCGACTATCGGCGTCTGGTCAAAGGTAGCGCACTGGGGCGCGCCAGCCGGCCACAGCTGCAGCGCAATGCGGCGATCGCTCTCGGCAATCTGCGAGATCCGCTGGCCTTGTCGCCGTTGGCGCGCGCCGTCGCGCAGCACCCTCACCCGCTCGTACGGAGCCACGCGGCGTGGGCGCTCGGACGCTTCGAGGATCCGGCGGCCGCCGCCGCGTTGCGTGACGCACTCGGCGCCGAAACCGACGCGGCCGTGCGCGAAGAAATCGAGCTGGCGCTCGCCGCACACGCTCGCAATCGGGACGGGTCCGGTTGCGAAACGGGCCCTTCGGAAACGGACTCGAGCGGCGGTTGAGCGTCGGAAACAGCGGTGCTTGCCGCCGCTGCTGCATCATCCTCGTGGCAAAGCGCACGAATTGGCACTCGCCCCGGAGCACCCGCTGCAAACGCGTTGCGACCGGGCGACCGCTGCACTAGGACAACACGACCGGGATGCGCCTGGAAAACAAGGACGACACGAGCCATGCCCACCGACCCCACAGCCTTCCGCGAGCGGAGTTTGCAGCGCGAGCCGTCGTTTCGCATGTCGACGCGGCAGCTGGGAATGTGGCTGTTTCTGGCGTGCCTGGCCGTGCTGTTTCTGGCCAGCATCGTCGCCTACCTGATCACTCGCTACAATCACCCGCAATGGTCTCAGGCGCAGGCCACGTTGCCCGGCGGCCTGCTCGCGGCAGGTGGTTTCTTGGCGGGCACGAGTATCTTCTTCGAGCTGGCCTTGCGTGGGATCAAGGCCAACAACCAGGCGCGTCTACGCACCTCGTTGATGCTCGCGGGCTTGTTCGGCCTGGCCTTCTTGGTGGCTCAGAGCCTCAACTGGGCGTCGGTGATGAGTCTCAACGCGGGGGTGGAGAATCGACTCATCTCGCTGTTCATCTTCTACATGCTCACGACGGTACACGCCCTGCACGTCATCGGCGGTTTCGTGCCCCTGGGCATCGTGTGGTACCGCGCAGGCAATCGGGAGTACTCGAGTTCGCGCTGGGAAGGGGTTGCCCTGTGCGCCCAGTACTGGCACTTCCTCGGCATCATTTGGGTGCTGCTGATGGTGACCATGTACGGGACGCGCGGATGAGCTGGTGCTGAGAGCCGCTCGGCGGCGCAGCGAAAGGACTGCTGCGCCGTCGGTGTTTCAGTGACGGCTGCGCCCCACGACTGGCGTCACTTGCTCGCCAGCGCTTCGCTCGGCTCGCTGGGCGTCTCGGCTTCGGTCACCGTGAAAGCGGTGCTGGCCAACGCCGGGCCGTCTTTGAT
>QJWJ01000235.1 GCA_003235365.1 Deltaproteobacteria bacterium
CGAAACAGCTCGGTTGGTTCGTCAACGCCCTTGAGCTCGTGGAACCCCAAGGACTCGCATTCGAATTCGCGCCCGATAATCCCGCGTGTGACCGCGCTGATCACGACTTGACCCGGGTCTGCGGCAGACTGCACACGCGCCGCGACGTTGGGAGTCTTGCCCAACGCGAGAGTTTCTTCTTTGCGCCCTGCTCCAACTCGACCCGCGACCACAGTACCGGTGTGGATCCCGACGCGTACGCGCAGCTCGTGTTTGGTAGCGACCTCCTTGCCGAGTCGCGAGATGGTTTCAATCAGTTCGAGGCTAGCTCGTACGGCGCGCTGTGCGTCTTCCTCGTGTGCATTGGGGAAGCCAAAATACGCGAGCACTCCGTCGCCCAAGTACTGTGCCACGTAGCCGCCGAGCCGTTCGATCGCCCCCACCGCGGCGTTTTGGTAGCTCCACACGATTGCGCGAAGCTCTTCTGGCTCGAGCTCGGCGGATAGCTGGGTTGAACCCACCAGATCGCAGAACACGATCGTCAGCCAGCGATGCTCCGCTCGATTCGACTTCCGTGAAGTAGGATCCTCCGATTCGATGTCCCTTTCCGAGACTTGATCCCCTTCGCCCAGTGGCGCCGCGCACATGCGACAGTAGTTTGCGGGGGCACTGGTGACTGCTCGGCACACAGGGCAGCGTCTACGGAGTTCGACCCCACAGTTCACGCATGACGTTGCGTCGTCAGCGTTGTTAGTGTCGCATGTCATGCAGCGCATAGGCGGAGATCCAATTCGAGTTGTTGGTCACCGGCGTTAACACGGCGGTGGCTCGCAAGCTAGAACATGGATGGGCTACCGCTGGGTCTGACTGGATGCGCACGCCCGGCCTCGAATAGCGAAACGAGCTCGTCTAGGCTCTGACCGAGATAGTACAACATCCTTGCCGCGTTGCTGCCAATCAGTGCCTGGTGTTCGGGGTGGAGGGGGAGCGAATCCAACAGCTCGTCGAGTTGTCGATTGTGTTCCGATTCGAGATCGACGTGACCGAGGTGGTAGGTGAAAGCTTTACGGGGCAGGCCCGTCGCCCGAATGAAATCCTGAATCGTTTCCAAGGGCGAGGGGTCGTTCTCCAGTACCTTGATGTAGCCGAGGAGCGCTATCGGATGATGATGATGAATCCAGTAGTACTGGGACCCGACCATCGCTGCGGTGGTGTGGGGAGGACACTGACTCCTGATCTCGTCACGAGGGAAGCCAAGCGCCTCGAGCGATTGCAACAGCCAGTCGTCGTGACCCGTTTCTTCTTTTTGCAGCCGGCGAAGGTAGGCCAGAAATGGCTCGGACAGCGCGTCTGCCGAAGGAGCGCTTGCCACGCGATCGATCGCGGTGCCCAGCAGGTGCACGGTCGCACGGGCTTCGCAATACATCCGAAACAGTAGGTGGGGGAACAACTCCGCCACGCGCGGGTGACCCCAGAACCGGTTTCGGGCGGCGTGAAGACCTGCGCTGAAGATCTGAACGCTCTGATCGAGCCGCTGACTGAACGTTTCTGGCATTGGATTTTACCTCGGGTGGGGGCGGGTCGCCAACGGTACGACATCAGGTCGACGCCAGCGAGTGGGTCTCGAACAGGGTGTGCCGGAGGCACTTCGCGGCAGCAAGCTGCCCTTCATATTGCCAGATGGCGTCTTGCAGTCGTGCCGGCAGTCGTTCGAGTGAGTGAACGAACCCCTGCCAGTCGCGGTGTCCATGTGCGGTGGCAATCTCTTGACGCGCCTGCAGGTGGTCGCGTGGACTGGGCTCGAGTTTTCGTCGCTCGACCTGCGCGACCGCCTCGGTCGCGGTGCGAAACCGATAGAGCTCGGCGTCGAGCTCGCCGAGCACGGCGAGCTCCTGCCAGAGTGCCTGGGCGAAGGTGCTTGTCTCTTGCATCGCCGAGGACCACAGCGTTTGCCGGGTGATTTGTAAGGCGATCGCGTTGCGGCTGTCCACGCCCGCAGCGGGATCCACCAGGACGGCGAGGTCCCGATGTGACTCGATGGCCTTTGCCAACCCTGGGTAGTCGGAGGCGGCCGCCACCGCAACGAGATGACGATGACACCTCCCGCTTGCCCATTGCCACTGGGCAAACCGGCGTATGGTGGTCGGCGTGGCGTCGAGCCCAGCAAACGGCTCGCAACTGGCTTCCCGCTGCTCCTGGTTGGTCACGAATCCTCCGGCCTCCGAACGAGGGTGCCCAGATCGTGCACCGGACCTTTGCCAGATCGCGAGGCGAGAGAGCGCCCTACACGCGTCGACGAGTTTGAGGTCTTGTCGAGGTAGAAACTCGAGGGCTCGGTCCCGGTCCTCTTGGCTGCAGCCGGACAGCAACTGCGGCCATTGCCGATCCGAATAGAATGTGGCTCGGGCTTTCTGCAAGACCTCTCGGCATGCCGATGGCGAGAGTATTCCAGCGCGTCTGGCTCGTGTCAGAGCATAGCGAACGTTGATCAGAGCCACCGACGAGTGGCGATTGCCTCGATTGCTGGCGAACGTCACGATGACTTCGTCATCGGAATCGAGTTCTCCGATGCGGAAAGCCCGGTAGATCGTTCCAATGCCGATCATCCCGGCGGGCCAGCACTCCGCGGCGCGTAGGGCCCCCATGCTCGAGGCGCCTACCACCAAGCCACCGTCGGCGATGACGTCCAGGATCTCGCGCGGAGACACCGCTTGGTCTTGGTAGAAGGTCCCGTCCAAGATGAGGAACACCTGTGAGCCCCGTTCGCGGTCCTTGTACAACGCTCCGCGTTGGATCGGGTCGACGACGTTCGCGTTGGGCAGAAAGCGTCGGACTGCGTCTGGCGACACCGTCGGGCCGACGTACACCACGGGTTCGGGATCGACCATCAGAGCAGCCATCGCAGACACCGCCATCCGACGCGCTGCCGGTTGACATAGAACGCTGTGAGACCGGGGACCCGTACCCTGACGACGGGAATACCGAACTGGGGGTTGGTCATGTCTACGGCAATGACGTGCTCGCATCCAATCCTCGACACACGCTCGAGGATGTAGTCGAGTTCGACGAGGAGGTCGTCGACCGACGAAGACGGCGTTTCATCGAAGGGTCGCTGAGGGCATTCCGTGCGCCAGATGTTCTCGTGCCGCTGCCCCACGGGATTGACGTTGAACGAGTCCCGAGCGCCCTGCACGAACCCCACGCGGGATTGGACCGCTTCAGTGATCGCTCGCATGAGAGCTATCTCCGAACGCACCGCACAGCCGCAACCACGGAACTGAACTGGCCTTGGTCCCGCCTCGCCGGGATACGCATAGTCGGAGAGGTACGCGCGGAAGGTTGCCACTCCGACGTCACTCGTGATGTCGTCGATCGTGATGTCGAGTCCATTTGAACGGATGCGCTCCACCCAAAGGGCGGCCTGCTCCGGGATCGACGCGAGATCCACGCGGTGCGCCGCGGGTCTGGCGGGGAGCTCGCGGCCAAACATCTCGCAGAAAGTCAACTGACCCAACGCGTCTCGTTCGATCACTTCGCAGAGGGCGTGAATGACCGCTTCCAGCATGCCGTTTCCCGACGCCAGCCCGTTGGTGTCGACGGACGCCAGGAGTCCTTCCCGAGGGGGAGAGAGCGCGAGGTCTCGCGGCAACAGGCAGTCCTCACCGCTCAAGAGGTTTCGAGCCGCGCACCAGCGTAGCGGTCGATCAGGAGCGTAGCTCGTGCTTTTGGGCAGATCGAACAGAGCGGGATCGATGGGGTGCAACTCGGAGTCGTGGAGCGATGATTGGGAAGCATCGACTTGCTCATCGCCGTACGTATTCTCGGAAGACACTCGCTCGACCGCTTCCATAAGCGCGCTCACCCGAGCACGCTGCTTGTCCACCCCTTTGCCAAGGTGGGTGGTGAGGTCTCTTGCCAGTGGCGTGATGGCCGCAAACACCGGTAGCCCAAGTGGGTCGAACGGTGTGAGATCTGACACACGCGAGACGGGTAGCAGTGAGAGGATCGCCTCGACTCGATGCTCTGACACTGATACGGGCGCGCTGCGACTCGACAACGCGTCGCATCTTGGCGTCGCAGAGAACGTCCACATCAACAGATGGAGGAGACACGATCTGGTGCCCACCGTCAACTGGTCAGTAGAGATTGGCGACCGTCGGTCCTTGACTAGTTCCTCGGGATCCTGGAAGCTGCCTTTCGGTCTTGGTGTGCAGGGGCTGCGCTCCTGCTCAAGGTTCCAGCCCCGACAAGGACGATAGACATGAACAGCACGACGAATACGACTACTCTGGTTCAAGCCGGACTCCTCAACGAGCCCGTAACGGACGCTCTTCAACAGAAGCTCGAGGCGTTGTCTCGGGAAGAAGTGAACGCCATCATTTCCGTAAAACAGAAACTGGGGCTCTGTGGGCAGTTGAATCATCCCAACGTCGCAGAGTGTAGCTTCTAACGCAAATGTTGCGCCTCGCTCGGGGGCTCCGTCGACGCCCTCGTTGCGAACGCGAGGGCTCGGCCGGGCACACCGGCGCACGGCCGGCGAGGTGAGTACACAACCGGCGGATGAGTGGCGGGGAATTAGTGAGAGGTGTCAATTGATGTCCAGCAACAGTGACTTTACAGCGAGCAAGCGGCTGGACTTCAAGATGCGTCTGGCGAGCGTGGAGCTGCATGAGGCGCGCGCCAAGTTTTGGGCACGCGAGGATATTGCGGCGTTGTTTCCCAGTCTCCTATTTCGGATGCACTGTGAGGCGCGGGCGACTATCAGGCTGATGCAGGCGGCCATCGAGCAATTGAGACCTCGGCTGACGGTCGATCCGTTGGCCGCTCCGTTGATGGAGTACTTCGAGGAACACATTCCTGAGGAGCTGGGGCACGATGACTGGGTGCTGCATTCGCTCGCCGCGCTGGGGTTCGAGGCCGACGACGTGTGGCAGCAGATCCCGCCCGGTACCGTGGCCTCGATGGTAGGGGCCCAATACTACTGGATCTTTCACAAACACCCCGTCGCGCTGCTGGGCTACATCAAGGTGGTCGAAAGCGATCCAAACACAGTCGAGCAGATCGAGGCAGTGATGAAGCGGACGGGATTCCCTCGAGCCGCGTTCAAGTTTCATCTGGGTCACGTGAATCTGGAACCACGACACAACGCGGATCTGGACGAGTTGATCGATTCGTTGCCGCTGACTGCGGCTGACGAGGCTCTGATCGGCATTTCCGCGATGCGCACGGTCAGAGCCGTCGCGGAGACGCTGCAAGAAGCCATGGCGCTGCACGACAACGGCCTCAATACGCGCGGAACCGGAGCAGGGCGAGACGCCAGCGTGGAGCTCTACTGAGCAGTGCCGCGCCGTTGAGCGAGGCTGGTAGAACCGGGTTTACAGTGGCAGGCTCGCCGCCGGGTTGAGCTTCCGGTGTGTTTGGGGTCAGGTCGGCGTTGTTTCGTCGGGCTCGGAGTCGCGAGCCTGGGCATCGTCGAGTAGTCCACTCAATTCTGCGCCTTGTCCGAACAAGGTGAGCGACTCAGATTCCAATGCGTCCAGCACGATCTGGGCAGGGACGACCTCGTGGATGCGGTCGGCGTGCGCGATGCGCAGACGGAGCGCTTGGACCAAGGACGATTGTGCCGTGTCGACGTACCACGTGCCCCCTGCGGCACCGCGAATCGTCTCGCCGAAGTATACAGCGAGCGCGCCGACGGCTTTCCGCAGCATCTGTTGCAACGGCAGGGCTTCCCCTACCGTGGTTCCATTCTCCAGGATGTGCGTGTCCAAGTCCACGAGGCTCTCGAGTGAGAAGTCGCACAGCAGCTCGTGTTCTTCCAGGTACTGCACAGCGACTTCCCTCGCCTTGTCCACGTAGGCGTCGAGTTGCTGCGACAAGGCCAGAACGTTGGGCGCTGGTCGCGTGGTGGGCACCGCCAGCGTGTTCTGCGCGGGCGGTGCCGCTGCGGATCGCCGCTTTCGCGCTCGACGCTCTGCCGGAGGCTCCAAACGGAAAGGCACGTCCGCTGCGACGTCTTCGAAGAACGCGCTGAGTGCGGCGACGAACTCGGTGCCGTCGAAGCTTCCGAACTCCGCCGGCGACAGGACCTGCCCTTTCGGATTCCAGGCGACCAGCAGTGGTATGCCCAGCCCGACGCGTTGGGTGAGCATCAGCACCGGTTTGGGGCCGTGCTCGAGCAGGTTGATGCGGATCAAGTACATGCCGTCCAGCGTGTCGTCCCTCAGCTGGCTCTGCTTGGTCCAAAACCGGGTGAGTTGCTTGCAGTGCTTGCTCTTGTGGGAGTACAGCTCGACGATCGGATGCAGGCCCTGCGACGTCGCGACCGACGCGTGACGCCAGACCTCGCGGCTGAGCGCGGTGGGGTCGGTCTGTTGCTTGCGATGTGATGAGCTGGGGAGGTCGACGATGAGGTGGGGCATGGGACGGATCGTCCGCCACTGAGCGCTTGCGGACAGGAGTCGAATTAACGGAAAACGCCGAGAATGTCCGTACTCGTGCGAGATTGTCGAAAAGCAGACAGGCGCTGCGCCTGCAACGCCCCGCTTTTGTGGGGACCGGGCTCGTCTCTTTGGTACGGTCGTTGCTTAGGCTCGAACGCGCGTTCCATGGCCCACATCATCTTCTACGAAAAGCCTCGCTGTTTGGGAAACGCCAGGCAACGAGCTTTGCTCGAGGCTGCGGGGCACGACCTCGACGTGCGCGATCTGTCCGCAGTCGTGCGCTCGCCGAAGTGCAGCTCGCTGCGGTCGAAGGTGACGCGTCGTGAGTGCGCTTGCCCCCGACCCTATCGGTGGGTCATGCTCCGGGCTCGAGTCGTCGAAAGCTGGCCAATGACTGCCCCCAATCCGAAGGTCGATGCATTCGTGAGCCGTGCCAAGAGATGGCAAAGCGAGATCCAGAAGCTGAGAGAGATTCTCCTCGCTTGCGGTCTCGACGAGGAACTGAAGTGGGGCAAGCCGTGTTTCGTGTTCGAAGGGACGAATGTGGCCATCATTCAGCCTTTCAAGGGGCATTGCTCGCTGATGTTCTTCAAGGGGGCCTTGCTCGAGGACAAGCACGGCTTGCTCAAGACCCAAGGAGAGCACACTCAGTCTGCGTTGCGTCTGGAGTTCACCAGTGAGGCTCAAATCAAGAAGGCAGTCGTGAAGGCTTACGTGAAAGCCGCCATCGCCGTCGAACGAGCCGGCCTCGAGGTGGACTTCAAGGCAAGGCGCGAGTTGGAGCTGCCCGAGGAGCTGACGCAGATCTTCGGTAAGGACCGCAAGCTAGCCACTGCATTTCACGCGCTGACCCCGGGGCGGCAGCGTGGCTACGTGATGCACTTCAGCGCAGCGAAGCAGTCGAAGACGCGTATCGCACGCATCGAGAAATGCGCTCCGAAGATCCTCGCTGGCAAAGGCATGAACGATCACTAAGTGGGCGAGCATTTGGCGAACACGGTTGTCGAGCGGCTTTCGAACCCCCGTTGGGTGAGTGTCCGAGAAACCGCTCCTGTTGCAGACGAGGCGAGCCGACGTTGCGGCAACCCAGCTCGTCGCCCTCACTCAGATCCCCGTGTACGTGATCTGCCGGTGACGAGTAAACGTCACCGGTGACCGCAGGATCTTCAAAGGTCGATCAACCGATCGCGACCACGACGGACTTCGTGCGCGTGTATGAGAGCAGCGCTTCTTCGCCGGACTCGCGACCCCAGCCGGAGTTCTTGACGCCACCGAACGGCACGGACGGATCGAGCAATGCCCAGCCGTTCACCCAGACGATGCCCGCGTCGAGCTTGGCTGCGACGCGATGAACCCGACCGATGTCGCTCGTTTGCAGACCAGCGGCCAGCCCGTAGCGCGTCCCGTTGGCGCGCGCGATCGCCTCTTCTTCGGTGTCGAAAGGTTGCACCGTCAGTACGGGGCCGAACACCTCGTCTTTGACTACCTCAGCGGCATCGTCGACGTCTGCGATGACGGTTGGGGGGTAGAAGTAGCCGCCATTGATATCGAGCTTCTTGCCGCCGGCAACGATACGAGCTCCAGCAGCCTTGGCCCGGTCGACCATGCCTGCCACCTTGTCGAGCTGGCTCTTGCTCGCGAGGGGACCGATGACGGTTCCCGGTTCGCTCGGGTCTCCGAGCGGTACACCGCCGACGGCGTTGCCAAGAATCCCGAGGACCGTTTCGTACAGCGGACGCTCGACCAGCAAACGCGGTCCACCCATGCAGAATTGGCCGGTGTTGAAAACGAACGCGTTGATCACGGTGCCGATCGCTTTGTCGAGGTCGGCGTCCGCGAACACGATGTTCGCCGCGTTGCCGCCGAGCTCGGCGGTCACCGGCTTCAGCGCCTTGGCGGCGAGTTCCGCGACGTGTGAACCGACCTCGGTCGATCCCGTGAAGGCGATCTTGTCGACCAGCGGGTGCGTCACCAGGTGGTCGCCGAGTTCGGCACCGGATCCGGTGACTACGTTGAAGACGCCTCGGGGCACCCCAGCATCAGTGAGGATGTCCGCCATGATTAGCGCGCTCAGCGACGTTTCACTCGCCGGCTTGTGCACGAACGTGTTGCCTGCGGCCAGGCCCGGGGCGAACTTGCTGCTCGACAGAATGAGCGGGAAGTTGAACGGCGTTATCGCCGCAACCACGCCGATCGGTTCGCGTCGCGTGTAGGCGTGCGCTGGCAGTGGCGCGTTGCGTACCGAGCCGTCCAAAACCTGCGCTTGGGCGGCGAAGTACTCGAACTGATCGGCGGCGGTCGTGACGTCGATGTTTTTTGCGAACATGATCGGTTTGCCCACGTCCGCACTTTCCGCCTGCGCGAGGTCATCCGCCCGTTCGCGGATCAGCTTGGAGACGTTGAGCAGGACACGAGAACGCTCGCGGCCAGGCAGCCCTGACCACGCGCCAGAGTCGAATGCCGCACGTGCGGCCTGCGCTGCGCGATCGACGTCGGCAGTCGTCGCTGAAGCGACCGAGCCGATCACCTTGCCGTTGGCGGGATTGGTGACGTCGCGACGCTTTCCGCCTGTCGCTTCCTGCCACTCGCCCCCGATGAACACTTTCCCGTAGTACGCAGCGTTGCTCATGATGCCTTCCTCTCCTCGCTCGACGGCCGCCTTGTCGGCACTATTTCACCGACCTGACCCGACATGGATCTCACGCGGCTCGTCGTAGCAGAGGCGTGAATTCCTCACAATGGTGGGGAAGGCGGGCGGGAGCTTACGGCCCTCGTGTGGTTCGGTGAGACTAGCTCCGCCGGGGTGTTCGAACTCGCCGCCACCCTGGAGGGCCATCGACTTGGCTCACTGCGCGACCAACGCAAACGTATTTGCTGCGACGCGTTTTGTTGCGCGAATCTGGTTTCGTTCGAAATTGCCGACCGCATTGTGTGATCGAAAGTTGGATTGCCCTCAATCTCGGTGATGTTCAGGACGCTGGGTGCGCGTGGATGTGGGTGTGTTGACCCGATCGGTGGAGTGCTTGCGCCCGCTTCGCGAATCCCGATTCCTCGGAGTATTCCTGCGAGATCGAACGTGGGCGCGTGGAGTGACAGCCCGACCCACGAGCGATTCGCTGCAGTGGTCGGAGGGGATTGCGCTGGGACGAGAACCGACGTCAAGCGCCGCACAGGATGTTGCTGAGCTGGGTTCGGCCGCAGTGCTGTCAATGCTGCGGTGCGTTCAGGCGATCCCCAGCAATGGTGCGCGAGTGGTCTCTGGAGGTCAACGCTGGTCAACTGTGGGTCGAAGGTGCACGTTTTTCCTCCACGTCGCCGCGCGCGGATGTGTCCGCGGTGCACGTCGAGCAGCACCAGAATGAACATGGTCGTTGCCCCCATGGGGGCACGTCCTGTTCGAAGTGCGTCACCACAGTCCCATTGTCGGTCGAATCGGGTGAGTTCCCCGCGTCGATTCTGACCGCAGCATACGAGCGGACCGAGCGGAGTCTTGCGGTAGCCAAGTTAGTGGCTGCTCGTGACTGAGATTATTGCGCGGCGTCGACCTCTCCGTACGATGTGTCTTGATGTCTGCGCCTCGTCATACGGCATCATCGGATCGTAATTGGATCTCGATGAACCTAGAGGACGCTCATTCCACACCAGCTACGGCGATGTCCTACCGTTCCGGGGAAACGGTTGCCGGCAAGTATCGCTTGCTCGAGCTGCTCGGCGAGGGTGGGATGGGGACGGTGTGGAGGGCGCACTACGAAACCCTCCACGTCGACGTGGCGCTCAAGATGGTGTTGCGACCGAACGCCCGAGACGATGAACTGCCCAACGACGGTCGAAGACGACTGCAGCTCGAGGCCTGCGCTGCTGCTCGATTGGGCCATGCAGCGATCGCCCGTGTCTACGATTACGGGCTGTGTTCGCGCGGTGGTGCTTTCATCGTGATGGAGTTGTTGGAGGGCGAAGACCTGGGGCGTGCACTGGCTCGCAGAGGTCAGCTCTCGGCGAGCAAGGCCGTCGCCACACTGCTTCCGATCGTCCACGCGCTTTGCGTCGCGCATCAGAAGGGTGTCGTTCATCGCGACATCAAGCCTCAGAACATCTACCTGGCTCGCACCGCGGACGGTCGCGTGCAGCCAAAGCTGTTGGACTTCGGCATCGCCAAGCTCGAGAATCCGAACACTCGACTCACCCGCACCGGGGCCCTGTTGGGAAGCCCGGTGTACGTCTCTCCTGAACAGGCCCGAGGCGAAGAGGTCGACGCTCGATCAGATGTCTGGTCCACGTGTATCGTCCTGTACGAGTTGATCGCGGGCGCGCCACCCTTTGGCAATACGACGCCGACAGGCTTGTTGTACGCGATTCTCGCTCGCGACCCACCCTCTCTCTTCGATGCTGGTCTCGCCGATGAAGCACTGTGGAAGATCGTCGAACGCGGTTTGGCAAAAGAGCCGCATCATCGCTGGTCGACGATGCGTGAACTCGGTCAAGAGCTGGCACGCTGGTTGAGCGGGTGCGGGAAGGCCACCGACATCACCGGGGCGTCTCTGTGCCAGCAATGGTTCCAGTGTGTCGACGCCGATGCGGACCTCTTGGCGAGCCTGACACCGCCTCCGCTCGTTGCGTCTGACGATGCGCGCCCAAAGCTGGAGTTGCCGATGCCGCGTGTTTCGGATGTGATCACGCGAGCAGACTTGGAAGAGGAGCCCGAGGAGTCCACGTTGGCTGGCGGTGTTCTGTTCGTTCCCGCGACGACAGTACGAGGGCGTGTGGCTGCTCTGAGTTTGGGCTGCGTTGCTGCTGTGACGTTTGCAGCGGCCGTATCCGCCGTGTACCGCCTTGCCCAACCGCTGCCCGCGGCTGGCTTTGCCTCGGCACGCATCGAGCTGCGCACGGCTTCCTCAGCGTCGACTCGCCCACTGGTGCCAACGCCGTGGCGGTCGACAGGTACGGCGGGTGAAGTGGTTGTAGCGCCAGCCTCCGACGTGAACGACCCGCTCGCAGATGCGGAATCGGTTCGAGCTTCGGGGAGCGATGCTTCGAACGCTCCCAGTGGTTCCACGAGTGCCAAGCCAGCGACCAGCGCCGAATCGCAGGCTGAACGCTGAATCCAAGTGAAGGATTCGTGCGACCCATGACGCCTCGAACGTTTGAGGGTAACCGCCCACGCGCAGCGCCATCGAGCGTCGTCGCGACGGTCGAACGTCAGCCGCGTCGTCGGCAGCGGGTGCTATTGCGACGAGGGCGGGGAGGGAGCACGGCTGCGCCGTAACGACAGCAGCACTGTGATGCCAAACGCGAATACGAGCAGGAGCGTCGCGCTCGAGTGCCGCAATGGCAAGGCGTTCCGCTGGGAGAGCGAACAACCAGCTTGCGGTTCCGACGAGCCCGCTTGTTCGACTTGCGAGTCGAGCCAATCGTGAACTGCGAACAGGTCGGTATACCATCCGACGCCACAGTGCTCGGCTTCACCGCCCGAAAGCACAGCCAACAGCTCGAAGCCTTCCTCTGTCGATACGAACGCGGGGCCTCCGGAGTCACCGGGGCACGTGCCATGCTCGGCGTCGCCGATGTACAGTTCCCATCCGACGTCTTGGATGTCAGCCCAGACAGCGCCCTTGGTCAAAGTGCGAATACCGGACCCGATGCTCCCGTATCCCAGTAGCAAAGCATCGTCTCCGGGCTCGATGCGAGACCGCGTCGTCTCCGACACGAGTGGTTCGAAGGTTCCGCGACGAGGTTCAGCCAAGAAGCACACCGCGAGATCCCTGCCGATCTCGTTGCCCGAGGGGTGCGCGACGCAGCGTTCGATTCGAAATGCCTTCGACGGGGGGCTTTCCGTCTTCGCGCCATTGATACGGATGTCGTTCTGAAACCAGGCGAAGCTCGCATCCGTGCCGCAGTGCGCAGCGTATGCGAGCACCCGGTCACTAATCTGAACTGCAGTGCAGCCAGAGTCGAGCCAACCGACGCTGCCCCACTCCGACGCCGGTACCGCGTCGCCACCGAGTACGCGTTGACTGACGCGCCCCAATTCTGGTGGTTGCTCACCCGCCGCCGAGCAGCCTGTCACGCAGCAACCGATCAATCCCAGTCCGGCTCGCCCGAAGATGGATGCTGCTAGATGCCACACGAGTCTGCGCACTCGCTCGATACGCACTGCATGTAGTCGTCCCACGGCTTCCAACAACGCTCGTTCGTCGTGGCGATGCACGTTTCTATACATTCGCACAAGCTGCCGCCGGGAACGTTCTGGGGCGTGCAGTCCTTGCAAGTGCAGTGGCGTTCCACACACGCATTCAAATCGCCACAATCCGCGTCGAAGTCCGGCGGTGCTTGGCACTGATCCAGCAACGAGCAGTCCCGGCATGCTTGCGCTGGTGGATCCTCCGTCGGCGGCTCCGACGCGGATTGCATCGACTGCCACTCGGCGTAGGCCTTCTCCTCTGCGCGAGTCCGGGCGTAGGCGGTATCATACGCTTCGCAAACGGGGCTAACGTCCCCCGACGGAGCTGGGTTGTCCGGAGTCGTCGAAGGTTGCGGCTGCGAACCCGAATCGCGATCGGATTGGGACGGGTCATCGCCGGGCATCGAGGGATCGCTGGAACCGGCGTCAGCAATGGCTGGCTGTGGCGTTGGGCGGATGCTTCCCCCGGGACCGGCCCCGCCACCTTGACCCGGGTCACCGTCTGCGCTTGTCCCCGGTGAGCCCGGACCGGGACTGGAACTTGGACCAGTCGCCCCGTCGTCCAAAGCGGTCACTCCACCTGCGGCGCTGCCCGTCGATGGCGAATCAGACTTGTTGCCTTCCTGCGGGTTCGACCCGCCGGCGTCGTTGGACGCAGATTGGGGTGCGGCGTCTGCGTTCTGCTTCTCGACATCGGAAGCGTTGCCGTTCGCACCGGAGTCGGCGTCATCTCCCGCCCCGTTGCGGGTTGGCGTCCAGCGCGTGGTGTCCACGCCGCTCGAGCTCTGTCCGTTGCATGCTGCTGTCGAGAGGCAGCATCCGAACGCAACAGCGCCAATCAGTGCGGTGTACGAACGACTACTCAGCACAGCCGACATCCAAGCCTTCCTCCCACTTGCCTTGATAGCAGAACACCGTCGAGTACGGGCCTGCGTAGCAGCCGGCGGAGCTGTAGCCATAGCGGCAACTCACGCCATTGGTTGCGCAGCCATCACCGAGGTTCGGAAGCTCAACTGGGCAGTCCGAGCTAGGCGGCGGTCCGAAGCAAAGCCAGGTGCCCTCCTCACCCGGGTAGCCAAATGACACGTCGCAGTAGCAGTTCACCCCCGCTTCATAGCTGCACGGCACCTCCCGACCGACGTCTTCTCCGATCACGCACTCCGTATCGGGAGAGGGGGGGTTGCTCGGGCACGTATCTTCGACGACAGCGCAGTCGAGCGACGACCACGCT